>JAZRYJ010000033.1:0-71363 GCA_045600635.1 Candidatus Methanarcanum sp.
AAAAAATAAATAAAATGAAAATAAGAAAAACAGTGAAAAAACATAGGAAGAGCAGGAGAAAAAAAAACTCGAAAAATACGTAAAAACAGAGTACGTCAGATCTAAAGTGAAAATTGTTTACACGAGGGTTTCAATGAGACTACCCTTTTGCATTACAACACAGAAATACACCGAAGAAAGCAAACGAATGATGGGGATGGAGCCACCTCTGAGATTCGAACTCAGGACCTCATGATTACAAGTCAGGCGCACTACCGGGCTATGCAAAGGTGGCATTAAGGTAATCCAGAGATATCAATCTCCTTTTTAAAGTTAACCGTTTTAAAGGAAAAGTCAGGAAATAATCGCGGATGATGTTTTGAAGATCAGTTTATAAATATTTTTATCAATAAGTAGAAAGTATTATAAACTGATGTGTAAAAATACCAAATCATTTAAATCAATCATGTTGTTAGCAGGAGGCAATAGCAGCGAATGCTGCAAGGTGATAACATGGCATTCAACAAGGGCGACATAGTTCGCATTGATTACAACGCATACATCGCAGATATCGACAGACTTTATGATACAACTTCAGAGGCGGCAGCAAAGGATGCAGGATTCTACAATGAGAAATACACATATGCCCCGATGGCATACATCGTAGGATCAGGTAAACTCTTCAAAGCACTCGACGAGGCAATCACGAATGCTACTGTCGGCAAAGAGGTCACAGTTGAGATCGCATCTGCTGATGCAGCAGGTGCAAGGGATCCCAAGCTCGTCGAGGTCTACCCGATCAGAGAATTCTACAAAAAAGAGATCAACCCTTACCCTGGTCTTGAAGTCAAACTCGGTAACAAGACAGGTGTTGTTATGTCAGCAGGAGCGGGACGTGTGAAGGTCGATTTCAACAATCCACTCGCAGGAAAGGATCTCAAATACACATTCACAGTGACTGAGGTTGTCAAAGACCAGGATGCAAAAGCAAAGGCAATTGTTGAGATGTCATTCGGAACATCTGACGGATTCTCATTTGCATACGGCGATGATAAAGTTTCGATCTTCCTCCCTGATATCGTCAAATTCAGTCAGGAATGGCCGATGATGAAATTCAAGATCGTCAGCGATATGAGAGAAGCATTCGGTGTAGACACAATCGAACTCGTGGAAGTATGGTCAAAGGCACCTGCATCTGACGCAGTGAAGAAAGAGAAGAAAGCTCCAGCAAAGAAAGCAGAAGCAAAAGAAGATGCACCTGCCAAGAAACCGGCAGCAAAGAAAGCACCTGCCAAGAAACCGGCAGCAAAGAAGAAAGAGTGAATCTCTCTCCCCAAACCTTTTATCCCAAACTCTTTATCCAGTTCCAAGGACGAGTGGCCTAGCTTGGATATGGCGACAGCCTCCTAAGCTGTAAGCCGGGGGTTCGAATCCCCCCTCGTCCGCCATGAATTCTTAAAAATCAGTACTGGTACATGCAGGCGGTCTGATATTTTGGCTCGCATGTCAGATTGACACCCAGTTTTCTGTATGTCGTTTCGTTCACAGCATTGGGGATTATGGAAAGATGTACTTCGCATCCTTTCAATTTGGGCAACTGTGAAAGAGCTTTAGCGGCATTCTCATCTTTATTCGCATAAATGGATAATGCAATGAGCACCTCATCGAGTGTGAGAGTCTTGTTCTTGTTACCGAGATTGATCTTCAGCTTTTGAACCGGTTTTATGAACTCTGGCTCTATCAGTTTCACTTCATCCGGTATGTCCGCCAATTCTTTCAGGGCGTTCAAGATCATTGCAGATGATGCTCCGAGCAATGTTCCGCCTTTACCAGTAATAATTCTTCCGTCCGGCAGTTCTATTGCAGCGATAGGAACATCCAGTTTCTTTGCTTTCTCTCTTACTGCATGTATAACCTTTCTGTCCTCTTCCTTCAGATTCAGCTGTTTCATCAGAAGATCTATCTTTGTTACGATCTGGTCCCCAATGATGCCCTGTTTTCTTTCACGGAGTGCATTCATGTAACGTCTAATGATTTCTTCATTGGCAGCTCTGTTCACAGTATCCTCGTCTATGATGCAGTAGCCTGCCATGTTGACACCCATATCGGTTGGTGATTTGTACGGGGATTCTTTCATTATCTTCTGCAACATTGCATTCAATACTGGGAATACCTCCACATCCCTGTTGTAGTTGACAGCAGCTTCACCGTAAGCATCCATGTGGAACGGATCTATCATATTCTTGTCATTCAGATCGGCTGTGGCAGCCTCATATGCGATATTCACCGGATGTGTCAGCGAAAGATTCCATATCGGGAACGTCTCGAATTTGGCATATCCTGCTTTCTTTCCTTTTTTGTTGTCGTGATACAATTGGGATAGGCAGACAGCCATCTTTCCGCTTCCTGGACCGGGTGCTGTGACAATGACTAAAGGTTTTGTTGTTCTGATATAATCATTCTTTCCGAAACCTTTCTCACTTACGATCAGAGGTATGTTGGCGGGATACCCTTCTATCATGTAATGATGGTATACCTTCAGTCCCTGATCCTTGAGTCTTTTCTCGAAGATCTTCGCAGCACGCTGTTCACTGTATTGAGTGAGGACAATACCTGATACTGTAATTCCGCGTGCTTCGAATGAATCGATCATCCTCATGACCTCAAGATCATACGTTATGCCCAGATCACCGCGTATCTTGTTCTTTTCAATGTCATTGGAATTGATTGCGATGATGGCTTCAGCATCATCCTTAAGTTTCATCAACATCGAGATCTTACTGTCCGGTTGGAAACCAGGCAGAACCCTGGATGCATGATAATCATCGAACAGTTTTCCGCCGAATTCAAGATATAGTTTTCCTCCGAACTGAGCGATGCGATCCCTGATGTGCTCGGACTGTTTCCTGAGATAAAGATCGTTATCAAATCCGACAATCAATGGAATCACTCTTACAGAGAAATGAGAGCGCTTTTCATATAAAACATTAGTCGCCGACCATATCCTGAAGGGTTTTCAGTTCCTCTTTGGTGGCTCTTCTGTATTCACCGACAGGGAGATCACCCAATTCTATATCTGCAATGCGTACACGTTTGAGTTTTGTGACACGGCATCCGCATTTCTCACACATCCTTCTGATCTGTCTGTTAAGACCCTGTGTGATTATCATTCTGAACTTGTTGCGTGCAATCTTTTCGGCGAAGCACGGTTTCGCATATTCTCCTTCATCCAATTCCATACCACTATAGAGTTTTCTGAGAAGAACATCATTCACGGTCGTGTCTACGGTAACGATGTACTCTTTCTCATGATTGTATCTGGACCTCATGACTCCGTTCACAAGCTCACCACGATTGGTCATCAGCAACAAGCCCTCAGAATATTTGTCCAGTCTTCCGATATAATAGATTCTTTTCGGATAATTGAGGTATTTTATGACATTCGTACCATCATCGGAAGACGTTGTGCATGTGATACCCGGAGGTTTGTTGAATACAAGAAGTATGGTCTCTTCTTCCCTTTTGATCTTTTTTCCGTTGACAATAATGATGTTGTCGGATGTCACCTTCTCTCCTTTCTCAGGTGTCCTTCCGTCAACAGTGACTTTTCCTTCATCAATGAGTCTGTCAGCCTCGCGTCTGCTGCAGTAACCTGAATCAGCGATGTATTTGTTGAGACGGACAGTATCCATAACCACAGTGATGTATGAATTGAAAATAAAAGTAATGCCGGCCCGAAGGCCGGAAATGGATTTATTCTGCGGTTTTTATCTTAGATTTAAGGAACTTAGGACATTTCCAGTTCCAATCTCCCAGAAGATGCATGACGGCAGGAACGACATACGTCCTTATGACCAATGCATCAACAAGGATAGCAAAACAAAGAGCAAATCCGAATTCAGAGAGCAACTCCATGCTTGACAACATGAGTGTTCCGAACGCTCCTCCCATAATGAGGCCACAAATGGTGATGATTGAACCTGTGCTGGTGACAGCGTGGTATATTGCATCATCATTGCTCATTCCTTTCGTGACGTTTTCTTTGATACGGGTCGTGAGAAGGATATCATAGTCCATTCCCAGACCGAGACATATCACAAGCAACAGCATCGGAGCCATCCATGAAAGTTCTCCGCCCATGATATTGACGAAAATGAAGTATGTCAAAGCCAACGTCCAAGTTATACTCATCAGGATCGTCACAATGGACCTTATTGGGATGAGATAGGATTTCATTACGAAGAACAACAGTATCAATATCAATATGACTACGACGATCTCGATGATCCTGAATTCACCGCTGAATACATGTGATATCTCATTCATCATAACGGGGCTTCCCGTGAAGTATTTGGCAGTGACGGTATCAGTGTTTTTCTTAACAAAGTCATTGAGGACTGAACCGATCTTATCTATGGTCTCCATGGATCTGATTGACATGGCTTTGGATTCAGTTGTGATACTCATCTTAATGATGTTAGCATCATACGTGCCGCCAATTTCCTTATCGTGGTGTGAGAATTCTCCTCCTACCGCAAGGGTGAGGTTGCAATTTATCATGTAATCGAAATATGGACCAGCGTTATCGAATAATTTTGTGGCATCTATTATACCTAAATTTGTCGTCCAGCCTTTGACTTTTGCAACTGTTTCCAGATATTCTATTACCTGATCCGGTATTTCACCACTTGATTTCATCAGTTCATATATCAGGAAATCATCGGTAATTCCGAATATTTTCGCACGATCTCTGGCTTCTTTTACGATATCATTCCATATATTAAGGCTTGAGATGGTGCCGATATTATCATCGTCGGCCTTGGTTATATCTCTTTTCAATTCTTTCAACTTAGCACTGTCATCCGACAGGAATTCTTCTGTCCACACTATTGTACCGACTGTGTATCCGGGAATCAATTCCTCATATGTAACGTTACCAATTGGATGGTTATATTCGATCACAGCATAATTGGGCATGATCATACCAGAATCTGCGTATACTCCGAGTTTATTGAGACCATCTCCGGACTCACCTGATTGCATAGAACTGATCATATCATATGATGTCGGGTTCGTTAAGGTGAGGTACGCTGCAGGGGCCGTGATCAAAATGGCGACTATCACGATTGCCCATGCGTGTTTAAGTGAGAATTTAGCGGACCAGTGGAAGTATCTTTTTCCGAGTCTGCTGAACCATCCGTACCAGCCGTTCATGACCTTTCCGCCCTCTTTGAATGTATCCATCTTTGAAGGCCAGAAGATCTTTTCTCCGACAACATTGATAACGGAAGGAATGAGTGTGAGGGCTGCAAGCAATGCTACGAGGATTCCTAATGCAAGACAGAGTCCCATTAATGAGACCATTTGGTATGAACAGATCGCCATTGCACCGAAACCGATGATAACGGTACATCCAGATGTTGCGATCGATTCTCCGGCCCATATTATAGATTCACGTAATGCATCATGATGATTCTTTCCTGTTTTCAGTTCTTCTTTGTAACGGGAGATGATAAAGATACAATAATCACATCCGGCACCCATCATTGCTACAAGTATCATCATTTCTGTGATGAAGAATATATTGAATGCCTGTCCGATGAAGAAAATCAGACATGCTGTGATGGCGAATGCGATACCGATTGTGACCGGAGGCGTTGCAGATGTAATGATCGATCTGAAGAACAGACCTACGAGTATCAAGATCAGAAGTACGGTGAACGGGTCGATCTTGGAAATATCACTAAGGGCGTTTGTCTCCATATCGTACGAGATAGCAGGAGATCCAGTGACATATGTCTTCAACGGGATAGCTTTACCTTCCTCTATGGTCTTTTTGAAGAATTCGTTCTTACAATCGTTAATGTAATTCCTTAGGTTTGGCGTATCATCCTGGATTTCTTTAGTTGTCAGGTCTCTATATGTTACACAGGCAAGGATTGCTCCAGGATTTACTTCGATTTGACCGCCCAATTCATTAAGATTGATGACCCCTGTGGCTTTTCCTTCGCGCTTGATATTCTTTTCGATATATTCTACGAATGATTTTGCAACATCTTCGTCCCAGTATTCGTATTCAATCAATATGATCTGCATCGAATTTCCACTTGGAACGTCACCTTTGATGAATTCTTCTGTCATCAATTGCATCCCTTTTGTAGATTCAGAATTTGAATCTGCCATTTTTGTGAGGTCGTATTTCATCACTTCTCCGAGGTGCATTGCAGGATATGCTGATGCGATGAGGAGAACGATCCATACGACTATGATGGCCTTGGAATGCTTCAGAATGAAGTCAGCTATTTTATCGAACATAATGTCCACCGTTAATAGAGAAAGTAATAGAAGGAAAGTATATAACGCTATTTGAACGTGTTCAAAAACTATGATATAAAATGTTGTTTATTCCTATATAAATCGACATTATTCGGAATAAAAATTGAACATGTTCAAATACTATGATTCAATCTCACTGTTCGGTGAAGTGCTTGCTAGGTAAATCAGACAAAAAAACTCAATCGGAGCATAGACAGGAGCTCACGAAGAAGATCATGTCTGAAACATACAAATTGTTCAGAGCACAGGGGTATGAGAAAACCACAATGCGCCAGATAGCATTGAAATCAGGTATTCTCATAGGCAGCCTTTACAATATTTTTGCAAGCAAAGAAGAGATCTTCGAGGCGATAATTCTTGATAAGTACAATCTTGCTCTCGAGATGTCAAAGAAGATGATTCAACATGGGGAGAATCACATCCTTGTTATGGGTTTTCCATTAGGTGTGGCACTTCACATTTCTGTCACAGACGAACGTTCTGCGGAATTGCTACACATTGCATTAAGCAATTGGAATATCACATCCAAGATAATGATCCCTGTCAATCAATGGGTGAAGGATGAAATATCAAAACTCGGTGTGAATATGACCGATGAAATTATAAGATCTAATACTCTGGCACTGTTTGGTTCTATTACAAATTTTATTGCAAGAATCCGGTACGAGACGAGGAACGATTATCATATGGAGCTGATAAGTGTCATGGAGATGTTCTGTGCTCTGTTCTTCCTTCCATCTTCTGGTGTCAATGAGATGGCTGATAGCATGATCGAGGTTCTTAACAAGAATGATTTTTCATCGTTCCTCGAATGATACTTTTTCCATCTATGGCTAATGATTTAATATCGTGCGCATATACTACGCGCAGGTAGTCAAATGGTAGATGAACAGGCCATTAAAAAAGCTCAGGAGCATTTCGGGGATCTTCTCAGAAAACAGCTCAGCAGAGTTGAAGTCCTCAAGAAAGAGGGAGATTGGTTGGATTTTTCCAAATTGGATAAGCTCATCATCGGTGTATGCGGAGGGGACGGAATCGGACCATACATCTGTGCATCGGCACAGCGCGTCATGGAATTCCTTCTTGCAGATAAGATCAATGCAGGGAAGGCGGAGATCAGACAGATAGACGGTCTTACCATAGAGAGACGTGTCGAGGTCATGAAAGCGATACCCGATGATACACTGGCACAATTGAAAGAATGTCATGTTATTCTCAAAGGGCCGACAACTACACCGAAGAAAGGAGATCCTTGGCCGAACATCGAATCGGCCAATGTTGCGATGAGGAAGGAATTGGATCTCTTTGCGAATGTTAGGCCGGTATCAGTTCCTGAGTTGGGGATTGATTGGGTCTTTTACAGAGAGAACACAGAGGGTTCATACGCTCTCGGTTCTGACGGAGTGAATGTCACTGATGATCTTGCAATGGATTTCTGTGTTGCTACGACACAGGGAACTGAGAGGATAATCCGTGCGGGGTTCGAGCACGCGAAGAAAACAGGGAAGAACTATGTTTCACTTGTGACAAAAGCCAACATCGTCAAGACTACTGACGGCAAATTCCTTTCAATCGCTGAAAAGGTCGCAAAGGATTATCCTGAAGTTAAATGGGATGACTGGTTTATCGATATCACAACAGCAAAACTGATCGACCCTGCCAGGAGATCGAACTTTAAAGTATTCGTTCTTCCCAATCTTTACGGCGATATCATCACAGATGAAGCGGCACAGATTCAGGGCGGTGTAGGTACTGCTGGTTCGGCAAATCTCGGAAAGAGATATGCGATGTTTGAGGCCATTCACGGTTCAGCACCAAGGATGGTCACTGAAGGAAGGGCGCAGTATGCCGACCCATGTTCAATGATCAAGGCCGTTGCAATGATGATGGAGCATATCGGAGAGATAGAGAAGGCTAAGAAACTCAACATGGCCTTGGATGTGTGCACCCAGTTCGAGAAGAAGCTCGTCATGACGGGCAGAGATACCGGTGCAACCGGAAATGAGTTTGCCGACTATGTGATGGAGACCATGCAGAGGCCGGATCTTGAAAAGATCTGGAAGAAGTACGTTGATGACTCCATTGCAGCTTCGAAGAACTGAAACTTACTGACCAGGCTGATGCCTGGTCATTCTTCCATATTTTTGTATTTCACATCCTGACTGTTGATCATCATCAGTGCTATGAAGATGATCAGCATTCCGATAACATCTGTAATTGTGACAGGTTCCTTGTAGTAGAAGAATCCCGCTATTGCTGAGACAACAGTGCTGAACAGCATCGTAACCGAAGCGACGGTTGCGGACAAGCTTTTCAATCCTATGAGCTGAAGATAATAAGGGATGACGGTGAACAATATTCCGAACAACAATGCATCCCTCAGATTCACTGTATTCTCGAATGTGAAATCGAACAGTCTTTCGTAATCAACGAAGAACAATGTTATAATGAATGAAATCAGAAATGTATAGAACAATGCCGTGGCGGGATGCAGATCAACATTGGCACCGTGTTTCATACTTACAGTGTATATGGCGAATACAAGACCTGAACCAAGACCTTCCAGCACACCAATCGGGTTCACATTATAGAATCCTTCGAATATTCCGCAAATTACCATACATCCGAAGAAAGCTGCAAAGATCGATATCACCTGTATCTTTGTGAGTCTCTCCTTGAAAAGGAAATATGAGATTATGGCCACGAAATATGGTTCTGTGGCGAATAATACTGAAGCAAGAGAAAGATTCAGTTTGATTTGTGCATCAAAACAAAGTGTATCTGAAAATAATTTAGTGACACCGAACAGAATGAAGAACGGAATCAATTTTCTGTCAAAGGTGAAGAGATGTCTGTTAAAAATCAGCATTATCACACCGAGCACAATCAAAGTGATTATTGATCTCAGTCCAAACATCTCCACAGGGTCAAGATTAAGACTTAGGTCTCTTGTTGTCACACCTTGAAGACCCCATAGCATCGCTGCAAACAGAAGAGCTACAACAGGCATTATTTTCTTCATATCGACGTTTTTCAGCACAATTCCGGTTAATGGGTGCGTCCATATTTACGTTGTTATTGGTAGAATACTGGTTTTTTGGTTGTTCAAATACTGTTTTTAAACTATTTTTAAGGAATTATTTATATCGGACGATTTCGGTAATTGTAACAAGGTGAAAAAATGGTCGCAGTTCCAAAAGATATTGCAGATTTGGCAGCAGACAAAGCAACAGCAAAATTGCTTGTCACAACATCAGCAAACGGACAGCCTCACGCCATCGTATGCGGTTCACTTTACATCGCAGGCGACAAGGTCGGAGTTGGAGAGATCCTCATGAAGAGGACAGCAGAGAATCTTAAAGCGAATGGGAAAGCAGCAATGGTCATTGCAGCCGGACCTAAATCATTCGAACTCGTTCTCAAAAATGCAAAACGTTCTGATTCAGGACCTGCATTTGAGAAAATGAAGGAGAATATGGCGGCAGTCAAACTCCCATGCTTCGCACTTTGGGAATTCGATGTAGCGGAGATCTGGAACGAGAGTGCTGGACCTGACGCAGGAAAGAAGATCGCGTAAGCGAAAAACAGAGGGGATATTCCCCTCGATTTTTATCCTATAATTTTTTCAATGTAGAACGAGACGGGTCTGAATCCGTCATTGCACGAGATCATCGCACTGTTCTTATCCTTCATCCATCCGTCATAGATGTCGCTACCGCCATTGGCAAGTATCATCACGAACGGCTGAATCGAGAACCAAGCGGATTCACACATCCCTTCCGGCATTCTACCGTTCTCGGAAATGAATACCATGCCCTCCTTCAGATCGCATGCATGCTCTATCGGACTCTCATATCTTTCCATGAGATCCTTGTAACATGCCTTTCTGATGACGGTTATCCTGCATCTGTACAAACTTACAGCTCCTTGACTATCTCATCGAAGGATTTTCTCTTGCTGTGCATCGGACCGGGTTCGCAGTCATCAGCTCTGTATCCGATAGGAAGAAGATCGATTACTTCTTCATCATCAGGCAGGCTGAAGGCATCGTGTATCGCCTTGGGATCGAACCATCCCACCCAACATGTACCAAGACCTAATGATTCTGCCTGCAGCATCATGTGGTCGGTGATTATGGCGCAATCAGTACATGTGTGATCCCTGCCTCCGAACGGGCTCTTCCATGTCTCATTTAACTTTCCGGCGACCATCAGCATCATAGGTGCATCAAATGCCATCGGAGTTATAGTTCTGATCTTTTCCATAGATTCCTTTGATTTCAGAACATATATCCTGAAAGGTTGGACATTCTTTGCTGTCGGAGCGATCCTTCCTGCTTCCAGGACCATTTTCAATTTCTCTTCTTCAACCGGTTTGCTGCTGTATTTCCTCACGGAATATCTTTTCTTTATCAATTCTGAGAATTGGTTTTCCATACATACAGCACTGTGATCAATGTATATTATTTTTCAATCGATTTTTTAAACCTCATCAATGATACAGAATCGATGAAGATCATCTCTTTTGACTCGGAATGTACCAGAGATTTCGGATTGCATTGCGAGTTGTGCATGTTCGGTTATGTTGTTTCCAATGAGAAATTCAAGATCGAACTTAACAAGCAGATCTTCATTAAGGCCAGTAAGCCTACGGGACGTGCGAAGAAAATAATCAGGACGGATTATGAGAAGATCAAGGATGCTCCTAAATACAAAGATGTGAGGCCCCAGATCGCAAGTGTATTCGATTGGCCTGAAGGCATATACATAACGCATTCTCCCGAGTCCACATTCAGATATCTGTGCTGTATGGACAGGACTGTCGGACAGAGTCCGATCAGATGCAGAGCGTATGACATATTCACAATTGTAAGGAACTATGCCGATATTCCATCGTACGGACTCAAGAATATAGCGAAAACATTCAACATCCCCTACGATTCAAAGGAATCAAACGCCGAAGCTAAGACATGCATCAGGATATTGGAATATATCTGCAAAGAAGAGAACACTACCATCGAGAAATTGCTGGAGATCTGTGGCAACGGTGCAGTTGTGGAATCAGAAGTGATCTACTACAATACACTGAAAAAGTCAAGGATGGAGAAATTCAATTCCATATGTAATTCTCAACCCAAATCAGGTGAATTGTCCGGTATCGTGTTCTCTCTTTCAGAGTCATTCGAGAATTCAAGATTGGAATTGGGCATTCGTATCGCCCAGTTCATCATTGATAACGGCGGAACGATAACGAAGAAAGCATCTGAGTGCAACAGATTCATTTGGGATGGGGATCTCAATTCGAAAAGACTGCAATCTGTTAATTCCGTACCTGGTGAGAATATCATCGTACTCACGCCTGATGAATTATTTCTGAAGAAATGAAGTGCATCTAGCTGGGATGCGAGAACTTTGGGATTTGGGATAGCACTCAACAAAGCTAGATGCAGTCCTCAGTTATGCTTTCGTCTTAATAAAGACTTCTTTGTTATGGTTTATAAACTGGGTTGTTGCGATCATCGCTGAACAACACTATTTTAAATACAGTTTATATACGGTGTGATAAGAAGGGAATTCTATGGGAATCGGCATACAAATCGGGAATAAAGTTGATCATATGAAGAGCAAGCATTCTGAGAAATCGGATGTGAGCGATCTCCAGAAATTGATTGTTGATGAACAGGATAAGATCGATCTGAATCTGATGGAGATAGGACAGTTCTTTTGGAATCTTTATGCTGACGACCCTAGTTTTGTACCTCCTGTTGAAGCAAAACAGTTCTTTGATGCAGTAGAGGAATCTGTCAACATTATAAACGATTCTGAAAAGAAGATAGAGGAGCGCAGAGAACTCGGTGTCAAAGAACGTGAGGAAATGGACATCGACACTGCAAAGAAGGAAGAGGAAATCAGGATAACCAAGGAACAGAACAGGGAAGCACGCAGACTCGAAAGGGAAGAGAGAGCTGCTGCCAAAAAGAAATCCGAGTGATCTTTATCACTGATTGCACATATGTGTTTTTCTAAATGCATTGTGTCCGTGAATGATCCAATACACTACCAAACTGAGCAGGCTGATGAATGCGCAGATCATGTAAAGGCACCTGAATCCTGTTATCGGCAGTAAAAGGCCGAGGAACATCGGCCCCAATCCTGTTCCCAGATCGGTCAGGGAAGCGTAAGTGGATGTCGCCACACCGTATTCCTTGGGCGTGCTCTTGTCAACAACAATAGCCTGACAGATCGCATAGATTATCGATATTCCGAATCCCATGAAGAAACCTGAGACAAGGAACAATGCAGCTTCTGACGCCATCGAGAATGCGAGCATTGCAAGGAAGAATGCAATGTATCCGGGGATGATGATTATATTCGGGCCTCTCGCATCATAGATTTTGCCTGTTGTGAATCTTGATATCAATGTACCGAGTGATACGGCGAGATAGAAGAATGTTGATGCTTCAATAAGATCCACCTCTTCGGAATATGTCGCGATGAATGACAGAACACCTGAATAACTGAAGTAGAATATCATCGCTACAATGCCGTAAGGTATTGCGGGAACATGGATCAAACCTTTCAACGTAAACTTGCTGGCCACTGCTCTCTGTTCTTCAGTGTATGTCTCATCTTTGACATGCAATAATAACGAAGCTGCCAATGCGATAGTGTACATCACAACACCGACAGAGAACACTAGATTGTAATCACCCAATCTCCCCAATTCCAATCCTATGAATGGGCCTATTGCCATAGACAATGTCACACTGAGATAGAAGTACCCCAATCCCTCACCTCTGCGTGAGGGAGGAATGAGTTTAGCAGCGATATCGGATGTACATGTGCTCGCCATTCCGTATAATGTGCCGTGTGCAAAGCGGATGATATAAAGCAGAATGATATTCGTCACTCCGAAATAAGCGAAGGACATCAACAGTGTAAGCGCTATGAAGATCACAAGCATCTTTTTTCTTCCTACGATCTCGATGTACTTACCGAATAACAACCTGGAGATCAGGCCGCCTATGACATACAGTCCTGCGGCCAAACCAGCTTCCGCAGATGTAACTCCCAGTTGGGATGTGGAAAATCCAACGATATTGATCAGAAGAACGAAGTAATTCAATGAACAGCAAAACGATACCACCATATCAAGCGTGAAATTGCGTGTGAATATTCTTTCGCTGTTCGATGTCATCATTCGTGTGAAAATAAGATCCCTATTAAACTGTACGTCTGTATTTGTTTAGACTCACCTAAATTTATATAGTGATTTAGTATGACCTAAAATTATGAGCACTGACAACCGTGAGGATTATCTGTTGAATATCCTCCGTCTTACCAGCGGACAGGGCACAGTTAAAACCACAGAACTGGCTAAGTACATGGGGGTGGCACCTGCAAGTGTCACTGAGATGCTGAATGTCCTGAAAGACGAAGGCTATGTAAACTATCGTAAGTACAAAGGTGTCTCTCTCACTGAAAAAGGAATGTTCGAGGCCAAGAATCTCAGAAGGAAGCATCACATCATGGAAAGATATCTTACAGATGTTCTTGATGTCAATCACGATGTGGCACATGAAGGCGCCTGTGCCTTCGAACACGCGATGTCCGAAGAAGTTGCTTCCAAGATGTGCCGCATGATCGGAACGAAGGTAGATGGCGATTGTGAGACATGTCCGAATCCCTGCGATGAGAAAACGGGCGTTATCACAGTTACTACCACTGTGGCTACAATGGATATAGCATCCAAAGGTATGATATCCCATATCTCAAGCAATGACAGCGGTCTCGTAAAGAAACTGATCTCAATGGGATTCGTCCCAGGAAGGGAAATCGAATTGAATTCCAAAATATCTGACAAAGGTGCACGTGTGGTCAATATCGGCGAAACGACGATAGCATTGGATTATGACATGGCATCGTCTGTATTTGTGGATGTGTGCTGATGCAGAAGATCCAGGTGGCATTGGTCGGTCAGCCTAACGTAGGTAAATCCAGTCTTTTCTCCAGACTCACCGGAGTAGGCGTGATATCATCTAATTACCCTGGAACTACTGTAGAATTTGAAGAAGCAACAATCAATGTCAATGATCTTGAACTCCATTGTCATGATCTTCCCGGAACATACAGTCTTACTGTAAATTCAGATGATGAGAAAGTCGTTCTTGATATGCTTCGTGACAAGGAGAACGATGTCGTTGTCGTAGTTGCTGACGGTACGAACATCGAACCCAGTCTGGTACTCACATTGGAAATATTGGAACTGGGGGTGCCGACTGTAGTTGCATTGAATAAAATCGATGCAGCATCGAAAAGATACGATTTTGATTTGGTCAAATTACAGAAGATATTGGGTGTTCCTGTCATCCCAGTGTCATCCAAGACAGGGAGCGGTGTAAAAGAACTGCTGGACGCCATAGTTGAAAAGAGAGCATCTGTTTCAGATTTCATCACATTGTTCGATGATCATATAGAAGAGAACATAAGGATATTGATGGATAGATATCCCGGGCTGACCAAAGGTCATGCCGTGAAGTGTCTGGAAGGGATATCTCTTGACAACATTGTGGATAAGAGGGACATCGAAGAGATGAATGATGCATTCTCAAAGATCCACAGGGATTCAATGCAGGTCCACATCGCCAGGGACAGATACGGTGAGGCGCATGCTATTGCCATCGAGACGATGAAACGTTCGACGGAGAATCCCTCGAAGAGAGAGAAACTTTCAGATATGACCATCAACCCATCCACAGGTATTCCGATACTCATCGGTGTGATCGTGGTAACATTCGCCGTATTGATTATTGTGGGAGGTCTCATTGCAGAGGGAATCGATCTTGCCTATGCTACATTGGGTATTAGCAATGGTCTGATAGATTTCGGAAGGATGATCGGCGGCGACTTCGGTGCTGCGATAATGACTGGTATAGATAGCAGTATCCAGGCGATATTAGGTCTTGTGATACCGTATATCATGGTTTTCTATATCATGCTGGGTGTACTGGAGGACTCAGGATATCTCCCCAGAGCTGTTGTTCTGTTGGATAAGACGATGCACAGATTCGGTCTGCACGGCAGCGGATTCATACCCATGATGGTAGGATTGGGATGCAATGTGCCAGCGATACTCGCAACACGTACAGTGCGTTCCAAGCGTGAGAAGATAATCCTGTGTTCAATGATATGCATGGCGGTGCCATGTTCTGCACAGCTTGCTACAATGGCAGGTGTGACATCCAACTATGGAGGTGTTGCGTGGTTCATCGGCATAATGCTCATTCTGGTAACACTGGGCGTTATTGTAGGGATTATTTTGAACAGGACTCTGAAATATGAACCATCGAATCTCATCATAGAATTGCCTGAACTGCAGATGCCGTCCGTAAGAAATGTTATTAGCAAGATGTGGATGAGATCGGCGGACTTCTTCAAACTGGCAGTCCCGTTGTTGGTGATAGGAACAATAATTGTTGAGATATTGATCTATTACAACGCACTTGATCCGATCGTCGAACCGATGGCATGGCTGACAAGGGATCTTCTCGGGCTTCCGCCTACGGTGATAATCTGTTTCATCGTCGGAATCGTGAGAAAGGAGATGTCATTCGCAATGCTGAGTGTTGTGGGAGCAATGGACATAATGACAGCGAACCCGCAGATGTTCATTGTTTACGGTGTCGTGATGTCGATATATCTCCCATGTCTTGCAACATTGGCAGTGATGGGAAGGGAGATAGGTAAGAAGAACACCGTGATCGTGTCAATAGTCTCCATCGTTGTCGCATTCGCCATTGGAGCATTCATCAATCTGATGTTTAAGACATTCTGATTCGAATGCATATTATTTATCAGATTTATTGTTATCTAATTATTATATAATATTATGTGTGAAATTTAGGGGTAACGGCATAATAAACAAGTTAAAATACTGGGAAAACGTAGATACTACACATCACAAATTCAGGGACACAGATGATATTCAAACGTAAACTCTATCAAAGGATGTTGGAATGGAAATATCGTTCTAATGGTAAAACGGCATTAATGATAGAGGGGGCTAGAAGAGTAGGTAAGACTACAATATCAGAAACATTTGCAGCAAACGAGTATAAGGTCTGGTTAAGAATAGATTTTTCAAAGGCAAAAAAGGAGATAGCCGATCTTTTTGCAGACCTGTCCGACCTAAACAGGCTGTATCGCGGATTGCAATTTTACAGCGGTGTGGAATTCATAGAAAGAGACACACTCATCATATTCGACGAAGTGCAAAATTTCAAAAGGGCCAGGGAAGCTATCAAACATCTTGTTGAGGATGGGCGTTATGATTTTATTGAAACAGGATCGCTGATATCAATAAAGAAAAATGTGACTGGTATTGTTATACCGAGTGAGGAGGAATGTTTAGAACTCCACCCTTTAGATTTCGAGGAATTTCTTTTAGCTAAAGGGAATAGCACATTTTATTATCTTAAGGATAATTTCAATGACAGAGAAGAATTGGATCCGATAATTCATAACAAATTGATGCGCGAATACAGGGAATACATCGCTGTCGGAGGTATGCCGCAAGCTGTTGAGGCATTTGTCAACGGAGCAAGTTATCAAGAGATAGATCGTATAAAAAGATCGATAATCAGGCTTTATGTGAATGATTTTAAGAAGATTGATCCAAGCGGAAAAATGGGCGATTACTTCCTTATGGTGCCGTCGGAATTATCTAAAGGGAACAGAAGATACAGGATTGCGGACAGGAATCCCAATGACAGATTGCGCAAAGAGGAAATCGTGTTTTCAGAGATGAAAGATTCAAAAACTGTGCAGTTTTGCTATCATGTAAACGACCCCCGCATCGGGATGTCCGGCAATCTAGATCCCTCTTTTTTTAAGATGTTCTTGGAGGATACAGGGCTTTTTGTCACACTCTGTTTTTATGACAGTCAATTCTCTGACAATATAATCTATGAGAAATTGATCAAAGGCAGATTGCCTGCGAATCTTGGATATATTTATGAAAATGCAGTATCGCAAGCGTTGATATCATCAGGTCACATCCCCAGATATCACACATTCCTGAAACCCGATGGCAGACATTACTATGAAGTGGATTTTCTGATGTCAAAAGGATTGAAGGTCGTACCGATTGAAGTGAAATCATCATCAGAGAAATCGCATAAATCCCTTGATGAATTCATTAAGAAACATACGAAAGATGTGTCCGAGGCGTATGTCCTTTGTACGAAGAATCTGTATGTCGACGGAAAAATCACATATCTGCCGATGTACATGGTTGGATTCATCTGATACTACTTATAAGTCGTGAATGGATGTTCAGCGATGTGCGAACACTGCTGTATATGATTTCGGATCCCTGTTCTCTATTCTTGCGAATCCGATCCTTTCGAATTGAACCATGTCATTCTTCTCGTTTAATGCTGCATTCTCCACAAGTCCGTTCAGAACAGTACCGTCCGGCATCAGGATTTTCGCCCGAGTTGAATCTTCACTGACCCATTGGACGGCTTTGAATCCTTTCTTCAGTATTGAAACATCCGTTCCTGCATATTTCACAGGAGGACCGAAGTCGATGTTGCAGAGATCCTTGAGTCTGATTTTACCTGCATTCTCGAATGTCTTTGCATCCTCTGATGATATGTAGATGATATTCTCGCCTGACAGAGAATATTCTCTGTTACCTCTCTCCGGATGATCGGGATGGAGCGGCGCCTTTCCGATGATTGCATCCTCACCGGCGATGCTTAATTTTACAGGATCCGCGACGAAGAAATATCTATTCGAATCCTTGTCGATGACATCGCGGTTCATTGCAAAGAGATTATCCCATGAGAACTGGATGTCTATCGGCTTGATACCGCTCTCCACCCAGTATCTCCTTATCGCTTCAGGTCTGATACCTCTTCTCTTGAGCGCTCTCACCGTTCCTGTTCTGACATCATCCCATCCTGAGTACTCTCCGTTCCTGATACTCTCCTTGATCAGAGACGTCTTGAGTACGGTATCGGGAATGTTCACCAATCCGTAGTGGTAGTATTCAGGTTTCTTCCATCCGAAGTAATCGAATATGTATTCCTGCCTGAATGTGTTGTTCAAATGATCCTTTCCTCTGATGACATGGGTCATCCCCATGAGATGGTCATCTATTGCGACCGAGAGGTTCATCATCGGATATGCTCTGTATTTGGTGCCTGTGAGCGGGTGAGGATGATCGACGAGTCTGAGGGCAACGAAATCCCTTACTGCAGGATTGGGATGGTCTATCGCTGTTTTCACTACAACGATGGCTTCTCCTTCCTTGTATCCCCCGTTCATGAATTTATCGTATCTTTCCATCTGCTCTTCAACAGGAAGTTCACGGCAGGGACATGCCTGTTTGTTCTCCTTCTTCTGTCTCCAGTCCTCCGCATCGCATGTGCAGACGTATGCGTGACCCTGTTCGATGAGTTTCTTCGTGTGATCGTAGTAAATCTCGAATCTCTCGGATTGGATGAACTTATCAGTAATATTCACACCCATCCATTCAAGATCCTCAGGAATCATATCATATGCGTCGGGATCGATCTTCTCAGGATTTGTATCTTCGAACCTGCAGATCAGTTTCCCGCCGTATCTTTTGACATATTCGTCATTCAGTATCGAGACACGAGTGTGGCCGATGTGCAGAGGACCCGAAGGTCCGGGTGCGATCCTCATGACCACTTTTCCGTTGACATTCTTGAGATCGGGAAGTTCGTATGTCCTCTCCTTTTTTTCTTTAACGAGAAGGGAAGGATCCAACTCTTCCAATGCCTTCGTCTGTGCCTCCAACGGCATATTGTTGACATCCGAGACGATCGAATTGATGATTTCATTCAATTCAGGGACTTTGCTCCTCCATTCCGGGCATTCTCCGAGGATCTTGCCTGTTATCGATTTCGGATTGGCTTTTCCTTTGAAGAATACAGCGTTCTGCAGCGCATATTTTCTGATGAGTGTCTCGATGTCAGCTGACATATTCTTCGCTTATATTATCCGTGTATTTAAAGAGAAAGACTGAATGTTTGTTTCGCTATGATTGGATATGATGATTTCAATTGTATTGGCACTTATGCAATATCGTCACGATGGAAAGTTTTGTAGATGATTATCGCATTTTCCGTATTTATGTATGAATCACAATTGTTAGCGTTTTTTTATGTTGTGTCGTTCGGTGGTCCCGCGTACGTATTATATACTTAACAAGGGGATAACAAATTAAGGCGTCGGTGACCGCTGTGCAGTCGCCGATATGAAATGGGAGGAAAACACTATGGCAAACTACAGAATCATTACATTTGTGGCTGTCGTTATTCTTGCCGCTACTGCATTCACAGGCGTTGCGATGTCGTCATCGCAGGATAACGTCAATGATGCACAGGATATGATTCCTGGAGACAGGATCGTCATCATGGGTGCGACAAAGGACGTCGATGTCCACGAATGCTGGGAACAAATAAAGGCATTGAAAGCTGAGCTTGAGCAGAAGATTGCAGAGCTTGAGGATGAGAAGGCCGAAAGAATGCATGCAGTCTTGGTTGAACATCAAGAGATTTATGACCAACTCTATCGCGTGCTCGATGATTCGACCGCTGCTCATACCAGCTATGCCAGCAAGGTCGTTGTGCTCGCGGAGAAGATAAGAATTACTAAACAGGCCGGCGGAGATGCGACCGAACTCCAGAACCAATTGGAAAAATGCAAGGCCGATATAGTAGCCATCAAAGAACTTATCGAGAGGGATAAGAAGAAAATTGCTGCTGAGAACGAGAGATACGAAGCGGAAGTGAAAGCTTTGGAAGAGGAGTTCTCCATTAAGATAGGAGAGACTGAAGACTTCTACTATGCTGAGATGGATGAAATCAAGCAAAAGATGAATGAGATGTTTGAGAAAGATGTGGCGGTTGCTTCACCAATAGTATCGAGACAGGTGCCTGCGCCTCCTGCTGTAAATGTAGGGGAAGCATTGGCAGCCGTGCCCTTCGCAAGAGAATACGGAGGTATGTTGCCAGGAATGTCATATCAGCTTGGATATTTAGGTCCTCATCATTTGCTTGTTGCAACATTTGGTTTGGATGAAATAAGTCAAGGGGAGTTCCTTATTAACAGTATCATACCAGGCGAAATACTCGGCATTATGCACCACGGAGAGATCTCAGGATTCTTCGGTCAGCCACAAATGAATCTCGTTGATGAGATCTGATACTTCTTATTTTTGAAATTGTGAGCTGAAAACACATTAAAGACGCGGTCTCCCGCGTCTTCACTCCTTTATCCAGAAATTGTTTTGAGTCTCATTGAAACCCTCCGATGAACCACTCATCCAATCCCAAACGGAACAGGCTGTCGATGTTATGAGTCAGACATTTCAGCAATACTTTGATTTCACGCGTGATTTCTTTGATTTCCGCAATGCATGAATCGCACAGATTCTTGACCATCATGTTCGTTGATTCTATCACGCTTCTTGAACCGTATACGCTTACCCAGGCTTCATGATTCTTTTCCAATTCCGACATCATGCGCCGATTCATCCCATGTTCGCTGAATCCGTATCTTTCCCTGTGCTTGCGCACAGGGATGTATGCTTTGCACCCGAGTCTTTTTCCGATCTCCCTATGGAGTTCTTCACAATCGTATCCTTTGTCAGCAAGAAATGACGAAGGATACAGATTCGTACATTCAAGATCATCCAGATGTTCTTCCATGAATGTTATGTCATGCCGATTGCCCACAGATGAACGTGCTGAGAGTATCAGCCTCGTATCTCTGTCGATCACTATCGACAGTTTGGTGAACGTACGTTTCGGAAGCTTCTTACCGAACTGGTCGCATCTGAATTCATAGTGCGCTGAACGATTGAAATTGGAAAAAGATGTGCTGTCAATGATGAATGTGCCGTCGTATGAAACGGCATATGCGAATTGCGGGAATATGCTCTCAATGCTTTCTTTCGGTATGCTCTGCTGGAATTTGCATAAAGTAGAACCGTCAGGAATACTTTTTAGGCCGATGCTCCGTATGAATCCGCTGTACATACCCAGTTTCTTCTTCACTGAATTCAATGAGATCTTGGCGTAAGTGATGAAAACAAGGATCGCCATCTTCTGCCAATTGGAATACAGACGGTTGCTGTATTTCGAATTGTATTCATCCATCCCTTTGCTGCCAGTATCATCATCAGTATCTCTCCGAATCTTTTCCCGATATCGTTGTCGATCCTCATGCGGCTGTATACGGTTCCTTTGTTCGCTCCGTTGTTTCCGCGCTTTTTCTTACCAGTGATGTTTATATTGCTTATTCCCGTATCTGCTGTTGTCATCCGAAATTCACTATTCCCGGGTGGCCGCTTCCGAAAGAATTGAGTGTCAAACGGAAGTGTTTTACCATTTTTCCGACTATTTGAATGTCTGGCTATGTATGTCTTTCTAATTATTAATATATATATATATTTATCGAAAAAAATAAATAAAATGAAAACAACAAAAACAATGGAAAAATATCAAAAAACACATAAAACGAACAAAATCGATTGAATATACTCAAAAAGAGCCTCTTCGACGAATCGAGTGGAAACGATGTAATCGGAAGGTAAATCGTTATTTCTGAACCGCGATTAACCTTCGATGTTAGGCGATGTAGGGAAACTTTTCACTAAACTTCTGCACCTTGAAGAACCATGGCGCGTGAGTTCCGTAAATGTAAACGATGAACAGACGCGTGTGGACATCCGTATCGTATATGACGGCATACCGGAGACGGTATGCGGATGCGGATGCATCCGCAGATGCCACGACCGCAAGGAAAGGGAGTGGCAGCATTCGGATCTGTTCGATATGGAGTGCCACATACACTGTCAGGTCCCCAGAATGAAGTGTGCGAAATGCGGAAAGATCGAGATGCTGGATGTTCCCTGGGCGTCGAAAGGGAGCGGTTTCACGCTCCTTTTTGAGGCCAAGAGCATAGCTTTGATGAAGGAAATGCCGGTGAGTTCGGCCGGAAGGTATCTGAACGTCGTGGACCACAGACTGTGGAGGGTGCTGGACAGATATGTGGACGGATGCATGTCGAATCTGGATCTCAGCGATTTGGATTCGTTCTATGTGGATGAGACCGCGTGCAGACGCGGCCACAGCTACATCAGCATATTCGCCGACAGAAACCATAACATAATTTTCGTCACAGAAGGCAACAATGCATCGGCCATGACCAGATTCAGGATGCATCTGGAAGGATGCGGAGGAAAAGCGGAGAACATAAAGTACATATACTGCGACATGGGAAAGGGATTCCAATCCGGCATCGACGCGGAATTCCCAGATGCCGTGGTGACCTACGACAGGTTCCATGTGATGAAGCATATGACGATGGTCGTTGACCGTGTCAGAAGGCACGAATGGAACCTTCTGAGGGAAGCGGGAAGACTGAAGGACGCGACGAATATGAAGGGCCAGAGATTCCTTTTGCTGAGAAACAACGGCAATCTGAACGGATGGCAGAAGAAACGCGTGGATGAGATCATGGACACCCATAAGGACATCGGCACCGTGTATTCCCTGAAGGAATCTTTGAGGGACACGTGGGACTACGAATCGAAATACGATGCCGCGAACCATCTGGTGACGTGGCTGGTGGCAGCGGAACACACGGGGTTGGGATCTCTGAGGGACATAATCAAACTTGTGGACAACCACTTCAACGAGATACTGAATTGGTTCAATTCGGGCATGTCCAACGGCGTCATGGAAGGGATAAACAGCGTAATTCAGGCCGTGAAGAACAGAGCGAGAGGGTACAGGGATCGGAGGAATCTCCGTTCAATGTGCTATCTGAGAAGTTTAGGCCTGTGCTGAATGACTGCGGAGGCTGTCTTCTTCCGCAGACGGAACTGCGTTCCGTCGAGGATAACAAGCGAACGATTCTGAGCGCTTTTCATGACGTGTAATTTGACGCGCGGAGCGGCGTCAAATTACACTCACAGGATTTCCACTCGATTCGTCATAGAACCTCTTTTGATATCATTATTGTCGGTCGATCAGTTGTTGATGATGAATTGCTATGCACTTAACAGATTATCAACGGGGAAATCTTATTAACAGCAAATATATCCGGTCAATCGGATGAGAGTACATACTGGCGATGTTTTGATCGCAATAATTGTAATATCGATCATGGTCGTAATGACAGCTGCTGTCTTTGATTCTTCTGCAGATGGTGAAGAAAGGACAGTGTATGTTGAAGAGACAGGAAATTATTACACTACCCTTAAAGAAGCTGTCAACGATGCAGTTGATGAAGGAAAGAATACGGCTAAGATAACATTGACTGCAGAAAAGGAATATGTAATGGATTTCAGTCTCAGAGGATGCAGTCTTTCAATCACGGGACAAGGCTTTGGCACTGTTGTGAAGAAAAATTACTCCAAGGGACATGTTGAAGGCAGTATCGATACTATCACTTTCAAAGACCTCACATTGCATACGAATAATGAAGGTTATACTGGGTTCCAGACATCCGGAAAGGAGTATTATTCTAATGTACGGATTGAGAACACACTATGGACATACGGGATGTTGACAGTGTTCGAAAATTGTACTTTTGTACCCCTTGAGGATAATTACGCAATTTGGTGCTATGGTTCCAAAAATATGATTGTTGATAAATGTGAGTTTCAATCAATAGGAAAAGCCATTTTGATATACAATGAAAACTACACAAACTCTAATGTAGAGATCAGAAATACTAAATTTACCGACAGTGCAACTACAGGGGAGTATGATAAGGCTGCTATTGAAATACATACTGAATGCGGCCCCAAATTCACTGTTTCGATTGATAACTGTGTTGCTGAGGGTTTCAGTGATAAAAGCTATTGTAAAAACAACCTTTGGAATTCATGCAAGAATTTTGATATTCCACAACCAAGCGACACGTCTTTGGTCATTGAAAACGGCATTACAAAAATTGTCCCTAATGATGTTAAAGCAATCATTCTGAATGAAAACGGCACAGAGCATTACGACAATTTGGATGATGCGTTTAAAGATGTAGGTGATGGAGAAGAACTCATATTGCTTGTTAATGCAATTCTTCCTGAAGGATTTAATAAAAATATAACAATTCGCGGAGCAAAAATGGATGTGCCCAATGGAGACAGTTTAATAAATCTCTGTGTTAATGAAGCCATTACTGCTTCTACGTATATGGATTTAAATATTATTTCTTCGTCAGAATCAATCACTGCCAATGGCGTTGTGATGTTCAAAGATTGTATAGTGAATGTTACCATTAACCCAGGGACAGATAGTGCAATAATTGATGATGTGATTTTTTTTAAAAATGGAAAATTGATATCCGGTACAGTTACCCTTTGTACAGATGAAAAAACTGTAATAAATTTGTTAGCCGATGGTTGCGTTCTGAAAAAACAAGGCGGTGTGACCAAGATCCTATGCACCATAGTCTTGGATCTCGGCGATGGCATCGAAGAATACCTGTATTCTCAATACGGCGGTAGTTTTCCGGATCAACTTGAGAGAATCCCGGTAAAATCAGGATATGTGTTCGACGGATTGTATCTTGGTGAAATACAGTATTATGATCATAATGGCAAATTATCGGTCGAAGAGAAGATACTGAATCCGAAAACCACCCTGACAGCGAAATGGACATCATCCCCTACACCACCTCCGACACCTCCTCCAGTCATAATATACACAGTCTCGTATGATGAGAATGGAGGTTCCGAAGATGCACCTGATTCAATCAAATGTGTCCTCGGTAAGGAGATAATTATCGAAGATTACTTCGGAACAAAGGACGGATATAAGTTCGTAGGATGGATGTGTAACGGTACAACATATCAACCCGGAGAGAAGGTCAAAGTCCGTTCAGATATGAAATTAGTTGCCATCTGGGAACCTGCCATGCACACTGTAACGTTTGACACGGATGGGGGATCCGATGCACCTGATACGATGAGCGTACAGGATGGATGCGAATTCACCATTCCCGACTACAAAGGAACAAAGGACGGATACACCTTCGGTGGATGGTCGTACAACGGTGAGATATATCAGACAGGTTCAGTCCTGACAATGAATCATTCAGACATAATGTTCAAGGCTGTCTGGAATCTCGATCCTGTACCTTCCGATGATAACACCGGAATCATTGTCGGCATCGTTGCCGGTGCTGTTGCTGCAGTTGCATTGATCGGCGGTGCAGTATACTTCCTTAGAAGGAAGTAAGAAAATTCATCATCATCGATGATGCAGTTTCTTATCTGTCCTTTACCTTTCAGTTCAATGAATCCGCATCTGTAAGAAAATTATACAGGCCCATTATGATTATTCCATTATTGTCACGCATCGGCTTTCCGTATCCGTATGTAATGACGATCTTCGCGAATGCATCATCGATCCTGCTGAACGGGCGCATCTCCTTCTTTCTTTTTTCAGTATCATCGATGCTGTACGCACATTGGATGTAGTATCTGTTCTGTCCTCTGTTCGCAACGAAATCAACCTCTGTGTTTTTCATACGTGTGCCGTCCCAGATATCCACAGATCCCACATCCACATCGAATCCTCTTGAACGCAGTTCGTTGTAGACTATGTTCTCCATTATGTGTGTTTTGTCAGCCTGACGGAAATTCTCATGTGCGTTCTTCAGACCTACGTCTGTTATGTAGTACTTATATCCGCTGCCGATGTACTTTCTTCCGCGTACATCGAATCTTTTCGCACATTCGAATAGATACGAATCGCATAATGCATCGATGTATGTCCCGACAGTCTTGTTGGTTATGCCTGAACCGTTCTCTGTCTGTAAGGTGTCAGTGATCTTCTTTATGCTGATCGTTGAACCTATGCAGGAACAGAGCAGGGATGTTATATTTTCAAGATCCATGTCCGATTTGATGTTGTTCCTTTCGATGACATCGTTGAGATAGACACTGTCGATAAGATGTCTGAGATAATTGCTTTTGTCCGCATCTGTCCTCTTCTGCAGAAGTTCGGGCATGCCGCCGTACATCATGTATTGTTCCAATTTACCAAGGACGTCCATCTCATCATCTGTGCCGATGAAATCCTTCATCTCGCTGAATGAGAGTGGCCTCAGCCTTATCTCGCTCCCCCTGCCTCTGAATTCTGTAACGATGTCACTGGAAAGGAATCTGGAATTACTGCCGGTGACATATACGTCAGCATTTTTTCTGTGAAGCAGACTGTTGAGGACATCGTGGAATTTATCGATCAGTTGGACCTCATCGATTATTATGTAGTACCATCCGTCATCCATCATTCTGTTCTTTATGTCACCATATATGATGTGACGTTCTCTGAAGCGTTCATTATCCATATCGTCAAGGTCGTAGATCAGTATGTGATCCTCGTCAACACCGTTGGAAAGGAGATATTCACGGAATATCGTGGTAAGGAGATATGATTTGCCGCATCTTCTTACGCCGGATACGATCTTTATGCTGGTCGTATGCATTGAATCTATCAGCTTCTTTAGGTATTCCGTTCTTGGTACGTTGATACTCTCATTCCTAATTTTCATAGTTACTAGAAAAATTAGGAATATTTTCGATATAAATAATTTCCTCTATATTGGGCTTTGCACTTTAAGGGCTTTGCACTTAAAGTCCCACTTGCACTTAATGTCTGAAAGTTGCACTTAAAGTATTAGGACTTCAGACTTTAAGTGCAAAGCCGACACCGGCCTCAGGAATGCTGTATTACAGAATTCCGCAGGAGATGACATCAGCAGACAGATCGAGAATATAGTTTACTTGGAACTGATAAGGCGCGGTTATTCTGTGAACGTCGGTTGTTTCAAGGACCGCGAGGTGGATTTCACCGCATGCAATTCCAAAGGTACGGACTATTTCCAGGTGACAGAGACCATGCTGTCACCGGAAGTGAGGAAGAGGGAGCTGGCATCATACAAGCAGATAAGGGATAATTTCCCGAAGACCGTGTTATCCTTGGATGAAGCCCCTTTCCCTTTGGCGGATGGCATTATCCACAGGAATCTCATCGATTGGCTGTTGGAATGACCCATTATTTCGATGATTTCAGCGATTATTGATAAGTATTCGCATATGCATCACCCACCTGGATGATACATTGAGCGGATTCGCGGATGCTGTGAAGTGGAATTCATATTTCCCTATCAAGACCGCAATATTGACGGTATTGTTCTTCGTTACATACATCACCATATCCTGGGCATCATCCACATTCGATGAGGGATTGGATGCGGTACTGGGTCCTCTGCCTGTGGTCCTTGGGATATTGTGCGGATATGCCGCATCGATCGCCATAATCATTGCGGGAGCATTGATCGCACCTATGATGACCTCGGATCCGGTGTTCGCGATTCTTTACATCCTGTCTTACTCGGCAATCTCCCTATGTTCATACAGATGTTTCCGTTCCATCAAGAAGGCTTATTCCAATGACTATGTCTACGATTCAAGAGGATTGCTGAGCTTCTTCGTCACGGTCATCGTGATGATAATAGAACTGTACTGTGCTTCCGAATTCATTTTCATCGGCGACAACAGCCAATACCTCAGCAGTTCATCGATCATGGTCTTCAATGCCATATGGGTATCATTGGTGTTCGGGATGATCGTACTGATAGCGGTGTCGTTCTTCTATCATGCACCCAGCATGCCCTGCCGCGAACAATCGGGAAGATGGAGATATTTCCTATATCTGCTGCTATTATTCCCTCCGATCATGGTGATTTTCCTGGATGGCATAGATGACAGCATCAAGTATTACATCGGAATCATCGACATCATCATATTCGCTGTCATCGGTATATTCGGGCCATCAAAACCCATTGTTTACAAGGAGAATGAATTCCGTTCTATCAAATACAGGACATTCGTGATGATAATTATATCCGCTATCGCATTGTCGCTCATAATCGATCTGGTTTTCGAGTTGATGGCGTTCAAGGCCGATTCTGATATCGGGCGTGCGCGTGAAACCTTATTCTTCTTCAGAGCGATAACGGTATCTGCCATAATGGCCGCTTTCATCTTTGTGGCGTACATCATTGAAAGAAGAGTCACTGCGCCGATATACGACATTACTAACAGAATAAGGCGCGACAATGAAACTGAGAACAATGAGTTCGATGTGATCAGCAATCGTCTGGATTTCATTGCCGGAAATAAGGACGATATCAACGGTAACGAGTTCGCTCTGTACATAGGGTTGACAAAACGTGACGGTTCCGCTCAATACAGTGTCGATGATGCTAAGAAAACAATAGATGGGATATGTCTGCGCTATGTCGGAGGATACATATCGTCCCATGAAGGCAAGGGCGGATACAAGGGGAGCGATCAGTCCGTATCGGAGGACGTTCTTGTCTACAAGATATTCGGTGCATCGGATGAACAGATCAACAACATCTTGGATGACATTTTGAAGGAACTCGATCAGGAATCAGTTCTTGTGGAGAAGAACGGCATTTCAAGATGGTACTATTACGGACGGTCAAAAGACTGATGTGCCAAACATCATATCATGTTAATATCCAAACTGGTTTGGAACTTGTTACGAACAACTTCGTAATGTGAAGGAAAATTCAATTTGAACGGATATCTTCTTTCGGACTAGAACAATATCCCGATGCAGATCGTAGGATTCAAAGAAATGACAGGATTGAGATGATATGCAGAACTGACTACGGGCGATGCAGTCTGAAAAAGGCCTATATGGGCCATACGTACGTCCATAATGCTGGAGGGCCTATGCCCCGCATCGATATTGGTGTTCGACGACAGAATGGGGATTATTTCGTACTGCAGAATTCCATTTTCGCTATCAGTGAAGAAGATCGTTTATGAATTAAAAGCGAATAGTATACTGATTAATGAAGGGGCCAATCGGAACAGCAGATGGGCCGCATCATTGTCACAGTACGAGGTCATATGAATCATTGTATGACATTTTTTTTGCTTACGTCAATGATAACTGCCAAGACGACACAATCATATTCATAATTTCGACAGTATCCCTGTGATCATGAGCACCGCCAATAATATCGGACAGACATATTTGATCATGATGTTATAGAAACTGTGATTGATGTATTCTCCATTGGATTCCAATTCATCCATGATGCTATTGGGTTTGATGATATATCCGACGAATATACAGGTTGCAATGGCACCGAGTGGCATGAACAGATTGTTCACAAGATAGTCGAGAATCTCTAAAAGATGCATACCTCCGACAGTGAAATTCCAAACACTGTAACTGAGACAACATAATGTGCCTACTGTCAGACCAAGCACCATCGACAACAATGCACCGATCCTCTTGTCGATATTGAAAGTGTCTTTCAGTATCGAAACTATGGTTTCAACAAGACAGATTCCTGAGGTCCAAGCAGCGATGAAGGCCATGAAGAAGAATGTTATTCCAATGAACTGTGAGGCATCCATATTGCTGAATACCAATGGCAATACTTCGAACAATAAACCCGTACCGTCAAGATTGAAACCGGGACCGAAAGCGAACACAACAGGTACGATGACCATGCCACACACTATGGCAGCAATGCATTCTAATACCGTTGTAAGTGACACATTCTTGATTATTTTGGAGTTTTTAGGCATATAGGATCCGAACATCACCATTGAACCAGTGGCGAGCGACATCGAGAAAAAGACCTGTCCGATAGCACCCAATATCACGTCTGCATTGAAATTATCGAAATCAGGCACGAACATTTTGGCGAATCCGTCACCGATGCCCGGTATTGTCATGATGAAAATTACCAATCCGACCATTATGATGAACATTATCGGAAGACAGATCTTTCCAATCTTTTCCATACCGTTTTTCGCACTGAAAAATATGATAGCGGCCGAGATCACTGTAAAAAGTATCATCCACATGAACGGATTATTGAGAATGCCACCCGAGCTACAGGATATGAAGTCAAAGTAGAACGATTCACTTTCGATGAAATTCTGAAATATGCTGATATCTCCCGTGATATATCCGCAAAGATACCTCATTATCCATCCGCCGATAAGCACGATATAACCGAAAACAATGAACGGAACAACAGTGCAGAATATGCTCAACCATTTGTATTTTTTGCATAAGTCACCGAATGCTTCAACGATCGTTTTTCCTGTCTTTCTTCCGATGGCCACTTCGGTAAGGAAAAGAATCAGCCCGAATGTGAATGTTGCAATGATATAGATGAGGAGGAATGTGCCTCCGCCGTATTCATTAAGAAGATACGGAAACCTCCACAGATTTCCCAGTCCGATCGATGCACTGGCAGTGACTATTATGAATCCCAATCTGCCGCCAATCGATGTTCTGGCCTCATCCATGTCAGACTGTATCGCCTATCGGTTAAAAATAATGCGTTATATTTCAACGTTTTATGAATGAAGTCCGCGTTATTTTGGTAGAATATTAATTGGTTGAAGTTATATCTATAGCCAATGAAACACTTGGTCATTGTTTACGGATCATCATCGGCATATCTTTACGTTGAAGAAGCATGGAAGAGAGGTTTCATGCCGATCATCCTCTATACCCCGTATCCCATCGATTCGGAAGTGGAATATTTCAAGAAACGTGTGGGAGACAATGCAATCTTCATGTATATGAAGGATGAGCCTGAGAAAGACAAGGCCGTAGAAGAGCTCAAGAATTACGATGTTGTCTGCGTAGTGGCAGGATCTGAAGCGGGAACGAGATATGCGGACAGGGTGGCCAAGATACTCGGAAAGTTGTGCAACGATCCTGAGACGATATACAAGCGCAATACGAAGAAAGGGATGCACCAGGCTTTAAAAGAGGCCGGAATCCGTTATATCAAGACATTATCTATCACTTCGGAGGAGGAATTAAGAAGATTCTGGAAGGAGAACAATTTGAAGAAAGCGATGATCAAACTCTCTGAGAATACAAGTTCCGAAGGAAATAAAGTTGTATACACGATTGATGAGGCTGTAGAACATTACAATGTGCTCAAAGACAGACTCAATATGTACGGTATCGGGACAGATGTGCTCATTCAGGAATTCATTGAAGGTACTGAATATATCGTGGATTCTGTCAGCTGCAAAGGAAAGCACATGATCACCGACATCTGGAAGTACAATAAGATACTGACCAAGGATAATGATGTTGTCTATGAATGTTCGATACTTCAATGCGAATTCGATACTGTGATGTTTGATCTCGTATCATATGCGTTCAAGGTTCTTACTGCCACAGGATTTGAAGTAGGTCCGTGTCACGGAGAGTACAAAGTGGATGAGAAAGGGCCGGTACTCATCGAGACGAACGCAAGACCACTGGGGAGCAGTCAGATTAGTGAATATCTTGATGAATGTCTTGGGCATCATATCGTTGATCTCGCATTGGATTCATACATCGATCCGGATCATTTCGATGTGGACAGATATAAGATGTATCGCCCTAAGAAATTCGCAGCGATGAAGCACTTTATTTGCAATGAGGATACAGATGGAGTGTTACTTCCTGCATATACCATGATGTCCAACTTGAAGAGCTTCAGATTTACCAATGAGATAATCACCGATGAGAAGTTCCATTTCTTCAAGACAGTAGATCTGATCACGAATCCTCTCAATGTTAAACTCATCAACAAAGACGAGAACACTTTGTACAAGGATCTGGAACTTTTACGTGAAATGGAGAAGTATCCCGAACTTATGTTCGAGCCTGAAAAACCTCTCAGGACCATTCCGATTAAAACAGATTATGAGAATCCGTACGATCTCCTGTCATGGAAGAAGAAGACGTTGTACGTGACGAACGACGGAACATACCTCTCCAATCTGAATAAGAAGGTCAAATTGGATGATAGCGACTGGATGATCTGTGACGACGTCATATATGCATATACGAAAGGTTCCAAGCTCAATGACGTTTACAAACATTTCTTCAAGGTCGCATCCATGGTACGTGACGGAGGAAGGATGTTCATAGTTCCTGAATTATTTGAGAAGATACCCCGTGGGACCGTCGGTGTGCAGGTGCTCCTGACGGCGGCAGGGTTCAAGATCGAGGTCCCCGTGATGGATTATCAAGGTTTCATGCTTGCAACGAAATCATGAATCTACGCATGTGCCGGTTTGTAATCCTTGAATCCCTCTCTCCAGTTGTAGACAAGCACTGCGAACACGAATCCGATCACACCGAGCACCAATACTAATCCCAGTATCGATGATAGTATTATCAGAATAAGTGTCAGGATGTAGAATCTGCGTATGAAACAGAATATGGCTGCTATCAATGCCAGCACTCCCGAAGCTACAATAACGCCGACGACAGCATAGATGGCACCTATTGATTGATCTATCAGCTGTACGGCCTCTTCATATGTGTATCCGCCGGCATCCATAATCTGTTGGATAACATCAGGTTCTTTCAGCATTCCTGCCATATCTGCGGTCAGCATCCAACCGAATGAGAATATCGCAATCAAGGCCCAGATCAGACAGAAAGCACCGACGATGATGAGTTCAGTGTTATAACGATTTGTCATTTCTTCACCAGATGGGTTAGATTCCTCATAATATGTTACGACAGCTCCGCATTGAGGACAGAATTTATCATCCTCTGTGAGCTCTTTTCCGCAATTGTTGCAGAACATTATGTGCACCCGTAATACGAATGGAAGTTCTGTTTAAAAATCTGCACTATGAAAAATCAGAACATATTCTGCATGTTCAGCATTAAAAATGAGGTAATTCACACCCAATTAACGCGCAAAAATAGGTATTCCTTTAATAGGCGGAACGCGATATAAGGTTGTTAGGTGCTAAATGATATCCGATATAAAAATCGGCATTACTGGTCTTCCGGGTGCAGGAAAGACAACTGCATTACTCAACGTCATAGATATGCTTGGTGATGAGGAATTGAAGATCGGCGGGATGATAAATGAGCCGATTGTTCAGGGAAGATACCGTATAGGTTTTACCACAAGGAATCTCCTCACTGGCGAGAAGGAGACATTTGCACATACCGACATCGAAAGCAAGATCATGGTCGGGAAGATCGGCGTAGACATCAAGAAGCTTGAAGAGATAGGTGTCAAAGCAATCAAGGACGCATGTGAGAATTGCGACATCATTGTTATTGATGAAGTCGGGAAGATGGAGGTCGAGAGCGAACTGTTCTGTCAGACCGTGAAGGACTCACTTGATGTGGATAAGCCGATGATAATCACACTTCATAAGAAATCAAGGAACCCGCTTCTTCAGGATATCAGAAGAAGGGATGATGTGAGAATCCTTGAAGTAACACCTACAAACCGCAACCTTCTGCCGTACAAGATCGTACGTTTGATGAACGGGGAAAACATCTGATGCCCTCCGTTCAATTGAAAGAGGGATCCACATTGCTTGTAGTGCCCGAGGATCATTCTTCCGGCGGACCGGGCAAGATCAACGGTTCCGTTTTCTTCAATGAGACGATGGCTTTCAACAGGGACATCAGCGTCATGTTCCTGCGCGCTTTCGATAAAGAGATGAAGGTCGCGGATGCCATGACAGCGACAGGATCCAGGGCCGTCAGGATAGCTAATGAGGCTCCAAAAACGATCGTTACCGCGAACGACATCAGTGCGTATGCGATGCCGTTTATCGAAGAGAACATCAGGATAAACAATCTCACGAATTGCACAGCTTCCAACAGGAATCTGCATTCATTATTAGCGGAGAATATCTACGATTACATCGACATTGATCCTTTCGGTTCTCCGATGCCTTTTCTTCACTCTGCGATACAGGGGGTCAGAAGACACGGATATCTCGCCGTAACAGCAACGGATGCGGCACCTTTGGCAGGTGCGCACAGGCAGAAATGCGAAAGAAGGTATCAAGTACGTCCTCTTAGAGGTGTGATGTGCCATGAGGCCGGATTGAGAATACTCATCGGCACGATGGCCAGAGAGATGGCTAAATTCGATAAAGGATTGAGACCGATGTTATCTTTCAGCGCTGACCACTATTTCAGAACATACATCCAGGTAATGGACGGTGCGGGAAACGCTGATGAGGCGTTGGATTCATTGGTCTATTTCGCATTCGACCCCAAGACATTGGAGAGATCCTATTCCAAAGAAAAGGATGAGAAACATGTTTACGGCCCGTTCTGGGGCGGGAAGCTGTTCGATATCGATCATTTGAACATAATGGATCCTCAGGGCGTTTCCGCAGTAAAGAAATGCGATAAGATGTTAGATCTCTGGAGGAATGAGATCGATGAAATCCCATTGCTCTATGATATGAGTGAGTTCTCATCATATCTCAAGGTGACAACACCTAATTTCGACAGTTTCATTGAAAGGATGAATGAATACGGAAGAACATCGAAGACACACATGTCACCGACAGCGTTCAAGACGGAACTGTCGTTGAAAGAGATAATGAGCGTATACCGGGAAGTATCGGAGGAGATGCGATGATCAAACTTATCGTCTTCGACATGGACGGTACTATTTGTGATTCATGGCCCTCCATGTTGTATTGTTATCGTGAGACGTTATTGCATTACGGACATGCGGACATGCTGGATGAGGAATTCTGGTCGTATTTCGTTGGATTCCTTCCAGATAATCTTTCAGCTATGCTTCACATCTCCGATCCCGAAGAGATCGATGAAGCTGTCAGATTCTTCAGATCCAAATATGAGGAAAAGGGACATGCGATGTCGAAGGAATTCGAAGGTATCATTGATGTGATAAAGGAATTGCATTCAAAGGGATACAAGATGGGTCTTGCAACGATGACGTTAGAAAAATATGCGATCAATACCCTGAAGAAGATAGGCATCTACGATTACTTCGATGCAGCACACGGTTCCATCCAGAACGGCAACAGATCCAAAGCTGAGATGATCAGGATGTGTATGGAGGAGACAGGTGTATCTCCGGATGATACACTGATGATCGGTGACGGATTCAATGACAAGGTCGCCGCTGAGAAGTCGGGAGTACGTTTCATAGCGGCAACATACGGTTTCGGCATAACATTGGATAACTGCAAGGAATATGGTATCAAATATGTGGAGAAGCCATCAGATATTGTGAATACTGTAATGAATTGTTGAATATGTATCCAGTATCAGATCCGGGATACCGAATACTCATTGTTACCATTTCTTTTTGCTGAAAGTTCTGACTTGTAAAAACGATAACCTAAATATCCGTCGAACCATATCATCAACCATGCCCAGTCTAGCGATTATCGGAGCCCAATGGGGAGATGAAGGAAAAGGAAAGATCACAGATTATCTTGCGGAGAAAGCTGATGCTGTAGTCCGTTTCCAAGGAGGGAACAACGCAGGCCACACCATCGTCATCGGTGACAATGTGTTCAAACTCCATTCATTGCCTTCAGGTATCCTCAGAAAAGATAAATTGGCGATAATCGGGAACGGTGTCGTCCTTAACATGGACGATATGGCTGAGGAAATGAAACAGATCACAGATGCCGGTCTTTCTATTGACGGCCTTCGCATCTCTGACAGGGCCCATCTGATTCAGAAGTACCATATGAAACTGGACGGTGCTGAGGAAGCATTTAAGGGCAAGAAATCCGTCGGAACTACGAAGAAAGGTATCGGACCGACATACCAGGATAAAGTTGCCAGGATCGGATTCAGGGCCGGAGATATACTCGAACCTGAACTCGTTGCTGAGAAATCCGAATCAACGGTTCCGTTGAAAAAAGAGCAGCTTAGGATGTTCCATGCCGAAGAATGCAACTGCACCACAGAGAAATTCTGTGACAAATTCGCCAGATGGAATGAGATGTTCGGAAAGTACATCTGCGACACTTCGGTTTTGATCAATGAATTGCTCGATAAAGGCAAGAATATTCTTTTCGAAGGCGCCCAGGGTGCAATGCTGGATATCGATCACGGGACATATCCGTATGTGACATCGTCATCCACCATAGGAGGCGGGATCTGCTCAGGATCAGGAGTGGCACCTAACAGGATCGGTGACGTAGTCGGCTGTCTGAAAGCATATACGACACGTGTGGGAGAGGGCCCGTTCGTAACAGAATTGGAATCTGAAGAGATGGAGATCCTTCAGAAGAAGGGTGGCGAATTCGGTGTAACAACAGGACGCGGAAGGAGATGCGGATGGTTGGATCTGGTCGTTGCAGAACATTCGGCAAGACTCTGCGGATTCACACACTGGGCGATAACCAAATTGGATGTACTGAATGATTATGATAAGATCTACGTATGTACCGGATACAAGATAGACGGGAAGATCGAGAAACATTTCCCTGCATCAATCGCAAAGCTGAACAGAGCAGAACCCGTTTACGAGGAATTGGACGGATGGAAGTCATGGGGTGATACAATGAACCTTGTGAAGAAAGGATATGACAGTCTTCCGAAGAATATGAAGATATACATAGAATTCATAGAGAGATACACCAAGATCCCGGTCAGTCTCGTCAGTATAGGTCCCAAGAGAGATGAGACGATCGACAGATACAGAAAGTGGTATTGATCCCAATTATCATTTCAGATTAAGATAAATAATCGCAGGTCGATAGTTGCTCAATGACAAAAGATTCCGATGTAAAGGCAACATTAACTGAAATGGCTGCACCCGGTATCGAACTACTATCCAGTATGAGGAAGATTAAGGACAATCCTATGGATGAAGTACAGAAAGTACTGTTCGAAATTCTTAATGACAACAAAGATACGGAATACGGGAAGCTCAGAAGATTTTCTGACGTGAAAACGATTGATGATTACAAGAAACTTGTACCTTTCAGTGTATACGATGATTATGCTGAATATGTAGTCCGTGAGATAAACGGCGAGAAGAATCTGCATTCGGTATACGGCGTAGCACAGTACAACAGATCATCAGGGACTATGGGCAATCCAAAGAAGATTCCGATGTCCTCGATATCGATGAAACAGTTCACTTCCCATACATTCAGATATTCTGTTGCACTTGGTCATGAGAGATTCGGCGATGACCTCTTCAACGGTAAGATGATGTGCATCATGGAAGCCTCTGGTATGTCGGAGATAGCAGGTAAGAGGTATGCCGGCATATCATCTCAGTGTGAAATGTATCGCCGTGAGAATTTCGATTCTGCATTCACATCCCCGACTGAAGCATCAATACCGAGCCAGCAGACGGATTCCAGATATCTTCACGCAAGATACGGACTCTCTGAAAAGTCAGTAAGGGCGATATCGACATCTTTCATGACTTTCCTCCTTGATTTGTTCTACTACGTTGAAAAGAATTGGCAGATGCTGTGTGATGATATCGAATCCGGAAAGATCAATTCAGGAATACGTATGTCAGATGAGGTAAGGAGCAAATTGGAATCTGAATTAAAACCAATGCCGGAACGCGCTGCCGAACTCAGAAAGATATTCTCTGCTGGTATCGATAACACATTAGCCAGAAGGATATGGCCTGACATCAAAATGTTGATTGGTATAGCTACGGGGACGTTTACATCGTACCTGAACAAAATACGCGACAGATATACCGGTGATTTACCTGTAGTTATGAGTGGTGTGTCCGCATCAGAGGGAGTATTCACTGTGCCTTATGAATTGGACAATCCGAATATGGTTCCTGTTACAGATATCTACATCGAATTCCTTCCATTAGGCGAAGATGATCCTACGAAAACAAAGGATCTGGATGAAGTTGAAATTGGTGGAGAATACGAGATAATAATCACTACAAAATCGGGATTGTACCGTTACCGTACGCGCGATGCGATGCGTGTGACCGGATTCTATGGAAAACTGCCTACACTGGAATACATGTACAGAATGGATATGTGCATCAACCTTAACGGTGAGAAGACATACGAACCGGCATTAAGAAAAACGATGGAGAAGACAGCAAAAGACATGGGATTCACATTCGTGGATTTCACTGTCAACCCGAACACTGATGTCACACCGTCTTGTTATGAGTTCTTCATTGAGATGATGGAATGTCCGGATGATATCGACAGCAAGAAAATGTGCGAATGCTTGAAGAAACACCTTTGCGAGGAGAATCCGCTGCTAATATACAAATTCGAGCGTAAACTTTGCGGTCCTGTGATGTATCACAAATTGCAGAGTGAGACATATCAGCTCTGGCGCGACAAACAGATCCTGATGGGTGCGGCATCCACACAGATTAAACCGGTTAAGATAATATTGAACGAGGCACAGCTTCGTTACTTCAGAATATTGATAGAGGGGGAATAAGAATGCAGATTACTAAGAACGGGAACGAGGTCGTAGCTTATATCGAAGGCAAACTCGACAGAACGACTGCCCCAGTATTCGAGAATGATATCAATAAGATCGTCACCGATGATGTAAGATCGATAATCATCGATCTCCAGAAGACGATCTACATCTCAAGTGCGGGATTGAGAGTCATACTTTCGCTTGAGAAGAAAATGAGAAAGGTCGAAGGTAAACTCGTCATAAGGAACGTTCCGGATCTCGTCATGGAAATATTTACAGAAACAGGCCTCACAGATGTGCTGAAACTGGAATGAAAACATGGATACCAATCCGTACCTCGTCAGAAGGATTCTCAGAGGCCACATCGCCGTCACAATACTCGTGACACTCACAGCGACATTGAGCATGGTCATAAACGGTTTGATTGTCGGGAATATGCTTGGACCTGATGACCTGACCGCATTCGGATTGGCATCTCCTGTTCTGATAATTGTTGCTGCAATTGCAGGTATATTCAGTAACGGCGGAACAATCGTCTGTGCAAAATACATTGGAAGAGGGGAAAGCAGCAAGGTCGCCAATAACTTTACAATAGTGATGATGTGGTCCCTTCTGACAGGTATAATTTACACGATAGTATTCTTCTTTTGCGCTGATGCTTTCGCTGATTTGTTCGGCGCTTCACCTGAGATATCAGACAAAACAGCATCGTACATCAAAGGTCTCAGCATCTCAGGAATCCCATTTCTTCTTGCACAGAACATGCTTCTGTATATGAGGATGGATGGCAGTCAGAAACTTTCACTCATATCCATGGCAACTATTGTAGTCATTAACACATTGGCAGCTGTCTTCATCGTGAAGAATACGGATATGGGCCTATATGGAATAGGGATAGCTGTAGCATTGAGTAATGTCGCCGGTATAGCCGTATGTTGTTTACACTTCCTGAAGAAGAATAAGATGTTGAGATTCAGTAAACCTAAAGATTCAAAAATCGAATTGAAGGAGATATGTAAAGCCGGTTTGCCGACTGCAATCAACAGAGGCGCTCAGACATTCAAGAACTTCTTTCTGAATGCGTTTTTGATGTCATTTGCAGGTTCGGCAGCAGTATTGGCATTGTCCGTACAGACCAATGTCTACCAATTCCTCATTGCGATATCCACTGGGTACGGAATCATGATCGCAATGATGTGCAGTCTCTTCTATGGCGAGAGGGATAAACGTTCCCTCTCTGATTCTTTAAGATCATGTTTGATTTCCGGCTTCATTGTCTCTTTGATTGCTGGGATACTTCTTTTCGTATTCGCAGATGCTGTTGCAGTTTTGTTCATAAAAGGCAATGGGGATGTCGGTATGGCAGCAGAGTGTTTGAGATATTTTGCATTGTCACAGCCCACCTCTACAGTATGTCTTATTTTCCTATACTTGTACCAGTCATTGGGCAATTTCTTACTCTCAACAGTCATATCTTTAACACGTGGAATCGGATATGTACTTCTGTTCTCTTTCGCATTGACTCCGATCATTGGTCTGGCTGGAACATGGATATCCTTCTTCCTGGCAGACATATTGTCTTTGCTTACCATTGCTGCTGTTCTGTGGTATAAGGCCAAGCATTTCCCGAGAAAATTGGAGGATCTTCTCATGCTGAAGGATGATGAATTCGAAGTTAATCTTGCATGCGATGTATCGATAAGAAATGACATAGGTGAGGTCATGGGGCTTGCGGACAGAATGTCGGAGATGATCAGGGACAGGAACATTCCGACTGAAAAGATTCATCGTATCTCATTGTGCATTGAGGAGATGGCTGGGAATGTCATTCAGCATGCATTCGATGATAAAAAGGAACATTATATCGATATCCGCGTCATCATTAAAGATGAAGATGTGATATTCAGGATGAGAGATGACGGCAGGATGTTCAATCCTTTGAATGAAAGATCGGAGGACCATTTGGGTATCAGAACGGTACGTGCGGTTGCAAAGAACATCGACTACCGTTACTCATTCGGACTTAATAATCTCAGAGTGACAGTATGATCGATTTGAACATTATAAATAAACCGAGAAAGAACACAATACTGCCATTCGTCATATCTACATTGGTGATATTGGTCATAGCCAACATCACATTGGTGATCCTAAAAGCACCACAGTTATATCCTGATGAAGAAATCATCGATGTTGTCAGCAGATTGTGCACTCAACTCACATTCTATGTCATATCCATGTTGATAATCGTCATCACAATGTATACTGACGAATTCAACAAAGTGAATAATAACGATTACACAGCACGCGATTTTGTTCCAATGATGATACTGTTCGGAATATTGGCCGCAATACCGGCAATAATGGACATATCGACAGACATCATGTGCTACACATTCCTCATCGTCAATGTAATCATCATCATCGCATCGTTTGTAGGAGGATGGAAACTTTGCATCACAACTTCGATTTTCGGATTGCTGTCGACGTTGCTATATCTTATACAAGATGACAACGAGAATATAGAAATGATGATGCTGTCATCCATGTTGATTCTGATCTTCTGTGTTATTGGATGCATTCTCTATCTGTTCCGTAAGAAGATAGAAAATGCGCCTATTCTGACCGTATCCATCATCGCGATAATAGTATTCGCGGTTCTTTGGCTGATTTTCAATCCGAAAAATAATGCAAACGGCATGATTATCGATACGATAATCTCTTTGATCCTGTTCATCTTGTCAATTATGATTTATTTTGTAAATATGGGATATGTCAAAAAATCAAGAATCAATGAAAAGAACATGGTGGATCTGTCTCTGGCACACAAGATCCAACTGAGTGTCGTCCCTTCGGAGTTCAAATGCTCCAGAACATTGGATTATCACGGCATTATGGATTCCGCTATCGAGATGTGTGGTGACTTCTACGATTTCTTCGAAATAAAGCATAATCTATTGTTCATCACTGTCGCTGACGTGTCCGACAAAGGGTTGTTGGCAGCAATGTTCATGATGAAAGCGAAAGCAACATTGAAAGCGATTGCAATTGTCGAGAATGATCCTTCAAAGATAATGGATGCTGCGAACAAGGAACTTTGCAAGAACAATGAGACTGAACAGTTCGTAACTGTATGGATTGGGATATTGGATGTGGACACAGGAATGCTTTATCATTCCGATGCAGGCCATCCGGCTCCCTTGATCAGGAACAAAAGCGGAGAATACAAAAAGATGGAACAAAAGAAGGGTATGCTCCTCGGTTCCATGGATTTTGTAAAATACCATACTTCTGTGTACAAATTACAGGATGGAGATTCACTCTTCATTTTTACAGACGGTGTCACCGAAGCTATGAGGGCGGACGGTACAATGTACGGCAGCGAACGTCTGCTGTCTAAATTGAATTCCCTGGACTGTTCAGCCGAGGATACAGTCAGAGCAGTCAGGGAGGACATAAGATCCTTTGTAGAAGGCAATGAGATGTCCGATGACATCACTATGTTCAATCTCAGGGTTAACAGATCCATGATCAGTGAGATCACTGTGGATGCTGAAACCTCCAATCTGGATAGATTGATAGAATTCGTTGACAATTGTCTCATTTCTGAAGGATGTCCGCAAAAGAATGTAAAGAAAATGGATGTTGTTGTCGAGGAACTGTTCGTCAACATATGTTCCTATGCATATCCGGATAATGAAGGAAAAGTTACTGTGTTCTGCAGATATGTCGATAATATCATCAAAATAACATTCTATGATACCGGAGTGAAATTCGATCCTGTTCAAAGGAGTGAGGTCATTATAGGGCATGATGTGAGTGAATGGAGCATCGGAGGTTTCGGCATCCATATGGTCAAGAAGTTGGTGGATACCATGGACTACATCCGCATCGGTGATGCCAACGTTTTCACTGTCACTAAAAAGACAGAGAATTCAGAATGAAGCTTTGATGAATTTTTCCCTGTCATTCAACGGCATGGTCGCATCTATGACAACTTTGCATGTTATGCTGTCATCTGCGCTGGGATCCAATGATGAACCTTTCGAATTGGGCAATGTTATGATGTTAGTTGCCTGAAATCTTGTTGCAATTGCCCATTCCACCTGTCTGTCATCAAAGATATCGACATCATCATCCACGATGATGACATTCTTCATGGATTTGTGACCTTCAAGAGCAGCTAATCCTGCCTTCTTTCCGTCATTATCTTTCTTTTTCTTTATTGATACTATGCCGTTGAGCCAACAGCATCCGCCCTCTGTGAGACGTACGGAGCACACATTCTTTATTGCATCTCTCACCGCGATGTATATCATCGGTTCCCTGGGCAACCCCATGAACAGATAGTGTTCGGAAGCACCGGGCACGATGAAATGGAAATAAGGATCATCGCATGTCCAAATCTTGTCTATAGCTATCACAGGCTGTTCTCTGATGTAGTCATATGTTCCTGTGATATCAACGAACGGTCCCTCTTCAGTGGTTTCAAGCGTGATCCTTCCTTCGAAAACATAATCGCATTCGGATGGCACCAACAATCCATTGTCGGTATAACCGACGGAAAGGGGCTTTCCTGACGTCTTCTTGCACAGAGACGATGCGATGGTCATCTCATCAGTCTCATAGGCCGTAGAGGTCGCTGCAGCAAGCAATACTTCGGGTCTAGCCCCGACACATATTGCAATCCTCAGCTCTTCACCCTTGTTCTTCGCTTCCTCATACATCTTATAGAGATGTCTCGGGACGAGACGCACAGCGAAATGATCCTTGTCCATGACCATCATCCTGTGGAATGAGACGTTCTTCTTTCCGTCGTATTCAGCGACAATAATTCCGGATGTGATGTATCTGCCGCCGTCTCCGGGATAATATCTGCAGATCGGAAGATTCAACAGGTTCACATCGATGCTGTTACTTCTGAATATGGGATCTTTCACTACATTCACATCACAAGGATTGTCAACAGCATCGATCAGCACCTTCACAATCTCATCAGGCTGTATGTTCATTGCATCTGCGACCTTCTCCCTGGTGGAGAACAGATTGCCGACAGCCTTTCCGCCGTTGATGTCTGAAAACACAACTGTCCTGCTCTGATCCTCAAGAAGTGTCTTTGTTATTACATCTGAATCAGGTTCAATCTTCTTCCTAACCTGAAATTCGTTGCCGTTCAGATACTTTGCGACGGACATGTTTCATTATCATCAAATGCGTATTAAATCTTCACTTCGGAGATATACATCAGAGGGTATTGAAGTTCATCATCATATCTCATCTCAGCTTTTACTTCGACTCCATCAATCAATATGACAACAACCGCATCGATCATATCACCCGTCAGCGACACATAGCTGAATTCATCGACCATCTCGGGTAATACAGAACGATCAATCTTCACATCGACAGATTTAACATAAGGCTGAGTGAGGATGGCATTCTCAATTGCTTTTTCAAGCGTTACAACTGTCTTTAAGGAAACAGGTGAACCTACGAACTGATGATAGATGGTGGCCGTCTTGATGCCGGCCTCGAATGATGCTCTTTCAGTAACAGAACAGTTGAACTTTTCTGAGGCTGAATCCTCCCTTTCGGACATATTCTGAACATCGGAAAAGCACTATTAATATACACTGACATTACGAAAGATGAGAATGTCCGGATGAAGATTGAATTAAGAGGCTGATTCGTGATGAGCCCTATGAGTGCTGACGGCGTTCTCACATATTTAATGACACATAATCGATGAAATCGCTCAGTTTCATACCGTCGCTCCATTTCATGATGTAGTTGCCGTTGTCATTCACTTTGATCGTCGGTATTTTCCTTTGCAACAGGCCCATATTGCCTTTGAGCTGTTCATCCATCGGAAGTGCGAATATCCTCCACGGATCTCCTTTGAAGCCTTTGAGTCTCATAGCATAAACGGGAAGAAGATGCGATCTGGCGCATTCCTCTTTCATTCTGTCCGCCTGTTCCGTAAGGCGCTGTGATCTGCTGAAATGCATAGTCTCATCTATAGAACTCTTCACTTCGATAGGGAATGAGAAATCCCATCTCAGTGCGACAAGATCCACACCCAATGAACCTGCTGCTCTTATCACAACGAACGGATCAGTGAGCATCTTCTCATATGCCATCTTCTCCTTCGGATTGCAGGTCTTCACCATCTTCTGGATGTTCTTCTCTTCGCCTGATAACAGATACTTCAGTTCCCTTTCGTAAATGTCTCCCGGTGCTCCCATCTTATCGATACTGATTACATTCAAAGAGTATATAAATAGAACAGAGGGAGGTGGAACATCAGATTTTCATAAAAATGAAAGCCAGATATCTTCATCTCATTCGGAAAACACCGAACATATCACCAATCATCTACGACACGGGGAAGCTCGTCGCAGAATATGACGTCCTTTCTTCTTTCTATGCCTTTGATACGGAATTCCTCTCTTTTGTCTTCGGGCATATCATCAGTACAAAGATAGATGTCGATGTTTCCATGATATGCATGTTTCATCCAGCAATCACGTTTCGGACTGTTGATGATGACATCGGCTATCTTTTCACCGTGAAGGATGCTCATTATCTTGAATCCCTCACCTGCTTCCGTCATGATCAATGCTATTGCCGGAACATTTGGAATCTCGTCTTTGTCAAGGATCCTAGGCCCCTCGAACTTCAACCCATCTATCTGAATGACCTGCATACTGTACAGATAACGATTTGAGTACTTAATGAAAAGGTATGATGCAGTGTTGAAAGAGGCCGAATCTTCACATCATTGAGATGTGGGACGATTATCTGATCATTATGTTGGCCAGTTTTATCTTGAACATCTCATCCTTCCGTATTTTGAACAGATCAGGGATTGTTAAAGAAGTTTATTTATTGTTTTATATCAACGGGAAGTATGGTATCGATTCGATGAATTGAAACAGTATAGTAAATGTCCCTTTTCTTATCGTATCAGCAAATCTGAGGCTTTTCTCGACGTGATTACAATCGATGATTGCCTTAAAAAGACAGTAGAACTTTCAAGTGTGCAACTCAAGATAAAACATATATTTAAAAGAACAGTGTTGTATTTGTGGACATATGGAATATACAATCCAAGAGATTTCAATGATTGTAACGCCGATTGCAAAAAAATATGGTGTGAATAAGGTTTGTTTATTCGGTTCTAGGGCAAGAGGAGATTCGAGTAGAGATAGCGACTATGACTTTTCTATCGAACCTGGAAATCTTGTTGACTATTTTGAATATATGTCGTTTATTGAAGAGTTGGAGTCCGTATTCGGAAAAGTAGATGTCGTCAGTAAAAGAACGCTTCGTAAAGACAGATTCTATCAAAATATGATTGCTGATGAGGTATTGATCTATGGATGAAGAAACATTGTCTATCTTAGAAGACATCATCTTTTACTGTGATAGGATTGAATTATTCAAAGAACAATTCGGAGACGATATCGATGAATTTCTTTCCAATGACGCATATAACATGAGTTGTGCTTTTTCTTTGATGCAAATCGGAGAATGTGTTAAAAGAATTTCAGAATGGTTATGTTCTGTCAGTGATGTCGTGGATTGGAATAAAGTATGCAGATTCAGAGATTTTATTGCACACAATTATGGAAAAAATGACAATGTAATCTTGTGGGATATTATCGAAAATCACATTCCAATTTTAAAAATGGAAATAAAACTGTTGGTGAACAAATACAAATGATTGTTTGCCGTCTTGATTAACATCGAAATCAACCGACGATTCTGAATCCGTCCTGATCCTTCTCAGACTCATATCTTATGTGCTTCACATCAAGCAGTTTTGTAATCGTCTCCACATGTATTCCGTGTCCTACGTTCAAGAACTGATTCTCGACTGTCTTTGTCCCGTCAGGTGATACGGTGACAGGAGAGAATCCCAATTCCAGATTCGCAGTATGTGCCTGCATGGCAACAACATACCCTTTGCGATCGAATATCGGCCCACCAGACTGTCCTTTGAGTCCGGGAGTTGACGTCTCCAAGTATAATTTCTTGATGCCTGATGTCTTATCTTCTCCCATAAGCACACTGCGTGTGAATATGCCGTCGTTGGCGAACACTGTGAACGGGAACGCACCCTTAACGAAAGTGAATACTCCTTTCTCCTCATCATAGATCGTTGCGGCCTTTCCGTTGAACGGGAATCCGATACGACACAGCGATGTTCCTACACGCAAAGTACTCGGATCCTTGAATACAGGGTATTCTTTCACCATTTCGGGTTTGAATCCGATGAACTTGCCGATAGCGATATCAATGTCAGGGAATACCTGGGCTTCAGACACTTTCACACCGTTCCAAGGGCACCAAATGGAATGGTTGGTAATCCATTTGGGATTGTATTTGGTATCCGCAGGTAATGTACCTGCTTTGATGCCTTCATCGATCTCTTTCATCTTTTTCGCATCATCCTGTTGTTTCTTTCCCAGTACGAAAAGATGACCAGCGGTCATGAACCACCCTTCTCTGTTGATGACGACCATGGATCCAACACTCGATATCGTTGTACCGTCGACATTACGTGCTGAAACCACAATAGGGAATGTGTACCTCATCGCTTTCTCACAGGCATCTGCGAACATTATTTCTGAATAGCAATCGTTCTATTTATGTTCGATTTCAGAATCGTGTATTTTTATGCTGTTTTTCACAATTTTATCTGATTCTTCGATTTCGAATATTGAAATTTGATAAGTTATAACTAGTCAAAATAATACTATTTAAATATCATATAATATATGATTTATCAATATGTCAAAATACATCATTCGTGAAACATACATGGAACTTCTCAGAAGAAGCAAAAAAGTACCTGCTGTAAAAGTGATAACGGGCATGCGCAGATGCGGAAAAACCACTTTGATGGACATGTATGTAGATGAACTCAGATCCAAAGGAATCGGCAATATATATCACAGAAAGATCGATATTGAAAAGAAAGGTGTCGCTCCCACTTACACTGAACTCATAGATGACGTATCATCAAAGGTAGGATTATCACATAACAACATTGTATTTATTGATGAGATTCAGGACATATCACAATGGGAAAAAGCAATAGGGACTTTCTTCGCTTTAGGCATGGATGTATACATCACAGGTTCAAATTCAGATATGTTCTCGTCAGAACTGTCCACAAGACTGTCAGGGAGATACATTGAGATCCAGGTCTATCCGTTGTCATTCGCAGAATTCAAGGATTTCAGGAAGGAAGTGAAAGACACATCATCTGACGAGGAAATGCTGGACAGATATATCCGTTTAGGCAGTCTTCCGGCCGTTGCATTGATGGAAGATGACAGGATTACAGATATGATGATTGACGGTACGTTCAACACTGTATTCATCAAGGATGTGATCAACAGGAATCAGATCAGAAATCCTGCTTTAATGACGAATCTTAACAGATTTTTAATGAAGAATATCGGACATCGCACATCTGTGAGGAGTGCTTCCGACTACCTTACAAGTTCAGGATACAGAACGTCGCCTGAAACAGTGGATAATTATATCTCAATATTGGAATCCGCATTGTTATTCTACAGGGCAAGAAGATATGATTCAAAAACCAAAGATTATCTGCGCACATATGATAAATTCTACTGCAGCGATCTTGGCATAAGGAACGGTGTCGTTGGATACAATGACAGCGATGTGGACGGCATCCTGGAGAATATTGTATTCTTGGAACTGAAAAGAAGATATGGGAAGGTCGACGTTTGTGATGTCGATGGAAAAGAGGTAGATTTCATAGCACATACTGATGCAGGGCCATCATACTACCAAGTATCAGTGGATATAAGCAATGAAACTACAAGGAAAAGAGAACTCAGATCTCTCCTTTCGATAATGGACAATTACCCTAAACAGATAATCACTTGGAACAGATATCCGATGAAGGAGGTCGACGGTGTGAGTATCATCCCGCTGTTAGAATGGCTCAGATGCTGATCGTATGTTGGCCACAATCATCAGAACATGGTAAGAAGCACCCAGATCATTATCGCAATCGTAATAATCATCACATAAATATCTCATAAATAAACCATAACTTTGGAAAATCTAAATTACAACTATAGAAAATATTAATAATCAACATTGTATCGTAAAGATGATGATCAAGAGAACATTGGAAAAACAGATTGAAGACAGCATTTCAAATTGGCCTGTGACATTGATAACCGGAGCACGTCAGGTAGGTAAGACTACCACTTGTGTTGAATTGGCAAAAAGAATGGATTTCAATTACGTTTCTCTTGACAACCTGAAAGAAAGAAGTTTAGCAATAAACAATCCAGAGTCTTTTTTAGAGTTGCATCCGTTCCCGTTGATAATTGATGAAGTGCAATACGCACCGAATCTTTTCGATGAAATAGAACATTTGGTAAATGAAAGAAAACTTTCATCCGGGAATAACAAAGGCATGTATGTACTGACAGGATCGTATGCTTACAATCTTATGTGCAATGTTACGCAATCGATGGCCGGTCGCATCAACATAATCGAGATGCCCCCACTCAGTGTGAATGAAATCAATGGGAGAGAAGAGATACCGTTCACAATCGATATCAAAAAGATAATCGAAAGAACAACAGATGTCAGTGAAGATGAAATAAACCGCATGATACAGAAAGGGATGTTCCCGGCACTGTATGATGATGTTGTTGATATCCAAGGGTTTTATAGCAATTATGTAAACACATACCTTGAAAGAGACGTATCTTTGTTGATCAATCTGAAAGACAAAGTCAGATTCACAGAATTCCTTACTATATTGGCCTCGCATACCGGCCAGGAACTGGTCTATGAGACGATAGCCAATGCAGTAGGTGTTTCTTCCGTCACAATAAAGAATTGGGTCACAATTCTGGAAACAGGACACATCATTCATCTTTTGCGCCCATTCTATGATACTTCGGTCATGAAAAGAATGGCTAAACATCCAAAACTATACTTCTGGGACACAGGACTTGTTTGTTACCTATTGGGAATAGATAAACCAGAAATGATAAAGAGCAGCCCTTTTAATGGAAGATTGCTGGAAACATATGCGATCAACGAGATAATGAAATCCCATATCAACAATGGCAAACATACCAGGATGTATTATTTCCGCACATTGGATGGGTATGAGATAGATCTGACATTATGTTATGACGGTGTTGTGAATTTGATAGAATGCAAATACGGAAAAGAAATCAATACTCATGATGCAAGATCGTTTTCCAAATTTGTTTCACAAACATACCCGGAAAAGAAGTGCTGCGTCATATGCAATGCAAAAAAACTGACCTATTTGACAAAAGAAGTTGCAGTGATACCTTTGTCATCGATATGACGGCAGATCAGAATAACAGATGCAGCATTCCGATCATTATAGCAATCGTGACAATCGTCACAAGAACGCCTATCGCCAGGAATCTGAAGTAATTGATCGTTATCCCGTATTTCTCCGATCTTTCCGCCATGATTATATTTGCAGCAGAACCCATCAATGTCGTATTTCCGGCCAATGTTGATGATGCTGCCAATGTTATCCACATCAATGTGTTGTCCAATGGCAGCATCTGCGAGATCACCATCACTGCAGGTACATTGCTGAATATGTTGCTCAGAATTACTGAGAATAAGGACAACAGTGAAACAGAAGGTGTCTCTCCCGGCCCGAATCCAGGGAAAAGATCTGCAAGATCGGATATGATGCCCGTCTGTGTCGCACCGCCGATGAGAACGAACAGACCGATGAAGAATATGATTATGTGCCAATCGATGCGCAGAGCGACCCATTTCGCATCTTTGACTGAGGATGTCATCACAATTATCAATGATACCGCGCCGGAAACCAAAGCCACATGCCACAATTCTATGTCGGTATATCCTGTGATTATGAAGAATGCGAATGTAATAATCAGCAGAACCACCATGGCTCTGTATCTATTCTTATCCACTGACCTTTCTTCGACCGATACGGATCTGTCATATCCGTAGGAGGTGCCCATCTTTTTCTTGTAATATGTCCAAAGAACAAGGGACGCTGCGATAAGACATAATACAGCTATCGGGAAACAGTAGAGGAAGAATGTAACGAAATCCATCCCGAATGTTGAGACGATGAATGCATTCTGAGGATTGCCGATGGCTGTCGCGACACTTCCGATGTTCGCTGCCATCACCATCCCGATAAGATACGGTATGGGGTTGGTGTTTTGTTTGACGCAGCATCTTATCACTATCGGAGTGAACATCAAAACAACGGCATCATTCATCGCAATCATTGAAAGGACTGCAGATATCACCATGATTACAGCCAACATCTTGATCTTCGAATCGGAATGTTTGACGATGAAATCGGACATAACAGTGAAGAATCCCACATACTCTAATCCTGCCACCAATGCCATCATTCCGATCAATAGAAAGATCACGCCGAAATTGATGCTGTTCAATGCATCATTGAATGATATCGCACCGATGATCAACATCAATATACCGCCGATCAATGCGACGTATGATCTCTTTAATTCGAACCAAGGAGTCTTGTGGATAGCTATCGCTATGAATGTTATCGCAAAAACGATGATGGCGAGAATCTCCACTGTTTCCATTATTTCGTTGAATTTCTGCACTATAATTTATAACTTAATTCCAATCGGATACTATGTCGATTGTAAAGAACATCCCGGTGAAAGAGATCTTCAGGATAGCAGAACAGGTCAATATCCTTGAAGGACAGGTCGTAAGCAAGACCGTGGCTCAGAACGGTGCTGTCAGCATCACAATTTTTGCTTTTGATAAAGATGAGGAGATCAGCACCCATGAGGCCAAAGGCGATGCCTTCGTTACCATACTTGAAGGAACAGGAAAGATTACGATTGAAGACAAAGAATTTATTCTGAAAGAAGGAGAAAGTATCGTCATGCCTGCTACGAAACCGCATTCGGTCTACGGACAGGAAAGATTCAAGATGTTGCTTGTTGTGATATTCCCTCAGAATAATGTAATCAACCCTCAGTAAACATCATTTTTCTTTTTCTTTTTAATATATTTTAATTAATTAAGTTGATAGCTTAATTAGATAAATTATTATTAATCGATAATATTTTGTTAACAGTGTTAAGATGTATTTAAAGTATTATTAATAAAAATTAAGCTAATTGCTTTATTAAATTAATTTATAATTAGTAAATGATTATTGAATTGATAACTCATAATTAATTAAGCTGATAGCTTAACTTAATATATTTTTATTGATTGAATATTGATTGTAATTGTATATCTTTAAAAATTAAGCTAATAGCTTTATTACAATAATAAATATTGAATAAATATTGAATATAAGAAATACAATAAAAATTTAACAAAAAATCATGATTTTTAATCAAAATTAGGGATCTCTTATCAATTTTGTCAACGACGGTACCCCGAATATCAACAAAAATATACCCTTTTTTCAACGAAAATATAGGGTAAAATGATGAAAAAAGACTGTTTTTTACGACACTATTTTGATCCGCATTCTTCGATATATATTTATCATAATTAATTAAGCTAATAGCTTAATTTACTTAATAAAATACAACTTATAATTAGATAATATTAACGTTGTTAATTTCATCATATATTACATCATTATAAATTAAGTTAATAGTTTAACTTAATTAATTTTTATCAAGTAATATAATTAATAAATGATTTATTCTTTATTAATTAAGCTTATAGCTTTACAAAATAAAATATTAAAGCATAATAAAAAATTAAAAGTCGGAGGATAAGAAATCCTCCGATCATTCACATTTTGTCCATCCGCAGCTCTTGCAAACATTGCATCCGCCAGAGAATTCCAATTCGTCACCGCATTTCGGACATGGATTAACTGCCTTAGTTTTTGTGTTAACATTGGAATCTTTGTCCTTATCGAACGGCGTGTTTGTAAGCTCTCTTTGCATCTCCTTATACATATCAAGGATAGCATGGCCTACAGCCATCGGACAACATGATCCTTTGCTTGTGTCATGCTGAGTATGAGTACGTACTGCATATGAAGGGCATGTTCCACAACTCTTTAGCTGATCGACAATCGCTGTGATCTCACAACCACTTCTTGCAGCGAGAGAAATCATTCTTGAAAGGCCGATCATGAAGTTGTTACAACCTCCCGTGGATCCTTTGTTGAGATATACTTCAAGCAATTGACCGTCATTCGGATCAAAGAATGCCGTACAGTGCAGACTTCCGCATCCTGTGACTAGTTTCCTTTTCTTTCCGATGACATCATCCTCGACATTCTCAACGAATCCTCTTTTGACCTTCTTCTTCTCTTCAGATTTGGTCGTTTCTTCCTTTTTGTCGTTCTTTGTAGTAAGGATTCCGAGACGTTTGCATCCGTCTCTGAAGACTGTCACACCTTTGCAGCCCATCTGCCATGCGTACATGTAGATGTTGTATACATCTTCCTCAGGGAATTCAGATGGGAGATTCACAGTAGAGCTGATAGAAGCATCAATATGCATCTGCCATGTTCCCTGGATCTTCAACCTTTGCATGTAATCGAGATTCTGTGCCGTTATGAAGAATTTCGGAAGATCGAGATCATCCGTTATTCCGTGCTTGTCCATATATTCCTTGACAACAGGTGTGTACACCTTGTAATACTCATCATGATCTCCCAACGACACTGTTCTTCTTACATAGTAGTTGGCGAAGATAGGCTCAATTCCTCCTGAAATGCCGAGCATTGTGGACAACGAACCTGTCGGTGCTATTGTCAGTAACTGTGAATTCCTGAGGCCGTATTGCTTCACGAGTTTCTTTGTTGCTTCTGATGCATTCAGTTGAAGATATGGCGATGCTATGAGGAGATCATTGTTGCATTTGGGGAATGCACCGAATTCCTTTGCCATCCTGGCAGATTCTGCCATCGCCTCATCGGCCATGATCTTACCGATATTGTCACACAGATCCATGGCCTCTTTACTTCCGTACGGAATCTCCAATTTGATGAAGAGGTCGGCAAGACCCATGATACCCAGACCGATCTGTCTCCAATCTCTGACTGAATCTCTCTGTTCCTGGAGCGGATGCAGTGGAAGGCCCTCATCGAGAACGTCGTTCAATGCCCTTACACAGATATCTATCGCTCTTCTGAATTCATCTTCATCGAATTCTCCGAATTCATCCACGAAATTGGACAGATTCATGCTTCCGAGAAGGCAACTTCCTCCTGCGGGAAGTGGTTCTTCTGCACATGGATTCGTACCGGCATAGTGATAATCCGGGAATTCCGAGAGTAGATTCCATGATTCTATTCTATCCCAATAGAGACAACCTGGTTCACCATAATCCCAGTTGGCAGAACACATCCTCTGGAAGAAATCGTATGCATCAATTTTCTTCTCGGTGACATCATTCGTTTCCGGACGTGTGAATCTCTGTGTGAACATTTTCTTGTTCTTCACAGCTTCCATGAATTCATCAGTCATACGGATAGACATGTTAGCCTTGGTGACCCTTTCCACATCCGTCTTTACGGACATGAATTCCTCAAGATCTGGATGTTCACAAGAAAGTGTGAGCATAAGTGCGCCCCTTCTTCCATGTTGGCCGATAAGACCTGTTACCATGGAATAAAGATCTGTGAATGATACAGCGCCGGATGTATTGGATGCAGTATTGTTTATTCTTGCACCTCTGGGTGCAAGTTTGGACAAATCAATACCGACACCGCCGCCGTAACTGAATGTTCTTGCCAATTTACCTGCAGTATCGAAAATCGACTCTATGGAATCCTCAGGTGGTGAAACTACGTAACAATTTGACAGCGTTATCTTCAATCCTGTCTTGTTAAGTCCCCTGTTAGCAAGTATTCTGCCGCCGAAAAGGAACTTCTTTTCTATTATCAACTGTCTCAATTCTTTGTTTCCGACAGTGACACGATCCAACCATTGATCGAACGATTCATTGTTATGACAGTACTTTTTCTGCCAAATATCGATACCTAGTTGGTTCTCTTCACCTAACCAATTCTTTACATCCATAGAGTGCACCGATTCTATGTATGTCTTGGGTGTATAAAGACTTGATTTTTAACCACGTTAAGGATAATTTTATAAGCTAAAATACACCCCAGACCACATATTTTATCACAAAAAGGATAAATTGTGGCAATTTAGAACACATAAAATTGTTAAATGAATTAAGCTAAAAGCTTAAATAATTTAGAATGAAAAAAATATTAATTGATACTCAAAAAATGTAAAAATTCACAGTGAAAATGGTTTATTTAACAGATGCAGTAACCGCAACTGCTAATGCCGTCAAAAGGAAGATTACAACGATTGCGATCGCACCGATCTTTATCCATTTCTCTTTCTTCTTCTGTGTCATTATTGTAGAATAGTGATTCGTATTATAAGAAAATATCATCAATTTACAAGCAGTTTGGGCACTCTGCGATTGGGATTCCTGGTTCTTGATGCCATTCTTTCCTGTATCTCATTGAATTCTTCAGGCGATATCACTGTTCCGGCATCATGAATTATCCTGTTGTCCTCCCATCTCATATACCCTGCATACACAGGATTATGAAGGATGTTCCTCAGATTGTATTTATTCCAGAGATTTTCATTTCTAGTGAATAAACAATCATCATTAAGTTTGTCTGCAATCTGATTCAATGTCATTCCGGACGAATAATAATTGAAAATCAGCCTAACGATCTGCATTTCATCTGCATTTTTAACTAATTTTCCGTCAGAGATAGAATACCCGAAGGGCGCATTGAATCCCATGATTCCGTCATTCTGTTCGGCTTTCTGTATCATGCCCATCTTTGTCCTTTCACCGATCTGCTCCGATTCCAATTGAGCTATACGTTGAATAACATCCATTGCGAATCTGCCGATTGCCGATTTGGTATCTATCCTCTCTGTAGTGGATATGAATGACTGGTTATGCTTGGCGAGATCCTCGATCATCGTCATGAAATTCTTGCTGTTCCTATGAACTCTGTCCATCTTCAGAACTACCAATGAATCCCATTTCATTCTCTCTTCAGGTGTAAAAAGTAAATTGTACGCAGGTCTTTTGGTGTTCCTTCCCGAATATCCGTCATCGATATATTCGCCTGCTATCTGCATATCCATCGATTCGCAGTACGCTCTGAGCATCTCCAACTGAGCATCCAGGGAATATCCCTGTTCCGCCTGTTCATCTGTTGAGACACGGACATATAACGCTGCACGATCCCCATCCATCATATCACACATCCGTGATCAGTTGACCGTTGATCTTAGTATACGATTCTATGTCTATTATCGCCTTATGTACGCCTTTTCTGAGCATCCCGTCCCATTGGATGTAACCAGCGTACAATGGATTATGGAGTATGTTGCATACAGATTGTCTCTTCCATAATCCACCCTTTTTTGCTGGAATGTTATCTGAATTGAGTGAATCTGCGATTTTCTGCATCGACATTCCGTTATTGTACATATCGTAGATCGACGACACGACAGTTGTCTCATTTTCATTGACTCTGAGTTCGCCGTTGACATAATCATATCCATACGGCTGTCCGAAACCCATCAATCCGTCCCCTGTCTTCGCCTTTTGTTTCATACCGTATTTGACCCTCTCGCCTATCTGTTCGGATTCGAGCTGTGCGATACGCTGAATAAGGTCCATGACGAATCTTCCATTCGCTGTTGTAGTATCGAATTGTTCCATCATGGAACAGAAATCCTTTCCTGATTTCTTTAGATCCTTCATCATCCTGGTGAAGTTCTCACTGCTTCTGTGGATCCTGTCCATTTTGAGAACAAGAAGTACATCCCAGCTATCGATCTCAGACATCATACGTTTGTATTCCGGACGATTTATATTACGTCCCGAATGTCCCTCCTCACGGTATTTCTCTGCGATCGTCCAACCCTGGGATTTACAGAAGAATTCCAATTTCTTCATTTGGGCGTCCAAAGAGAAACCTACGTTAGCCTGTTCTTCAGTTGAAACTCTCGTATAGAGTGCAGCACGTATGTTGTTGCTATCCATCCCATATCTAGTATTGAAAGGTTGATATAAATAATGTTTGAATAGTAATTAGTTTAGCTGTAAGCTAAATTTCAATTTTTGAATAAAATCCATTGAAATAAGCAGAGTATATGAGAAGGGTGGGGTTGTGAGGGACCGAAGCCCCTCTGAAATTTAATGGGTTTACATCATTCCGCCGACGCCGGACATTCCCGGACCACCGAGGGTCGGATCTGCCATCGGGTTCATCGGCGGTGCTCTGCGTGATGCGATAACATCATCGATCCTGAGTACCATGTTGGCGACCTCTGCTGCAGAGTTGATGGCCTGCACCTTGACTCTGAGCGGCTCGACAACGTTCTTCTTGATCATATCGGCAGCTTCACCAGTGTCGAGATCGAGTCCGAAGTACGGACCGTTCGATTTGTTCTTGTCGTGTGCTGTCTTGAGCTTGATAATCGCATCGATAGAATCGATACCTGCATTCTCTGCTATAGTCCATGGAATGATCTCCATTGCCTTTGAGAATGCCTCGATTGCAAGCTGCTCCCTTCCTCCGACGGATGAAGCGTATTCAGCGAGTCTGAGCTCGACTTCTATCTCAGGTGCACCTGCACCGGCAACGACCTTTCCATCTTCGATTGCGACACCGACAACACGGATTGCATCTGTCATTGCTCTCTCTACCTCAGCAAGACCATGCTCTGTACCGCCTCTGATGACGATTGAAACTGCTTTCGGGTTCTTGCATCCAGTGATGAAGCACATGGATTCTGTTCCTACTTCCTTTTCCTCGACCTGCTGTGCAGTTCCGAGATCCTTCTTCTGAGCTTCCATGATCTCTCCGACAAGACTTGCGCCTGTTGCCTTTGCAATGGCGATCATATCGGATTCTTTGAGTCTCCTGAAGCATAGGATTCCTGCTTTTGCAAGATAGTGCTGTACAAGGTCATCGACTCCTTTCTGGCAGAATACAACGTTCGCACCGATCTCGATGACTTTGTCGACCATCTCTTTGAGTGTTGCGTCCTCCTCATTGAGGAATGACTGCATGGTCATAGGGTCGCTGATACTGATCTCTGCGCTTACCTCAGGTTTCTTGTTCTCCATAGGTGTGGTGAACAGTGCGATCTTCGCATCATTGATTACCTTAGGCATCCTCGGGTGGACCCTCTGTTTGTCGATGACAAGACCTTTCACAAGGTATGTATCGCTGATCGCACCGCCTGCTTTCTTCTCGATCTTGATGTTGGATGTATCGACCTTGTCACCTTCCTGGACAGACCTTGCTGCCTTGACGATGAGATCTGAAAGGAGTTCTCCTTCTCCTCCGACCGATTTACCAGTCATTGCTGTTGCTGCGACCTTCTTCAGAAGTTTGTCATCGTCAGCGTTGACAGCGATCTTGTTGAGAACTTCGACAGCTTTCTCTGCTGCGAGTTTGAATCCGTTTGTGATTACTGTCGGGTGGATATTCGCATCGATGAGTGATTCGGACTGCTTGAGGAGTTCACCTGCGAGAACAACAGCGGAAGTTGTACCGTCACCGCATTCTGTATCCTGTGTCTTTGCAACCTCGACAACCATTTTTGCTGCCGGGTGCTGAACATCGATCTCTTTGAGGATTGTTACACCGTCATTAGTTACTGTGACATCACCGACGGAATCAACGAGCATCTTGTCCATTCCTTTCGGACCTAATGTGGATCTTACTGAGTCAGCGACAGCTTTTGCGGCTGCGATGTTGTTGAACTGAGCCTCTTTGTCTTTGCTTCTCTCCGTACCCTCTTTGAGCACGATAATAGGCTGATTGTTACCTGGGCCATACATAATATGTACCTCCAATTACTGAGTAGTAGTAATTTTGTTCTTCTATATAAACTACTCGCAATATGGACCTGCTTTTCTGAATATATTATCACCAAAGAAGGATCAATCACATTCGTCGAACTGGTTGTTGTACAGTTCGCTGTAGTATCCTTTTCTTGACAGGAGTGTGTCGTGTGTTCCCTGTTCTATTATGGACCCGTCTTTGAGAACGAGAATCAGGTCTGAGTTCCTGATAGTCGATAATCTGTGTGCGATGACGAATGATGTCCTGTTATCGGCCAGTCTGTCCATTGCACTTTGGATTATCTTCTCTGTCCTTGTATCTACCGAACTTGTTGCTTCGTCGAGTATGAGCATAGGCGACGTATCCAATATGGCACGTGCGATTGTAAGCTGCTGCCTCTGTCCTATTGACAGCGATGTGTCATCTTTGAGAACTGTATCATATCCATTAGGCAGTGTTTCAATGAAATGATGCAATCCGACCGCATCACATGCATCCCTGACCTGTTGGTCGGTTATACCTTCTCTGCAGTAGATCACATTCTCTTTGATGGTGCCTTCGAACAGCCATGTGTCTTGAAGGACCATACAGAACTGCTCATGAACATTCTCTCTCGTCATATCGTTAATTGGCACACCGTCGATCAATATGTCGCCGCTGTTGGTCTTATAGAATTTCATCAGAAGGTTGACTATAGTCGTTTTTCCCGCACCGGTCGGTCCTACGATTGCAACCTTCTGGCCTGGTTCAATTACAGCTGAGAACCCATGGATAATCTCTTTATCAGGGAGATATCCGAAATGAACATCTTTGAATTCGACATGTCCCTTTGAGTGAACCTTTTCTGTGACTTTTGATTCATCTTCCATCTCATCCTCTTCGAGCAAAGCGAAGACCCTTTCTGCTGCAGCTGCGACGGCCTGCATTGAGACGACTGCCTGAGATATATTCTGCAACGGCTGTGTGAATAATCTCACATAGACTATGAATGCAACTATGACACCCATAGTGGCCAAGCCTTCTGTGACAAGTATAGCACCTGCGATACACACAGCGACATAACCAAAGTTGCCCATGAAGATCATAATAGGCATCATCAAACCTGAAAGGAACTGCGACATGAATCCTGTATGACGTAACTTGATATTGATGTCAGTGAATTTTTCTTTCGCTTTCTTTCCGCCGTTGTATGCCTTTACAATGTCATGTGCTTGATAGATCTCAGCGACGTGGCCGTTCATTGCACCGAGATTCTCCTGCTGCATGTTGAAATACTTCTGTGAGACCTTCATCAGAAAACCCATGATGAAGAACCCGATAAGTGTGGATACGATAACAACAAACATCATTATCCAATTGGTGTATGCCATCATTATCAATGATGCAATGAGCATAGTGACCGAACTGATCATTAGACCGATACTGCGGTTCATCTCTTGACCCATTGTATCTGCATCATTCGTGACACGGCTCATCAGATCTCCTGTAGTGGTTCCATCGAAGAATTTGAGGGGCAGTTTGTTGAATTTTCTGGAGATGTCCCGACGCAGATTACCTGTCGTTTTTTGAGTGACATGTGCCATTGTCAATCCTTGAACGAGATTGACTACAGTACTTACGAGATAGATTATTAGAATCACTGAAGCAATCTCGGTTACTTTTTGCATATCGATCTCCGACATCAGACCCTCTGTTATTACATCTGTCAGATTCCTGATCAGATCAGGTCCTATGACCAGCAGGGCACTGCCTATACACGAAAGAACGATGGCAAAGATGAAGAGGAACTTGTAATTCTCCATATATCTGAAGAGTTTAGCCCATGATTCCTTGAAATTCGTAGGTTTACCAGCCTTTGAGAGACGTTCGGTACGTTTGCTCATCTTACCAGCTCCTCCTCTGACAATTGTGATAATGCGATATCACGATACACTTTGCAATTCTTCAAAAGATAATCATGTCTGCCCATACCGACGATTCTGCCGTCTTCGATGACAAGTATCTTGTCGGCATTCATTATCGTTCCGATCCTCTGTGCGACGATTATTGTCGTTATACCTTCTGTCTCCCTTTTCAATGCATCTCTGAGAAGACGGTCTGTCTTGTAATCCAATGCGGAGAATGAGTCGTCAAAGATGTATATTTCTGGCCTGCGACAGACGGCACGTGCGATGGATATCCTCTGTTTCTGTCCTCCCGACAGATTGTTTCCTGATTCGGAGATTTTGCCATCATACTGTTCCGGCATTTTCTCAACAAAATCAGTACTCTGTGCAATGCGAATTGCATTCTTTACATCCTCAACTGTTTTTGTATCGGATGTGTCGCCGTACCTTACGTTAGAATCAATACTGCCTTTGAAAAGAATGGCCTTCTGAGGGACATATCCAATTTTTTTGTTAAGATCTTCTAATTTGTATTTTCTAACATCTATGCCGTCGATAATGACGGAACCTGTTGTAGTGTCATAAAAACGAGGTAACAGATTTACTATGGTTGATTTACCGCTGCCTGTTGCACCGATAATTGCAAGTGTCTCTCCTTTACTGACACTGAATGAGATGTCTTTTATCGAATAATCTGAAGAATTAGGATATTTAAATGAGACATTGTTGAAAACAATATCTCCTTTTACATTACTGCCAACAACATCCCCATCAACAATACTGGGTTTTGTATTAATCACTTCGTCAATACGTCTGTATGCGACAATCGCACGTGGCAGGATCATGAAAATGATAATCAATGCTATGAATGCCATAATGACCTGCATCGCATATGATGAGAACACAATCATATCAGAGAATTCAGAGATTTTCATCATCGGATCTTCAGCATCATTTATGAGATACGCGCCGATCCAATAAATTGCCAGGGACAAGATACTTATTATCGCAGTCATGAACGGACTAAGTATCGATAACGCGTACCCTGTCGAGAGGTTTGTGTTAGTAAGTTTCAAGTTAGCTTCATCGAATTTCCTTTCTTGATGCTTCTCGGCATTGTAGGCACGTATCACACGTACACCGGTGATGCCTTCCTTGGAAACACGGTTCAGATCATCGGTCATCCATTGTATCTTCTTGAAACGAGGTATAACATAGGCCATAGTAACAGCCAACAGGATAATGATGATCACAATGGCTATTCCTGTGGCTGCAGACCATTCTATACTTTTGTTCTGGATCTTCGTTATAGCCCATATTGCCATGATTGGCGCTTTCAGGATGACGACGAGACCCATTGAGAATGCCATTTGTATCTGGGTCAGATCATTTGTGGAACGTGTGATGAGACTGGATATCGAAAATCTCCCCATCTCTTCAGATGAGAATCTTTCAACATTGTCGAATTGACGTTCACGTAATGTCATAGTGAATTTCGTAGCAAGGTATGCAACAAATGCTTGAATCACGAATGCAGCGGCAATACTGCCTAATGCACAGAGCAGCATGTTTCCACCGAATCCGAGTATGACATTGATATCCGGCTGAGGGTTCATCAGTTCCTTGGTTATGTGCTCCATGTAGTCTGGAATTTCCAGTTCTATCCATACTTGGAACACTACGAGACCGAAGATTATCATGAAGAAAAGATAGTCCTTTTTCTCGAAGTATTTCAGGAACAATCGCACACCTCCTAAAATGTAACACAGGTTTAGTGTTTATGTTATTTAAGATGACCGTCTTTTATTTCAGAAAACATTTCTGATTTCAATACCATACGATGTGGAGAATTCTTTAATTTTTAACAGACAATCTGCAGAACCGCCTTCGATATTCCTGCGTTTAAGTCTCTCATTCAAAAGAGGCCTTCTGTTCAATTTGTCGATGTACATCAATTTGACACCAGTGTCAGCGATCGATTCAACGAATTCCTTCTCTTTGCCTTCTAGATGTGACAACACGGGCCCGACCAATGCGTACGTCCTGATACCGCATTCAGTCAGTTCCTTCAATGTATTCAGACGTTTTGATGGCAATGGTGCACCGGGTTCAGTAATCTTAGAGAATTTATCATCTATGCCTGTTATTGTCACAGCCACAAGCCCCTTCATCTCTGCGATAATATCCTTGTCGCGAAGAATGAGATCAGATTTGGTATGCATGTGTATCTCTCTGTCATTATTTCTTAATATCTCAAGACATTGTCTTGTAAGCTGATATTTGGATTCTGCACTCTGATACGGATCCGTGACAGTTCCTATTCCTATTATCCCTTCAGCATAGGGCAATTCCTTCAGCAGCCTATCTGTGATATTGATCTTGACCCTGACAATGCGCCACGTTTCCCATTCCGAATGTGTCACCTCAGGAGCGTAACAATAGATGCAACCGTGTTCGCATCCGGAATACGGATTCAATGCATAATCCATATCCGGCAGTTTGGATGGGGACAATGCCTTCTTACATTCGATCAATTCACATTTCCCGGAATAATCGATGCCGTTGAAATCGTAAAGATTAGTAATAGTCATCGATCCTCCTTTGCGTCATGTAATCCCTGAGAACACCTGAGTTGTTCAGCCATATCTTCCTCGGAATATCCATGACAGAATCTATGTGCTTCAATGCATTCTCTAATGTATCGAATTTCAGAGGTTTAAGCGTCAATGCTTCACGTACACGTTCCCTGACATTCCACACGCCGACAGGCATAACGTACCCGGGGTGTGCTTCCCTGAATATCACTACGCCCGCTGTTCTCCCTTCCTTGATCAAAAGTTCGTTGACTGCCATCCTTGATGCATAATAACAACCTCCTATGTGGGCATATTCACTTCTTCCTTCGAAGAATTCACAATCTGATATCATCTCAATCTGTCTTCCTGACGGATTCCAAGTGGTATTCGGATACCATGCTTCTATCAGTTCGAATCTCCATGAACAAGGCATCATGAGAATACACCATCTGTTATCCAATGCATGCAATTCGTATATGCGGAATTCATCAATTGTAGGGTTGAACTTTGTTGTCTTCAAAAGATCTTTGCCTATCATGTCATCTACAGCAGTGATGCTCCATCTGGTAGGTACAAATCTGCGGTTCTTCTCAATGCCCATAGTGCCTACGGAAAATGCTTTCTCAATCTCTGAAATCAATGTCCCGTTCCTGTATGCATTGATCACAGCATCACGGGCTTTCATATCAGTGTCATAGAAACTTCTTTCAAGATACTTTTCAAAACGACCGTTTCCTGATTTGAATGATTCCAATCTTGCGGACGGACCGAAAGGTTGTATCTCATCATCCAGAATGACCCTTCCTTTGGGCTTGGATGAGAACGTTGCTTCAACATCAACCGGTCTTTCCGTCAATGCCAATTCCTGTACCTGGTCGACAATTCTACCGGCAGATTTGAAATCTCTTGCATCAATCCTGTATTTCCCCCTCACCAATCTGAATCTGAAATCGACAATGTCATCGATACTCTTTCCCTGCCACATCTCTGGTTTATCCATGATTGCTGTATCTCCGAATTCTGGAGGTACCAAGGGGCCGATGTCGACCTTCGGATATCCGTATCTGCCCACAAACACCGCAGGCGGTGAAGAACCCTCCAAGTCTTTAGAATCAAGTACTCTGATGCTTTTACTCTGAGAATAGAATTTGATCATAAGAGGACATCTGTCCTTTCCGCAGAGCATGCGGGCCCCTTTGCAGATGATACATTGACTGGATGTAGTTGCAACACAGTTGTATCCCACCATTTGATCGAAGAACCCATCACTGCTCATTGAACAGAGATTGCGATGTAGATATAGAATTACTGCGAAAAAAAATAATGATAAAAATGTGAACAGGCAATGGGTGAACTTTCGTTCGTGCAAGGGGCCCATCACCTGTATTGGAGAAAGCATAGATTTTACAGTATTTAACTTTAATTTAGGTCAAATAGTAGAATAAAAGAAGAATGAAAAATAAGAAGTTTGAACATCCAGATTGCAGAATGTCAGTTTTTGCCCTTCTTAGGCGGTATTCTGATATTCACTGAATTGCAGTGTGCATGCAGTCCTTCGGATGTTGAAATCTTCCTGATGGTCGGTGCGATAATATTCAATCCGTCCTTGGATAACATCTGCACAGTCGATGTTTTTCTGAAGTGAGCTACATTTAACCCTGAGTAGAGCTTAGCACCGCATGCTGTCGGAAGAACATGATTCGTTCCAGAAGCATAGTCGCCTGCGGCGATAGGTGTGTACTGTCCGACGAATATTGAACCTGCGTTCCTTACCTTTGACAAAGTATCCATGGGATCGGCCGTTTGAATGACGAGATGTTCGGGTGCTACCTCGTTCATCATCTCTATGGCGAGATCCATCGATTCCGCTACCATATATCCAGAATTCTTCAATGCAGCTTCGATAATGTCCTTTCTCGGTGCGTTTTTGACCTGTTTCTCGACCTCTTTGTCGACCTCTTGCGCAACTTTCTTATTGTCTGTGATCAGCACAACAGCAGAATGAGGATCATGTTCCGCCTGTGCTACGAGATCGGATGCAACAAATGCAGGGTTGCACGTCTCATCAGCAAGTATCCCGGCCTCACTCGGCCCTGCGGGGAAGTCTATTTCTACCTTTCCTCTCAACAATGATTTTGCTGCAGTGACGTAAACATTTCCGGGCCCGACAATTTTCTGGACGGGTTGAATGGATTCTGTTCCCAATGCCATTCCTGCAATAGCCTGTACTCCTCCGATCGCATATATCTCGTCAACACCTGCAATGTCCAATGCAACAAGTGTGACAGGATTGATAGGGGATGGTGTGCAACAGATGACTTCATCGACGCCTGCAACACGCGCAGGGATGACACACATCAGTGCTGTTGAAGGATATGAGGCCCTTCCACCGGGTATGTAGCACCCAACTCTTTCCAATGGTGTTGATTTGACACCCAATGTTATTCCGGGTTCCACTTCCGATAGCCAAAGATCGTTCGTAAGTTGCATCTCATGGAATCTCCAGATATTTTCATAAGCATTCTCCAGTTCTTCAACAAGCTCAGGATCCACATTCTCATATGCTTCCTCAATCTCTTCTCTTGAGACCTGTAACTTCTTCAGTTTCACCTTGTCGAATTTCTCTGTGTATGCTTTTATCGCCTTGTCTCCGTCTTTCCTGACATCATCGATAATATTGGAAACTGTATCGATGACTCCGTCGATGGATGAGGCACGGTTCTCCTGCCAGAAACCTTCCTTGAGTTGCTGCAACATGATTGACAGTTATCCTTCTCAAATATAAATACTGACACCCGACTCAATAAGAGATATTAATAGATGGAACAACAATAGAGATGACAGTATTCTCAGAGGGGAGAAAATGAACATAATAATCGTTGGCGTCGGAAATGTAGGATACACGATAGCTGAGGTACTTTCAAAATACCATGACATAATGATAATTGACAATGACAGGAACGTTGTGGAGAAAGCTAAAAGTCTTCTCAACGTCACTGTTCTTTATGATGACGGTACTTCTCCGAAGATTCTTGAAAGTTCAATCGAACGTCACAGTGCGGATGTTGTGATCAGTGCTACAAGTCTCGATGATAACAATCTTTTGATTGCGATGCTGTCAAAACTGATCAAACCGTCAATTAAAACAATCGCAAGAATCAGGAACCCGGATTTCGTCATAAAAACCTCTGACAAGACCGTTGATAATATATTCTCCCCTGAAATAATTTCAGCAAACAAACTTGCAGAATTGGCATTACTTGAAAATGCAATTGATTATGACAGTATTGAATCGATGGGGCTTGGTCTTGCAATATTCGAAGTCACCAGGTATCACAAGAACGTTATCGGAAAATCGTTCAATGATCTTAATGATGAAAAATACTGCAGACTCATGGCTGTCTATCGTGATGAACAGGTCATTACTGATTGTGATTCTACAATCCTTCAGGAAGGCGACAGATTACATGTTTTAGCGACACCTGAGAACATAGCGAAATTCAATGATGAAATGGGCGTTGAGAAACGTGCCACAGAATTTGTCATCATCGGAGGAGGTGTGGCAGGAGAATACACTGCGAAATTACTCGAATCGAGAAAGAGATATGTCAAACTCTTCGAAACTAACCGTGCTAAATGTTCTGCATTGTCAAAAAGATTGAACAGCACAATCATCGTCAATGCGAGTGGTGTCGATCCTCATCTGCTCAAGGGAGAAAACGTTGGAAGAGCCGATGTTCTCATAGCAAGCACTGATACCGATGAGACGAACCTTCTGTCCTGTCTCATGGCCAGTAAGCTTGGTGTCGACAGAGTGATTTCCAGATATTCAATGGTCGAATATGAGGATATCTTCGATTTCACAGGAGTGAAGACCACAGTCGGAAGTTTCCGTGTCGTGGCAAATGAGATAACGAAACTGCTCATTGAAGACGAGAGTTCCATTCTCAAGATGAAATTGGAGGATGAATCATTTTTCACTGTTGTTGTGGATATGAAATCGAAGATTGCCAACCATGCATATGGTGATGTGAAATTACCTGACGGATGCCGTATCGGATACATCATACGCCATTCAGGAGAGAAGGTGTATCCGGACTACACGACAATGATCGTGCCCGGTGATACACTTATACTGCTGACTTATAACATTGAAACCTCGAAGATGAGAAAACTCTTCGGAAGAAATTTGGACATTGATCTATAATGAAACCAGTCATCAACTATCGCAGGTTTGAGAATTCTTTCCTCAGTGTAACAGGATCAATACTGATAATAGTGGCACTGGGAATGATAGTGCCGTTATTAGTGAACTTCATTGATAACGAACCGTTGGATCCGTTCATGGTCCCAATCATTACATTCCTTGTTGTCGGGACAATAATAAGTTTGCTGACGACAAATCCTGAGACACAAAGTCCGACTACTGGACTTCTTGTACTTGCATATACATGGGTACTCACAATCTTATGTGGGGCCATACCTTATGTGGTCGCCGGAGTACCGGTGATGGATTCGATATTCGAATCATGCAGCGGTTTCACAACGGCCGGTGCATCTGTGATGACGAACGAATCAAATTGGTCCAGCGGAATACTTGTTTGGAGATCGATAACTCAATGGATCGGCGGTATAGCTATCATCTTCATCTTCCTATTCATTCTCCCTACATTGGGATTCGGTTCCAGATCATTATTCGTGAACGAGATGTCGGGTTCTGGTACAAGCAATCTCACACCTAAGATGAGGAATGTAGGAAAACAATTCGTCAAAATTTATCTCTTGTTTACCATTTTAGCATTCGTCGCTTTCATTATCTGCGGTCTGAACATCATCGATTCGTTTACACTTTCGATGACCACAATCTCGACTGGCGGATTCACACCAGAGGGATTCAATATGGCCAATGCTAGCATTGCAGTGAAGATTTGTGTGATTATCTTCATGTTCCTGGGAAGTGTCAACTTCTTCCTTCACTTCAAAGCTATATACAAAAGAGATTTATCATGCTTCAAGAACGAAGAATTCATATTTGTTGTACTTTTCAACATCATACTTGTTGCTGCTGTCTTCATTATCACATGTGTGACAAACGAGAACGTCAAATTTATCGATGTTGTATTGGATGTTGTGGGTGCTACAACAACTACAGGTTTCGTTTCCAACGACTTTACTGCATGGGCAGAATACGGTGGTTCCATCCTTATTTTCTTTGGTGCTGTCCTGGGAGGATCTGCAGGATCTACATCAGGAGGAATAAAGGTAGGAAGAGCCCTGATTGTTGTGAAGCACATATATAACGAGCTTAAAAAGACGCTCCATCCGAACGGCATATACGATGTTAAAATGGACAAAGTCAGCGTACCTGATAATGTTGTTTCGTCATCATTGCTTGTTGTTATACTCTTCGCCATCACTATCACGGTCGGAACGCTTGCTTTCATAATTATCGGATTGGATTTTGAAAATGCAAGTGCAGTCTCTATCGGATGCATAACCACCATCGGATTCGGTGTCGAAGAATTCGGACCTATGGGATCATTTGTCGGTATGTCCGTTGCAGGAAAGATCATTATGTGTATCTTGATGTGGCTCGGCCGTCTTGAGATTCTTACAGCATTGATTATGTTCACACCCGGGTATTGGAGGGAGTTCCTGCTCTCTAACAGAGATGTGATTTACAGGATGAAGATGAGATTCAGACTGAAAAAATCCTGAAATCATACCTTGGATGCCAGGCGACAGGCATCCAATATCCTTATGATCGCAGGATTTGTCGGATCATTCTCATTAATGACACCTGCCAGCATCTTCGCCTGAACAAATTTCTTCTGGATTATAAGGCACATCGCCATAATCTCCAGAGCGCCTGAATGGGTGTAATCGATCCTCAATGCCTTGTTCGCATAATTCATTGCAGCAGGATATCTCCCGTTTACCCACATGACGAATGCCTCCAATGCTAAAGAATCAACATTCTTCTTATCATCCTTGAGATTCGATTTAGCCAATTTCATCGCTTCTTTATCCTTGCCCATGACCATCATCACGGTGATGAGATTAACCATGGAGATGTATGATGAATTATCATCATCGGCAATCACTTTAGCTTCCTCATAAGCCTCATCATATCTTTTTAAAGAAGTAAGTAATTCACAATGAAGGATACGATCCTTCACAGAAGCATCCTCTCTGTCCTCCAATAGGGCAAGTCCTTCTTCATATCTTCCGATGAGCATGAGGGTACGTGCAATCTCCGGACGTCTTTCATCATCGTCCGCCTTCCCGGACATCAGATCATATGCTTCCACAGGCCTTCCGAGCGATCTTATCGAAATGCCGACATCATATCTGGAATCAATATCATCAGGTGCATTTTCAATTACACTGTCCAATATCTTCTGACAACCATCCTCATCATTAATCGTTTTCAGAATAGATGCACATTTGATCATGAGCATCACATCATCTGTACTGCTGATGATACTGTCTATTTCGGAACGGACGGCTTGATTATTCCCTTTCTTGATGTTTTCAGTTATGCTCTTGAAGGCCTGATCTGTATCCATCATAACATGTATATGCAATTATGATAAAAATCATACTGATTACGGACTGAAGTCCTCTTTAACGACACCATCAGCGGATTCCATGAGCTTCTGAACCTTCCTTTCATTACTGTCGAGAATTGTTCTGCATCTCTTCCTCAAAAGTATTGCTTCATTATAGATGTCAATGCTCTTATCGAGATCGAGATTCCCTTCCTCGAGCTTTTTTACCAATTCTTCCAATTTTGTGATGGCATCCTCGAATGACATCTTTCCAACTTCCTCTTCATTAAGACTCATTTTTTCACCTCTGTTATCTCGCTTATAGCTTCACCGTTCTTCATCATCATGTGGACCTTCATCCCTTTGGACATCTGTTCCACAGATGTCAGGATGTTTCCTTTATCATCCTTGATTATGCTGTAGCCACGTTCCAACACATTCATCGGACTCAATCCGTCCAATTTAATGAATAATGACTCCAATTTTACTGAGAATGAATTCAATCTGCTCAGAATGCCGTTATCCATCCTGTTGGACAGATCATCAAGTGCATATGAATTTTGAACGATGCGATCCGACATCCTTCTGACATCCAAAGCGACATCCGTCCTTTGAAGTCTGATGCGTGCATTTTTCACTTTGTTCATAAGCGACGAATCTGTGCGCAGACACAGATTGTCAAATCTTCTTTTCGAATTATCAAAGATGTTCTTAGCATTTCTAGGATGCAATTTCAATTCTAGATTATTGAATCTCGATCTCATACCTGAGATCAATAATCTCATTGATGTTTCCGCTCTTGCAAAATAACCCTTTATCAGACGCAATTCATCTTCTTTATCAGGTGTTGCAATCATCGCAGCGGCAGTAGGGGTCTCGGCATATCTGTCAGATGCTTCATCGGTCAGTGATTTATCGGTAGCATGGCCTACAGCTGAGATGACAGGAACTCTTGACCCGAATACAACACGGACCACTGATTCATCGTTGAATGCCGATAGATCCTCTTTGGATCCTCCGCCTCTCCCGACGATGATGACATCAACATCACATTGATTCAACAATCTGATGCCTGATACTATCGATGCAGGTGCACCGTCCCCTTGAACGACAGCAGGAGCAAGAAGGATATCTACTGGGTATCTCCTTGCAGTCGTGTCTATGATATCTTTGATCACAGCTCCGGTCGCCGAAGTGACGACACCTATCGCCCTGGGATATTTCGGAGGCGTCCTTTTCCTTTCTGGGTTGAATACTCCCTCGGCCTGCAGTTTCGCTTTAAGTTCCTCCAATGCTTTCTGCAATTCACCTTTGCCGTATGGTTTCATAGACTCTATATTGAAACCGAATCTTCCCCCTTTGGCATAGTATGAAGCACTTCCGAATACTACTACTTTCAATCCATCCTGTAATTTGAAATCAACACGCATTGCTGAATACTTGAACAGATTGCAGCTGATGACAGAATCTTTGTCCTTGAGACTGAAATACACATGTCCCGAAGCGTTGGGCAGTTTGTAACCCGTAATCTCACCGACAATTGATACATTCTGCATTCCTTCAGAATATGTAACGAGCGAATTGACACGATTGTTGAACTCAGTGACTGTCAATTCTTCTGTCATGTACAGTGTATGCCGATGTTATTAAAAAAATCCTGTCATAGGGACAGTCTCATTGAAACCCTCCGATGAACCATCTATCCAATCTCAAACGGAATAGACAATCGATGTTGTAGGCCAGACATTTCAGCAATACCTTGATCTCCCTTGAGATGTCCTTTATCTCTGCGATACATGAACCGCACAG
>JAZRYJ010000034.1:0-4928 GCA_045600635.1 Candidatus Methanarcanum sp.
GTCGCACTCATCGCCTTCGTGTACGTCATCGTCACTCAGAGGAGGCAGTGAATCAAACAATGATCGGACGGATCACAAGGTCCGTCCGTATCTGCTGATTCCTCGAAAAGGAGGTGAAAACACGAAAGGAATAATGAGAACCGTGGTAGCGATAGCGATAGTCGTGATGTTCCTCATACCGTCAGCGGTATGTCTGACGTCAGATGGATCTGACATAAGCAATGATGCGAACAGCAATGGTTGCGGAAGTACGAACTATGATTTTGTAAGCGATGATTATTTCAGATGCAAGATACTCGACGACAAAACGGTTTCAATCGTCGGATTCGACGGCATATTCAATTTCGGATTTGAGATACCGACATCTGTAAGTGATAGATCTGAAATATATACTGTAACGGAGATCGGAGAAAGTGCGTTCGAAGGTTCTGAAATAAAAGAATTGAAATTTGGCTATGGATCCAAAGTTAAAAAAATCGGATATCACGCATTCGCTGATTGTAAAGACTTGGAAAATGTAGCCATTCCAGCATTACTAAAGGATATGGAAGGCAATGTATTCGCATATTCCAATATAAAAACGTTCAAAACAGACGATGCCAGCGAGAGGTATTTCGCAGATATGGATACAGCTACGGAAACTTGCTTTATCTATGAAGAGAATGACGGCAGCGTCAAATTGATTTCTGTCGGTATAGATAACGATAATATCGATACTTTTTTGAGTAATGTTTTGAAAGGAGAACCCATTTTCACCACAAGTGATACGTTAACCTGTAATGCCATAGGAGAGGAATCGTTCGCTGCAAATGGCGGTATGTCACTTCCACGACAGTTGGTTATCATCACAGGGCCGGGTATAACATTCACTATGGGAAACAGAGCATTATCTGGATGGTGTTGTTATAATGTTAATATAGGTAGCCAAGACAATGCAATACTCATAGAAAAAAATAAAAATCACCCATATGCCAACCCATTTGCAGGTTTTCAAATTAATGGCGATGTAGAAATTCTAAATATGCCTGGATTTGAAATTGAAAAAGACATATCAGGAATTGGAGACTGCATTGCAAGCGTAAATGATGCAGAAAAGGTCACAGGTATATTGAAATGTCTTAAATTCGAGGGCGAAATCGACTTTACAACAGATGAATTACATTCATTGAGGATATACGAAGGTGCATTTGAAAAAGGAACATACAGTGATGGGTCTGTAAACATAAAAAGTGTATGTTTTGCTAAATTGCAAGCTGAATCGAAACTCTGCTATTCAATCGATGAAATACCGGATTATGCGTTCAGGAATCAAGATTTGATGACAATACAATTGGATGATGGAACTGGTACAAGTTACATCTCGCCGATAAAAACAATCGGCGCGCATGCATTCGAAGGATGCAAATATTTGTTTAGTGATGGCAACGATATGTTTGAAGTCCCCGCGACAATAGAGTCGATCGGCGATTATGCATTCTCGAAAACGCCATTGTCATCCGTTTCAATAGATTCCAAAAACGGTGTGAAGGTAGGAAAGTATGCATTCTCGTGTTATCGTGTTGATGAAGAAAAAACAATATCAACATTGAAAACTGTCATAATCGATTGCAAAGTAGGAGGAACACAGGAAGCATTCCGGATTGCCCGTTATTATAATCCAACTTATGAGACTAGCAGCATAGTGACCATTGGTAAGGATGGAAGTATATCAGTATCGATGTTCGATATAGAGTTCATCAAATCGAACGGAAAAACTGCAGATGTACTGGATTATTCGGATTATCACTTTAAGCCTCTTGTAAAAGATTCCAGTAGCGACCCTCCAACCTATGAAGGTGTGATGGTCGTCAAAGATACAATAACTGTATCTTCAGACGGCGGAAGTCTGATATGGGAAACACCGGACGGCGCAAAAGATGCCGGCACAGAACACAGCATCGATGTGGATTCCTATATGAAATTCATAATCGAAGATGAGAAGTTAACTGTGATCGATGTGAATCTGGAGGGGACTGCGCCTGTAAAGAACGTAATAACGTTCACAGCCGTTGCGGACAGCAGTGATGTTCCATTCAACAGCTGGTCCGTCGCCAACGGTTCCGCTGCAACAATATCGGCAAGTATTACGGCCGAATTCGGTTCATCACCCACACCCGGGCCTGAACCGACCCCTACACCTGTTCCTGTGCCGACACCTGTGACGCCTGAGAATATATTCAACGGCAACACAGCATTCGTCATCATAACGGTAGCGGCTGTGGCAGTCATACTGTTGGCAACACTGATAATCGCTAAACGCAAATAAACGTGTGAAGGATGATTGCTGATGAAGCAATCATCCGGATCCTTCTTTTTTTTGAATAACGATACAGCAATATGTTGTATTCCTCGCTACCTACTTCAAGCAATCCTATTTTTTCCTATAAAGAAAACAACGACTTTTCCACAATATCCCGAATTCGGTTTATAGCTTACGCTGGAAAAATACTCCGTCACAGACGACCGATAACGTGAATTCACCACTTCAATGAATAATTTTTTTGATCGATGAAAATCAGTCATTTTTCACTTTTTTTCACAAAAATTTACTGTGTTGCAGCCTGAAATCGGCCGTTTTTCGATAGCATCCGCTATTCATTGCGTGCGAATGAATCCCTAACGATCCATTAATATTCAATATTTAGCGAATATATATCGAGCAAAGCTCGATTATAATTCGCTAAAATCTAAATCTTTGAGCGTGCGGTGCGAATTTCAGAACTTTCCGGACAGGGAACAATAAAAATGACGCTCGGACGCAGCAGGAACAGGAACGAATCGATATTCGCATCGGCAGCCATGGCCATGTCCCTGTTCGAACGGGCGGGTCTTACAAAACTGATCGATTCCAAGTTCATCCTCGACAAAAGGGTGAAATTAACACCTGGAAATACAGTCAAGGCCTTCATCGGAAAGCTGCTTTCAACGACCGGCCGTGCCCCCATCTATACACTCCGCGATTTCTACCTGAATGCACCGACCGACCTTCTCTTCGGAGAGAAGGTCGATTACGAAGCGATGTGTGCGACCTCTGTCACCAGGAATCTCGATCTCCTATTCGGACTGAATCTCGACAGACTTTCATACGAATGCTATCAGGCATTCTCAGGACTTTTCGGCATAATATCGAGAATATACAACGTCGACATGACCAACTTCTCGATAACCTCTCTGAATGTGGACGGGGAGGGGAACGAAGCCGCTTTGCCGCAGAGATGTGGCATGCGAAAGACGGTCACAATGAAAGACTCGTCTATTCGCTGCTGTCCGTAACCGATCAGAACGGGATCGTATGCTACGAAAGACCCTACGATGGAGCCACAGCGGACAGTGAAATGGATAGGGGAACAATCGAATTCCTCTCCGAAAAGGTGGATCCGAAGGATTCTACATTGATTGCTGACTGCAAAATCGTCACTGCTCCGCTGGTGACGATGATGCAGGACAGAGGATTCGGGTTCATATCGAAATGTCCCGAGAACTTCGGAAAAAAGATCAGACAGGATATAATCCGTTCCGTGAGCACAGGTCGGATGGGACCTTCTGTCGTCAGGAAGGGTTGGGAGATCTACAATACGGATACCGATGTCGAGATCTCCAAAGGCAGGATGATGGAACTCCGTTTCATCGCCTACCGTACGACCGATGACATCGATGCCGGCATAAACTATCTCCGTGAACAGGGTGAGAAGGAAGCAAAAGCAAGATTCGGAAGGTTCGAATCAAGGAACTTCAACTGCGAGATCGATGCACGGAGGGCGATCTAAGAAGCCTTGAGTGAGCATGTGGATTCCGCCTATGTGCCGCAATATTCCATCAAAGAAGTCTGCATCCCTCAGAAATATGGACACAGGGGGCGCCCTAAGACTGGAGAGAAAAGACCTGTCAGGATCGAATACAAGGTCGATGTCGATCTCAGATTCGATGAGGACAAGGCGAAACAGCTCACGCAGGACAGGGGAGTTCACATTCTGATCACCAATCTTCCAAGAGCGGACACCGATGCGGACAACGTCCGCTTCGGTGCGACGGCCGACACAATCCTCCTTTCCTATCTTGGGCAATATAAGATAGAGCATGCTTTCAGACTCCTCAAAAGCGGTTTCGGCTTGAGCTGCGTCTACCTTCACAAAGCTTCGAGGGCCAACGTGATGATGTTCATCACATCGTTGGCCACGATGATATGGGATGTCGTCACATATATCTCAAGGACAAAGAAAAGAAAGATCACTGCAACGAAGATGGCCGACGGGATCCAACACCTTATCCTGAAATACGACCGTTCCGAAAATTACATCTACATGGACGGACCGGAACGTGAAGAGGATGCATTCCTGGAATACCTGGACATCCTGGAGCTGGACGAGGATCATCTGCTGAAATGAATACGTGGATTGCGGAATTTTCTGCATGAGGTAGCTTCAGCTATGGCTTTTCGAAGAAAATTCAAAAGAAAGTGGTGAATTCACGAATAATGGATTCGCCAAACAATTCGATTTATAACATCAATGATATCACTAAAAAATGGTTAGAATATTCTCGCCTAACATTGTCCAAATATCTAAGTAAATACGGAACAAGCATATTTACAACATTGATGTGGGCCATTGCACTTTTTATTATTTCAGGCTCCATCTACCAATTTAATATAAATCAATTTTATCCAAATGTTAACATCATTGGGTGTTTAGATGGTTTTTATATAAGTGCCATCACATTTTTTACAATTGGTTTTGGTGACATTGTTCCGATAACAATGCCTATGAGAATTCTAGTTTGTGCTGAGGGTGCATTAGGTGTGTTTTTTATGGCATATTTAGTAGCCCTAATATTTCATAAAACAATACGTTGAATTCTAACTTTGACATAGTGATGTTCGATTTAGTCTC
>JAZRYJ010000035.1:0-1369 GCA_045600635.1 Candidatus Methanarcanum sp.
TCCCCTCTTGGGGATTTCCCACGGTACCATTATGCCCATTGGACCTCGTGTTATGCACCCTTTCAAAACGGTTCCATCCGTTATCACGGATCTACCAAAATGGTATATGTGCCAGACATCCGGCCCTATCTCTCGGGATTCTGGATCTTTTCGATTTCACCAATGTCTGTCTTTTACCACCAGTGTGTAGATTATTGTCGCCATCTTGGCCGAAGCGGCCACGATGGCGGACCTGTTCAAGACAATATCTTCCTCACGTTCCTTCCTTTCCGCAAGACTTCCTCCGTTCTTCCTGTTGAAGAATTCGGTAACAGGTGAATTCGCACATCCTCTGACATGTCCGATGGTTGCCTGGATGAGCAGCCACCTTGCATGCGGATCACCTTTCTTGGTGATCTTGCAATGGCTCACCTTCTCTCCGGAATTACGTGCCCTTGGCACAAGGCCAAGGGACGCGACGAAGGACTTGGAATCAGGGAATCTGGAGATGTCTGCGATATATGAGGACAGATAGGCTCCTGTGACAGATCCGAAATAAGGGATCTCGCAGACCTTTTCGTAGATCCTATCTCCTTTGAATTTCTGCTCGATGAGTTTCTCCAGTTCCTTCTGACGCCTCAGACTGTCTTCCATCATGGATACAAGTCCATCGAAGATGGGGTCGTTCTTCATTCTGAGCATCTTCATCGCGGTCTTGCTAGTGAGATCTATCTTCCCCAGCTGGATTCCGAACACAAGGGCGTGAGAACGTATCCTTCTCTTGATCTTCCCGCGTTCCATCATCTCCAGCTTTGCCAGACGGCAAAGCTGGCGGTTCATCATGGTCTCCCTGTCACACATGTAACAGACATGGAACTGCATCGCTCCTGCGAACCTTGCAAGAAGGTACATAGCCAGATCCTCCGCGTCGTTGTCATCGGTCTTGGTATCCGACTGGGTTATCTTCTTGAGGTCCGGCGAATGCCCGACGATCATGTTCATGCAGAGTTCCTCTGCAATCCATACGACATCATGGGTCTTCGATGAGTTTTCCACAAGAATCTGGTACTCTTTCCCTTCTAGGTATCCGCACACCTGCGAATACCCTTCGAGGTTCGAGGGCACGCGTTTGAAAAGCCTATTGAACTCCTTCAGAGGTTTTCCTTCCTCATCCAAAGCGAAGAAGGTAGTTGTCTTCATGTGGACATCTGCGCCGATAGCTAACATCTCTGTATCTCCTGCGCCGATAAACAAAAACGGTTAGCCCTGTCATCGCTGAAGCTCAATGGGCTAAAATAGGTCCTTTCCCTTTTGGAGAAGTGACTCTTTGTTTTTGTTTGTTTGGCGACACCAAATCAGAGAGTCGCTATTTTTACACGAGGGTACTTTC
>JAZRYJ010000036.1:0-10425 GCA_045600635.1 Candidatus Methanarcanum sp.
AAAAATAAATAAAATGAAAATAAGAAAAACAGTGAAAAAACATAGGAAGAGCAGGAGAAAAAAAAAACTCGAAAAATACGTAAAAACAGAGTACGTCAGATCTAAAGTGAAAATTGTTTACACGAGGGTTTCAATGAGACTCGACGTTGGGAAAGAACATTAAATGGTTACGCGCATATAGGTGCGGGGAGCAAATGAAGACCGACCTAGAGATAGCGTACGATGCTGACGTAAAGCCTATCAAGGATATAGCAGCCAAGATAGGAATCCCGGAGGATGACCTCATCCCGTACGGAAAATATGTCGCAAAAATTCCATTGAAAGAACTAGAGAAATACAAGGATGAACCAAACGGAAAGTTGATTCTTGTCACTGCGATAACCGCAACCCCTGCTGGTGAAGGAAAAACTGTCACTTCAATAGGTCTGGTACAGGGACTTAGCAAAATCGGGAAGAATGTAGTAGGTGCATTGAGGGAACCATCCCTCGGACCGACATTCGGTATCAAAGGAGGCGCCACGGGAGGAGGTTATGCTCAAGTCTACCCAATGTGGGACATAGATCTTCAGTTCACCGGCGATATACCTGCAGTCGCTGCAGCGCATAATCTTCTTTCAGCGATGGTGGAGAATCATATCGCAAAAGGAAATGAACTCGGTATCGACCCCACACAGATCGTTCTCAAGAAGACAATGGATATGAACTGTCGCGAATTGAGAAACATAGTTGTCGGTCTCGGCGGAAAAGGAATGGGCGGAATACCCCATGAGAGCGGATTCATAATCACATCTGCTTCCGAAATATCTGCAATCCTCGCATTGGCTACCGATCTAGACGATCTCAGAAAGAGACTCGGGAATATCATCGTTGCATACAACTATGAAGGAAAGCCTGTAAAAGCTGCCGATCTTCAATGTGTCGGAGCAATGATGATCTGCCTTAAAGATGCGATAAATCCAAATCTCGTACAGACTTTGGAAGGTCAGCCAGTTTTCATCCATGGTTTCCCATTCGCAAACATCGCACACGGTGCCAACAGCATCATCGCAACACGCACAGCATTGAAGTTGGGCGACTACGTTGTAACGGAAGCCGGTTTCGCTGCCGATCTCGGTGCAGAAAAATTCATGGATATAGTGTGCAGACAGGGAGGATTCAGCCCTGATGCTGTCGTCATTGTGGCATCTGTACGTGCACTCATGATGCACGGCGGTGCCGACCTGAAAGATGAATCCACGATGAACATGGATTCACTCAACAAAGGATTCAGCAATCTTGATAAGCACATAAGCAACCTCCAACAGTACGGTTGTCCTGTGATCGTTGCGATCAACAGATTCCCCACTGACAAAGATGAGTATCTCAACAGGATTGCAGAACATTGTAAGGAGAAAGGTGCAGAGTATGCACCGTCCGATGTATACATCTCAGGCGGAGAAGGAGGGAAACTCCTCGCTCAGAAGGTCGTTGAAACTTTGGAAACGAAGAAGGCCAAATACAAGCCGTTGTATGAACTTGACAAGCCGTTGAAAGAAAAGATCGAGATTGTAGCCAAAAAGATCTATGGAGCAGACAAGGTGGAATATTCTGTCAAGGCCAACAAGACACTTCAGCAACTGGAGGAATTGGGTTACGGGAACCTTCCAGTCTGCATAGCAAAAACGCAGGCATCCATCAGTGACGATCCGAAAAAGAAAGGTGCACCGACAGGATGGACCCTTAATGTCAGAGAGGTCAACATCTCAGGCGGTGCCGGATTCGTTGTACCTGTCTGCGGAGAGATGACCCTCATGCCGGGTCTTGCAAAAGTACCGGCAGCTGTCAACATGGACATAGGGAAGGACGGAAAAATAGTCGGACTCAAATGATCAGTAAGTACGCAAGAGGGTGGGAATGATGAGTGAGACTTATGTCGGGATAGACCTGGGTACATCATTCTCATGCCTTGCATACACCAACGGGGATTCGGTACCTGTTGTTCTCAAATTCGAGAATGGGGAGGATCATATTCCTTCCACAGTAACTTTCGCGGATGACGGCCTGTATATCGGACGTGATGCGATAAATAACGGTATTGAACAGACTACATGGAACACCGTGTCCCATTTCAAGAGAACATTGGGCGAGGATATAAACAGAACATATAGCGGAGTGAAATATTCTCCGACAGAATTGTCCGCAGCGATCCTTGTCAAACTTCTGAAAGAAATGAAAAAAGCTGTCGGAGTCAATGTGAGGAATGCCATCATCACCATCCCCAGTGATTTCGGAGATGTGGAGAGACATTCCACTTTCTTAGCATCCAAGATCGCTGGCCTTGACGATGTGCATTTGATATCTGAATCGTTGGCTGTCGCAATATCATACGGAAACGAGAAGAAATTGGACAACAGCAACATCCTTGTCTACGATTTCGGATGCGGTACATTGAATGTCGCCGTAGTGAAAATATCCAAGGGCGATTACATAGTTCTGTCCGATGAAAGCAACAAAGACCTCGGAGGTATGGATTGGGACATAGAAGTCGCTGCTATGCTGCAGAAAAGGATCCTTGAAAATGCAGGTCTGAAAAATGAGGATGTTGCATCGGATGTTGATTTCAGAAAAATAGTGATGAATGAATCTGAGATCGCAAAAATCGCATTGAGAGAAGAAACGATACATGAAGGATGCATCCAGGTCAACGGAAAGGATGTGAACTATCTCATCTCGAGAGATGAGATCGAGGATGAAACATACAGCCTTATGATGAAGACCATTGAAATGATCGGTAATGCGATACGTTCATCCGGATTGGAGATGAGCGATATAGATAAAGTCGTCATGGCCGGGAATTCATCATTGATGCCGCAGGTCAAAAAGGAATTGAAATATGCATTTCCATCCGCTGATCTGGTGCTTTTTGATCCCAGCTTTGCTGTCTGCAAGGGCGCTGCTCTGTTCGCTGAATCATTCTTCGGTGAAAAGAAAATCCGCTATATGCCTGTGATGACCAAGACATACGGCATCGTTGTCGGGATCGACGGTGAAGAGAAGATCTGCAATGTATCGTACAAAAATGACCAGATTCCATCTAAATTCAAGATATACTGCAGACCGAAAAGAGAGGATCAGAAGGATCTGGATATTGCAGTCTACGAATCAACAGCCAAAAGAGGTAATGAATACATAGATATCAAGGAAGGCAAACAGATAAGACATTTCAATGTCCAGCTCAAAGGAAAAATAACCAGGAGCACAAAGATCCCCATATATGTCGACATTGACAAACATGGAAAGATAACATTCACGATAGAGTGCAATAATGAAAAAACCGCATTCACATTCGTTGATGAAATCGAACTGAGCGATGATGAGATGAAAGAATCCATCAAAAAGGTGGCAAGGGTCATATGAGTGATGAAACAAGAACGAATAAGGCCTATTTCGATGCCGTAAGATCTGTTGACTTCAATAACCCTGATTCAATAAGCAAACTCAAATCAGCTGCAGATGATGGAAATCCCTATGCTCAGAATGAGTATGGAAAATTCTTGTTCAACAGTGAAGAACCGAATTATCCTGAAGCACTTTCCTATTTCCTGATGGCGTCAGAACAAGGTATCGATGAGTCCGAATTCTACATGGGATTAGCGTATCTCAATGGACTGGGTACAGAAAAGGATGGACAGGCTGCTTTCAAAATGTTCATGATATCTGCTGAGAAAGGATTCGCACCTGCTCAACATTATTTCGGCCTGTGCTATAAAGAAGGGATCTCGACATATGCTGACCAACGTATCGCGATAAGATGGTTCAAAAGAGCTGCGGATAAAGGGCATTCAGAATCATATATAGAATTAGGCGACATCTATTCCGATCTTCATAACCCCGAACGTGACTACAAAATGGCTGCCAGTTTCTATCTTCAGGCTGTCGAAGCGAACGTTAAAGGTTCGCATTATAAGATGGGCATGTGTTATCACAAAGGCCTCGGTGTCAGATCCATAGATGATACCAAAGCAGCGAAATATTTCGAAACCGGTATTGAAACGGGAGATTGGGAATGTGAATTCGTACTCGGAACAATGTATCTGAAAGGAACCGGTGTCCCCAGAGACAGGGGCAAAGGCATGAAACTGATATCGGAAGCGGCATCCATGGGTTCTGAGAATGCGAAAAAATTCCTCAAACACGAGACTGACATCATCAGTGTAGACACACCGGATGAATATGAAATAGTGAGACTGAACACACCTGATATCATCCCTAAATACAAGGGTGCCAAAAAAAGATCCCTGCTCGGACTGATAAAAAGATAATGTATATTTTTGTACATCAAAGTACTTTTTAGTACAATTAATATACTAGTTGCATTTACACTGTAACGACCACTATGATGACGGATGAAATGTTCGATGCGATAAAGAAGAAACTCTCAACAATCAAAAGCAAAAGTAAATTCTACAAAGAGAAATTCAAAGACATCGATCTGGATTCCATCAAATCCAAAGAAGATTTTGAAAAACTTCCGCTTACTGACAAATGTGAATTGCGTGAAGCATATCCCTTAGGCCTCAAAGCCGTCCCGGATAGCAAGATTGTCAGAATCCACTCATCATCCGGCACTACAGGCATACCCGTTGTGATCCCCTATACAAAAAAGGATGTCCAAGATTGGGCAGTAATGTTCGAACGCTGTTACAGGATGGCTGGCGTCACTAACAAGGACAGAGTGCATATCACACCAGGATATGGTCTGTGGACCGCGGGAATAGGATTCCAGGCAGGTGCTGAACGTCTGGGTGCAATGTGCATACCTATGGGTCCCGGAAACACCGATAAACAGCTGAAAATGATGCAGGATCTCGGAAGCACCGTTCTGACCGCCACATCATCTTACGCACTCCTTCTCGCAGAAGAGATAGAGAAAAGAGGAATAAAAAATAAGATCAAACTGAAAAAAGCATTGATCGGTTCGGAACGCTGGGGAGACAAAATGCGTGACCGTATCGCCAACGAACTCGGTGTTGAACTGTACGACATCTACGGCCTCACTGAGATATACGGCCCCGGTATCGGAATCAGCTGTGACAAAAAAACAGGAATTCACTACTGGACTGATTATGTGTACTTCGAGATCATAGACCCGAAAACAGGAAAAACACTTCCTGACGGAGAATACGGTGAACTTGTGATTACAACACTGAAAAAAGAGGGCGCACCGCTGATAAGATACAGGACACATGACCTCACACGTATAATCCCGGGAGAATGCCCGTGCGGTTCCAAATTTCCACGTATAGACATACTCATCGGAAGGACCGATGACATGGTCAAAGTGAAAGGTGTCAACATATTCCCCGGACAGATCGAGGATCTGCTGAAATCCATCGACGGCGTATCAAGTGAATATCAGGTGATGATCGACCATGTTAACGGGAGAGATTCGCTCACATTGTTCTTCGAAACCAAACTCGATAACAACGAACGTGCTGAATTGGAAAAAACGGTCGCTAATGAATTCAAAAACAGGATCGGGATAACGATCGTGCCCAAAGCAGTATCCATGATGGAACTTCCGAGAAGCGAGAAAAAGAGCCACAGAATATTTGACAACAGATACTGATGATCATTTGCTGCTTGTCATCACGATATATGCCAGCAATGATTCCAGTTGGATACGCTCGTTGCTTCCTTCCACGATACGGAACTCGATCTCTCCGGTCCTTTCCATGAACCTGACCTTGTCCGCATCCTTTATCGGAAGCTCGAACAAGGATGCGTGTATCTGACGGATGATGTCCTGTCCTGAAAGACCGTACTCGATCATGATGCTGTCGAGTTTGTCTCTCGCACCGATGAAATTTCCGCTGAGTGCCGTATTCAGCATATTTTTGACCTCTTCAGGATTGGCCATACCAGTAGTCTGATAAACTGTGTCTATGTCGATGACTTTATTCAGCGATGCTGCCACCTGCAATGAATTCACTGCACGCCTCATATCTCCTCTGGCAACATGGATGAGCGCTTTCATAGCATCATCCTCTATCTTTGCGCCTTCGTTGTCGATGATCCTTTTCAAGAATCCTTTCACATCGTCCTGCGTCAATGGTTTAAATCTGAACACTGCACACCTGGATTGAATAGGGTCGATGATCTTGGATGAATAATTGCACGAGAGTATGAAACGACATATCTTGGAGAATTTCTCCATAGTTCTTCTGAGTGCGGCCTGAGCGTCCGATGTCAATGCATCAGCTTCATCCATGAAGATTATCTTGAATTCCGCGCCTCCCAACGGAGCTGTTCTTGCAAATTCCTTGATCTTCCCTCTGACTACGTCGATCCCTCTTTCATCGGAAGCGTTCAGTTCGATGAAATTACCTTTCCAATCGTCACCGAACATCTCTCTCGCTATAGCCAATGAACATGTGGTCTTACCTGTACCTGCCGGACCTGTGAACAGGAGATGCGGCATATTTCTGGTGGAGACGTAGGCCTTCAGTCTTTCAGTGACATGTTTCTGTCCTATGACCTCGTCAAGATTCTTCGGCCTGTACTTCTCAGTCCATATCTCGTTCATTGGAATCGGATGGACATTCTCTTTCTTTAAGATAAAACCTCCCATTGAATGTCAGTATCAACTGCACATGCCAGATGGGTTTCAGCAAATTGCTTATTATAGTGACTCCATTCATACTGTACAGGTTGAATTCGGAGGGAGGACATGTTCGAACGCGGGAGTATACTGATAAAGGACCCTTCTAAATTATCATTCGAGTATGTACCATCCAAACTGCCTGGCAGAGAAGAACAGATGGATCAGCTGGAGATGATCTTCAGCACCGTTATTCAGAACGGCAGATCGGAATTCGCATTCATGACAGGCGATGTCGGTACCGGAAAAACATCCACTGCCAAACGTTTCATTCTTGATCTTATGGAATATTCTCATAAGAACAACGTCCCTGTGGATTATGTGATAATCAATTGCAGACAGAAAGGTACCGAAGCAGGCATCCTGTATCAATGTGTGAGTCATTTCGACCCTGGATATCCCGACAGAGGATTCTCCACACAGGAGATGCTGAGAGCCCTGAAAGGACACCTTGAGAAGAACAAAAAACGTTTCATCATAGTGCTCGATGAAGTCAATGTACTTCTTAAGAAAGGACCATGCGATCTGATTTATCAATTGTCCAGGATGAGCGATGAGAGTCTGAATGTTCCGTTATCGGTATCGTTGATAATGATCTCTCAGGAATACGTGCTTGACAGACTCGATGAGGCCTCGAGGTCCACATTCAAGAAGGTCAATGCGATAAGGTTCGATAAATATTCATTCAATCAATTGAAAGTTATCATTGATGAACGCTGCAAAGAAGCTCTTGTCGATGGTGCCATTGAAGATGATGCAATAGAACTCATCGCTGACAGAGCATGCGGCAACGGGGATGCCAGATTCGCAATTGATCTTCTCGATAAATCCGCACGTGTCGCAGAGAAAAGAGAGAATTCTGTCATTACTGCGGATGATGTCCGTAAAGTGAGCGATATGGTGTACATGGTAGTGAATCAGCCTAAATTGGAAGAACTCGGCAAGAATGAATTATTCGTTCTCCTTGCAGTGGCCAGAGCTATCAAAAATAACAGTTTTGTGAAACTGTCGGCTGTCGAGAAGACATATGCCATCGTATGTGAGGAGTATGAGGTGGAGGCCAAGAAACACACTCAATTCTACGTATATGTGAAGAACCTGATAAAATCGAATTATCTTGTCGAACCGATCAATGATTCGTCGAGATCCATGTGCGTTTCCATACCCGACATCCCGTCCAAAGAACTTGCGAAGAAAATCGAACTGGTATTGGAGAAAATCGAATGAAATGCGATCTGTGCAACAGCGATGCTGTCACCTTCATCAGATACAACGGTTCGCATCTCTGCGGACATCACTTCATGAATTATGTCGAAAAAAGAGTCAAGCGTGAGATCAGAAAACAGATCAGTGTCAGACCCGGCGATAAAATTGCTGTAGCGGTATCCGGCGGGAAGGACAGCATGGTCACTCTCAAACTCATACGTGAGACATTCAATACCCACAGCGATGTCGAGATACACTGTATCACGATCGATGAAGGCATCGAAGGATACAGACCTTCCAGCATCGACATTGTAAGAAGGTTCTGTAAGGCTAATAACATCATTTTCCACCTCATATCATTCAAAGACACGTTTGGCCTTACAATGGATGATGTCGCCCCGTTATCAGGCGAGAACAGCCCATGTACATACTGCGGAGTATTCAGAAGAAAGTGTATGAATATCGTCGCAAAGGAGATCGGAGCGACATATCTGGCAACAGGCCATAATCTTGATGATATGGCACAATCTATCATGATGAATATCACCAGAGGCGATGTTGAAAGATTGGCCAGGTTGGGACCTCATAAGAAGATCCAACCCGGATTGATCCCAAGATTTGTTCCACTCAGGATGATTCCCGAGAAAGAATCGTTGCTGTATGCCATCGTTTCCGGATTAGAATTCCATGACCGTACATGTCCGTATTGGCAAAGAGCCCTGAGAAACCAATACCGTGATCTGGTAGATGATCTGGAAAGCAGATCCCCAGGATCCAAGTTCAGTATCCTGTCATCATATGATCAATTGATGCCTATGCTGTCTGAGAACTATGGGGCTGCAAAATTGCACGAATGCAAATGCGGCGAACCTACTTTAGGCAAAAAATGCAAAGCGTGTCAGCTGTCAGAAGAGATGAAAAAGAAGATCAGATCTTCTTCCATTTGATTCCGTCAGCTGAATCTTCCAGCTGTATGCCGGCCACAGTGAGATCGTCCCTTATCTTATCCGCCAAATCATAAGCCTTTCTCTTTCTCAATTCTGAACGGACATTGATCAATATCTGCATAACAGCATCCATCGAATCATCGGATACCTTATCTTTCGGCATTATTCCGAATACCGTATCGAATTCCCCAAGCATCTTGATTATATTCTCGGCCCCTTTCTTCGACAACGTCTTTCCGGATATCATTTTGTTAGTGGAAGTGGCGACCGTGAAGAATACCTTCATCGCTTCCGGCGTATTGAAATCATCATCCATCGCTTTCTTGAAATTGGATCTCACGGATTCGATGAATTCAGATGCGTTATCATCTCCTGATGCGTCTCTTGAATATGCCTGCAATTCACGGTAATTGTTCCATATCCTCTTCAATGAGGCTGAGGCTGTCTCGAATCCTTCCTCGCTGTAGATCAACGGGCTCATGTAATGTGTTCCGAGGAAGAAGAATCTGATCGTCTGCGGATCATATTTCGCAGCCACATCACTGACTCTGAAGAAATTACCAAGTGATTTGGACATCTTCTCCTCCTTTGTCATTCCGCGTCCCTTAACCTGGAGCATACCGTTGTGCATCCAGTAATTGGCAAGCTGTTTACCTGTCACAGCCTCTGTCTGAAGGATCTCGTTCTCATGATGCGGGAAGATCAGATCATTCCCTCCGCCATGGATGTCTATCTGTTCACCGAGATGGCGTCTGATCATCGCTGAACATTCTATATGCCATCCGGGCCTTCCTTTTCCCCAGGGAGAATCCCATGAGATCTCACCGGGCTTTGCAGCCTTCCAGACTGCGAAATCCAAAGGATTCTTCTTCTGTTCATCCTGTGAGATGCGCCCTGTGGATTCCATATCCTCCAGTTTCTTATTGGTGAGACAGCCGAAACTCTTCGCCTTCTCCACCGAGAAATACACGCTTCCGTCATCGGTCACGTATCCGTATCCGTTATCGATGATGATCTTGCACATATCGATGATGTCATCAATGCTCTCGCTCGCTTTCGGATAGATATCCGCTTTTCCGATACCGAGTTTCTTGATTTCTTCGAAATACCTGTCGATGTATTTCTGTGACAGTTCCAACGGAGGTATGTTCTGTTCAGCCGCTCTGATGATTATTTTGTCATCCACATCAGTGAAATTAGTGACGTGTGTGACCTCATACCCGCTGTATCTCAGATATTTCGCTACCATGTCGAAAACTATCATGCTTCTGGCATGACCCATATGGATGTCATCGTATACGGTCACACCGCACACATACATCTTCACTTTGTTCTTTTCAATCGGAACGAACGGTTCTTTCTTGTTCGTGAGTGTGTTGTGAATGACCAATGACATATGTTTCGGAATCGGTTTTTACCATATAAATCATTCAGAACATTCTTCTGTCCTGTAATAGTTTTATCATCTTTGCTGTCAACATCGATAATATTAGGCGCTGTTAGTTTTTATGGGGTAGTATAAAAGGACTTTCGGTCTTTATATCAAAGTGTTCGCTGCGCTCACACTTTGAAATCCTCGGCCGACTGCGTCGGCCTGCGGGAGAAGATAGGCTCTGCCATCGCTCTTTTTAC
>JAZRYJ010000037.1:0-58028 GCA_045600635.1 Candidatus Methanarcanum sp.
AGGCCTGAATTCTAAAATTCAGAAGACGAAGGCAGATGGATGCGGTTTTACCAATCTTGATAACTTCATCAATTTCTGTTACTTCAGATACGGAAATCTCCAGATCGAATTCGATTAAAAGGAACGTTGGCGGAGCCTATCTTCTCCCGCAGGCCGACGCAGTCGGCCGAGGATTTCAAAGTGTGAGCGCAGCGAACACTTTGATATAAAGACCGAAAGTCCTTTTATACTACCCCATAAAAACTAACAGCGCCAATTGTTAAGAACGTTTATATAGAAGAACAAACTTTAAAGGGCTAGTAATCCAAATATTGGAGGTAGAGAAACATGGGTATGGGTAATACACCAGTTGTGATCCTCAAGGAAGGAACCAAGAGGGATAAAGGAAAAGACGCTCAGTTTAACAACATCGCAGCGGCAAGGACGATCTCCGACGCAGTCAGGAGCAGTCTCGGCCCTAGAGGAATGGATAAGATGCTTGTCGATTCCATGGGCGATGTCGTCATCACTAACGACGGAGTCACAATTCTTAAGGAGATTGATGTTCAGCACCCCGCAGCAAAGATGCTTGTTGAGGTCGCAAAGACACAGGACCAGGAAGTAGGAGACGGAACAACAACATCCGTCATCCTCGCAGGTGAACTCCTCAAGAAAGCAATCGATATGGTCGATGCGAACGTGCACCCGACAATCATCGCAAGCGGATACAGGCTTGCGAACGCAGAGGCACAGAAGATCCTCATAGACATTTCAAAGAAAGTGTCATACGATGATGACAAACTCCTCAAACAGATTGCAGAAGTCTCGATGAACAGCAAGCAGGTCAATTCTTACAAGGATTTCTTCTCGGACATCGTAGTGGATGCAGTGAAGACAGTTGCAGTTAAGGATGACAAAGGAAAATACAAGGTCGACCTGAATAACATTCAGACAGTCAAGAAGACTGGTACATCGATGGAAGAGTCACAGCTTGTGAAAGGACTCATCATCGATAAAGAGCCAGTGCACACAGCTATGCCGAAGCTCATTAAGGATGCGAAGGTCGCACTCATCGATGCAGCATTCGAGGTCAAGAAGACAGAGATTGATGCTAAGATCCAGATTACAGATCCATCCAAGCTCAATGACTTCCTTCTTGAGGAAGAGAACATGCTCAGAAGGATGGTCGAGAAGGTCAAACAGGTCGGAGCCAATGTGGTCTTCTGTCAGAAAGGAATCGACGATCTGGCACAGCACTTCCTTGCAAAAGAGGGAATCTATGCAGCAAGGCGTGTCAAGAAATCCGATATGGAGAAACTCGCAGCTTCAACCGGTGCCAACATCATCAACAAGATCTCAGAACTTGACAAATCAGACCTCGGAACAGCAGGTCTCATCGAAGTCAAGAAGATCCAGGATAATGACATGACATTTGTCAGCGGTCTCAAGGATGCCAAATCGGTCTCTGTCCTCATCAGGGGAGGAACCAAGCATGTCGTAGATGAAATCGAAAGATCACTCATCGATGCATGGTCGGTTGTCAAAGTCGCTATCGAGGACGGAATGATGGTCACAGGCGGAGGATCGACAGCAGTCGAAATCGCAATGCAGCTCAGGAGCTATGCTCAATCCGTCGGAGGAAGGGAGCAGATCGCGATCGATTCATTCGCATCAGCGATGGAATCCATCCCGACAACACTTGCAGAGAATGCAGGTCTTGACCCGATTGACATCCTTATAGAAATGAGGAAACAGCACAAAGAGGGCAAGAAATACGCCGGTCTCAACCCGTTCTCCGGAAAGGTCGAGGACATGTTCAAACTCAATGTCATTGAACCATACAGGATCGGAAAACAGGCAATCAACTCCGCGACCGATGCAGCAGTCATGATCCTCAGGATCGACGATGTCATCGCAGCACGTGGAATGCCGATGCCAAACGGACCGCCGGCAGCCGCAGGTTCAATGCCTGATATGACGGACGACTAAACGCTTCATACTGGGGGCGTTTAGCCCCCGTACTTATATATCAACGACTGAAAAAAGGTGAATGGATGACTGATAAGAAGGCAGAGAAGAAGGATGCCGAGATCGAGGATCTCAAGAAGAAACTTGAGGAATCCGAAGCGAAGACAGCTGAATACATACAGCTGGCGCAGAGGCTTCAAGCGGATTTCGATAATTTCCGTAAAAGGACTCAGCGTGAAAATGAGGAGTTCAAGGCATTCGCCACTGCCAACCTGCTGTCGGAGATGTTGAGTATAGTGGACGATCTGGACCGCGCACTGGAACACGCGGACGGAGAGAATGATTTCGTCATAGGTGTCAAAGGCATCCGCCAGAACATGATGAAAGCCCTGGAGGCAAAAGGACTCACGGAGATATCTACGGACGGCAAGTTCGACCCGAACTGCCACGAAGCGCTCTGTGTTGTCGAAGCGGACACGGACGGCGAGATTGCAGAAGTGTTCCAGAAGGGATACCGCATCGGGGACAGGATCCTCAGGTATTCGAAAGTTAAAGTTACAAAAAAGAAAGAAGAAAAAATAGAAGGTGAGTAAAGATGTCAAGAATAATCGGAATAGATCTGGGAACAAGCAACTCTGCCGCCTCTGTTATGGAAGGCGGTAGGCCATCGATGATCCCGAGTGCAGAGGGAGCAAGTGTCGGTGGTAAAGCATTCCCTTCGTATGTTGCATTCACACAGGACGGACAGCTTCTGGTCGGAGAGCCCGCAAGAAGACAGGCCGTCACAAATCCGAACGGAACGATCAAGAACGTTAAGAGGAAGATGGGAACATCTGAGAAGGTGAAAGCTCTTGATAAGGAGTACACACCTCAGCAGATCTCAGCATTCATCCTCCAGAAGATCAAGAGGGATGCGGAGTCATACCTCGGTGAGACCATCGATAAAGCGGTCATCACAGTGCCTGCGTATTTCGATGACAATCAGAGACAGGCGACGAAGGATGCTGGTGCGATCGCAGGTCTTGATGTGGTACGTATCATTAACGAGCCGACAGCGGCAGCGCTCGCATACGGTCTGGACAAGGGTAACACATCACAGAAGATCCTTGTGTTCGATCTCGGAGGAGGAACATTGGATGTCACCATCATGGACTTCAGTGACGGTGTGTTCGAGGTCCTCTCAACATCAGGAGACACGAAACTCGGAGGATCCGATATGGATGAAGCTCTCACCAACTATATGCTCGGTGAGTTCCAGAAAGAGACAGGAATCGATCTGTCCAAGGACAACACAGCATTCTGGAGGGTCCGTGAGGCATGTGAGAAGGCCAAGATTGAGCTGTCCACAACGATGCAGACAGAGGTCAACCTCCCGTTCATCGCATCCGATGCATCAGGTCCGAAGCACTTAGTAAGAACAATCACACGTGCAAAGCTCGAAGAGCTCGTGGAACCGATCGTAGCACGTTGCAGACCGTCGATCGAGCAGGCATTGAAGGATGCTTCGCTCACCGTTGACGGTGTGAACAAAATCATCATGGTCGGCGGACCGACAAGGATGCCGATCGTACAGAACTTCGTGGAGAACATCGTAGGACCCAAGATCCAGCGCGGAATCGATCCGATGGAGTGTGTCTCAATGGGTGCAGCAATCCAGGGTGCGGTCCTTTCAGGAGATGTCAAGGACGTTCTCCTCTTGGATGTCACACCGCTCTCGCTCGGTATCGAGACATTGGGCGGAATCGCAACGAAACTGATCGAGAGGAACACCACGATCCCGACAAGGAAATCACAGGTGTTCTCGACAGCACAGGACAATCAGCCTTCAGTGGAGATCCATGTCGTGCAGGGAGAGAGGGAGATGGCCAAGGACAACACGTCACTCGGCAGATTCATCCTCGACGGAATCCCGCCGGCACCACGCGGTGTACCTCAGATCGAAGTGACATTCGATATCGATGCTAACGGTATAATCAATGTCACTGCGAAGGACAAGGGAACCGGAAAGGAGCAGAAGATCACCATCGCATCATCGAACAAACTCTCAAAGGATGAGATAGACAACCTGGTCAAACAGGCCGAGCAGTTCGCTGATGCAGATAAGAAGAAACGTGAGGAGATCGAGGTCAAGAACCAGGCTGAGACCGCAGTGTACTCGGTGAAGAAATCCTTGAACGATCTCGGTGACAAAGTCTCCAATGATGAGAGGGCAAAGGTCGAAGCAGCGATATCGGATCTCGAGAACGCCAACAAGGGCGGAAATGTGGACGAGATCAAAGCGAAGCTCGATGCTCTTTACAAAGCGATGGAACCGATCTCACAGAAGGTATATCAGCAGGCTCAGCAGCAACAGGGTGCACAGGGAGGTTGCGGATGCAACCAGAGCGGTGCACAGCAGCAACAGCAGAGCAACGAATCCAACGCCGGTAAGAAGGACGGGGACTTCGTGGATGCCGACTATAAGATAGTAGACGATCAGTGATGAAAACATGCCGAGAGATTACTACGAGATATTGGGAGTTCAGAAGTCCGCATCAGCGGATGAGATAAAGAGTGCGTACAGGAAATTGGCGCGCCAATATCATCCCGATGTCTCGAAAGAGCCGAAAGAGGTCGCTGAGGAGAAATTCAAGGAGATCTCCGAGGCATATGAGGTGCTGTCAGATCCTGAGAAGCGCAAGATGTACGACCAGTACGGTCATGCCGGTGTGAACGGACAGTTCGGACAGGGCGGATTCAGCTGGGACGACTTCACGCACCAGGAGGATATCAGTGACATATTCGGCGATCTCTTCAGCTCATTCTTCGGCGGAGGCGGAAGCCGCAGGAAGCGCGGCGGCCCCCGTCAGGGAGAATCCCTGAGGTATGATGTGGAGATATCCCTGAGAGATGTCCTCAAAGGTAAAGAGATCGAGATGTCTGTACCTCATACCGCCAACTGTTCTGACTGTAACGGAACAGGGGCTAAGGACGGAAAGGTGGTCACATGTTCCCATTGCGGAGGCAGAGGCCAGGTGCAATCCGTCAGAAGGACGCCGTTCGGTCAGATGTCATCGATCTCCGAATGTCCAGCATGTCACGGCAAGGGAAGGACCGCAGTGGAGAAATGTCCGAAATGCCGCGGTGCGGGAAGGATGACCAAGACATCAAAGATCAGTGTCAAAATTCCTGCAGGAATCGAGGATGAGATGAGGATCAGAGTCCCTGGTGCAGGAGATGCAGGATACGACGGAGGACCGGCCGGAGATCTGTTCGTTGTGGTGCACATAAAACAGGAGAAGATGTTCGAACGTGACGGAAATAATATCTGGACCGGTGTCACGACAACATATCCGAAGCTCGTTCTCGGCGGAGAGGCCGAGGTGGAGACTCTCGCAGGAGAGAAGGTCATACTCAAGATACCCGCAGGTACGCAGGTAGATTCAGTCCTCAGAGTACCCGGAAAAGGACTGCCGAAAGTGAACACGTCTTCATTCGGGGATATGTTCGTTCGCGTCAGGATATCTGTTCCCACAAGAGTGTCCGAAACAGACAAAGAACTTCTCAGAAAGCTCGACGGTATGACAGAACAGCCTACGAAGAAGAGCAGCCTGAGGAAGAAACTCGGAATCTGAAACCATTTCCTGAAATTTCTTTTAGCATACTTTAATAGCAGATTCTGCATAGGTGGAGCTGATGAGCAAGGAAGAATCAGCTGAATTCACATGTCCTAAATGCGGTAAACCTGCAGAGATCGAGAACGGGTACAATACCGTTGTAAGATGCAAGGATTGCGGCGAGACCAGGATAGTCATGAGCTTTCTGTCCAACGGAGACATCGAAACGGTCACTGAGGATACGAAAGAATACTATGAATTGGAGCCGACGGTCAGAAAGGCATTGAAGGCGGTCGATGAGGCCGGAACGGATGAGGAGAAGGCAGATGCATTGAACCTTCTGTCAGATGCATACAGTGCGACCGGCAGGGAAGTGAAGGCCGAGAAGATAGCATTGGAAGTTCTAGCAATTCTTCGCGGTAACATCAAAACAATGCGTTCCAGATATTACAATCAAATCCCGATATGCGCTGCATTTGCCATAGCACGCGGCGATTACGGGGATGCGACAGCAGTATACAGAGAAGGGCTGGAATCCATTTCAGGTGAGAAATCTATAGAAATTGCTTCGATGAAGGTCAATTACGGAATATTATGCACGTTGAAAAAGGACAATTATACTGCTGACAAGATATTCAAGGAAGCAATGGAAGAAGCTGAGGGATGTTTCTCCAAGGGAGAGTACGGTGATGATCCGTATCTTCTCGCAACGATATATGATTCAATGAGAGCATCAGCATCCAGACACAATAATCAGGAAGATGCGGATGCATATGCGAATAAAGCATTGGAAGAGAGGAAGAGATTGCTCAAAGACGCATCTATCACATCGGACAAATTGATGGAATTGGTGGATGCGATGGGATTCGTGGCTGAGAACAATCTCAGAAAAGGCAATATTGATGCCGCCGATGCTCTGATGGAAGAAGCAATCAAGATTACTGAGAAATATGACGATCACAGGGATGCGTACGGATATGCGATCCTGAACCGTGCGAAATACCGTCAAACGAAATCACCTGAGATTCCTGAAGGATTCCTTGAGGATATGGACATCGTCATTCCTGCGTTGGAATCATCAAAAAAGAAGGATAAGAAGATGATGGAGAACATCGCTCAGGCCTATATGTTCAGATCAATGGTCCGTGATCCTGCTGATTTCGATAATCTGATTGCAGATCTCCGCGGAGCATATGACAATCTTCTGGAATTGGCGGAAATGGGGGACGTTAACGAGATGTTCTTCATGTCCACTGCGCACTCATATCTCGTTCTTCTTAATATGAAGGATAAAGAGAAAGCACAGGAGGTACGTGATCAACTGGGTGCATTGGGCATTTCACAGGCGGATCTTGATAAAGCTACAAGGGGCACAATCGGAAATGTCAATTCCAAGAAGACTAAAGTGGAGTTGCTGACATCGCAGATGAACAAACCGATTCCGGGTAGAAGACTCAGAAAACAACCCAGAAAGCAGAAGGAGTGATAGTATGAGGTTCATTTATTTCGTCGGCACCGCCGGAAGCGGTAAAAGTACTTTGGTAAAAGCATACAAAGAGTGGTTGGAAGAGAACGCCATCGATGCAATCACGATAAATCTGGACCCCGGAGTGGATTCGTTGCCGTACGAAGCGGATATAGACATCAGAGAGTGGGTGTCATTGGATGAGGTCATGTCAGAATATAATCTCGGACCCAACGGTGCTCAGATCGTGGCAGCGGATCTCATGGCTGTTAATATCAGAAAGATAACCGAGGTATTGGAAGGGATGAAGACCAAGTATGTCCTTGTGGACACACCGGGACAGTTGGAACTGTTCGCATTTAGGGAATCGTCCAATGTCATTGTCAATGCGTTCGGCAAGGATAAGTCGATGGTGGTGTATCTTTCAGACCCGATGCTCTGCAGGACATCAAATGGTTTCGTTTCCAATATGGTATTGTCCTCGTTGGTACAGTTCAGACTTCAGCTACCTACAGTCAACATCCTCACTAAAGTGGATCTTCTCGATGATGATGAGAAGAATAAACTCATCGATTGGTTCGAGAATCCGGATGCCTTATACGACGATCTTCTTGATAACGATGCCAACCCACAGACAGTTGTAGGCACGGAGTTGTTCAAAGCTGTAGAGAATATAGGCATCTTCGGAGAGATGTGTGCAGTATCAGCCACCGGACACATAGGTCTGGAGAACATTTACAATATCACACAGTTGGAATTCTTCGCCGGTGACGATCCGGAACCGGATGATAATGAATGAATTCATCCGAACATATAGGCCGGGGCCTGTTTCACTTTGTTCCTTCCTACTTCAAGCACCTTTTCTTTGGCCTTGAGGAAGTCATCCATCGTGATGCAGTCGCGACTGTCCCTTATTGCGAGCATACCGGCTTCAGTACAGATCGATTTGATCTCAGCTCCGGAGCATCCTTCTGTGGATTCAGCTAATTTCCTTGCTGATATCTCGCCGTCGATGTTCATATGTGCGACATGGATCTTGAAAATCTGTTCTCTGCCGTCCACATCGGGCAGACCGATCTCGACGATACGGTCGAATCTTCCAGGCCTCAGAAGAGCATCATCCAGGATGTCGGGTCTGTTGGTCGCACCGATGATCTTGACGTTACTCATAGGTGTGAAACCGTCAAGTTCTGAAAGGAGTTGCATCAGAGTTCTCTGGACCTCCCTGTCCCCTGAAGTGGTGGAGTCCAGTCTTTTTCCTCCGACAGAATCGAGTTCATCTATGAAGACGATACTCGGGGCCTTCATTTTTGCGAGATCGAACAGTTCACGTACAAGTCTGGCACCCTCTCCGATGTATTTCTGAACAAGTTCGGAGCCGACAAGTCTGATGAACGTGGCTCTTGTCGCATTGGCAACAGCTTTTGCCATAAGGGTTTTTCCGGTACCTGGAGGTCCGACGAGAAGTACGCCTTTCGGCGGTTCGATACCCACTTTCTTGTAAAGTTCGGGTCTCATAAGCGGATCCTCCACTGCCTCACGGAGTTCTAGCATCTGTTTCGACAGCCCTCCGATATCGTCGTACGTGATATCCGGTTTATCAATGATTTCAGCGCCTGTGACGACAGGATCCAATGCTGCAGGCAGTACATTCATGACAGCCAGTGATTGCTTGTTAAGTGATACTCTTGAACCCACTTCAAGTTCTTCCGGCGGGCAATATGTGGATACGCCTACAACGAAATCCGGTCCTGTTGAACTCTTCACCACGACACGATTGTCTGGGAGGATGTCTTTCAGAGTACCGATAATGAGTGGCGGTGTCTTGAGTCTTTCGAGTTCGGTTCTTACTCTGGTGAGATCCTTCTGTGTTCTGAAGAGCTCGCTCTCTGCGTAGCGTTTCTCATTCTCCGCAGTCTGAAGATCCTCCATGAGTCTGACATTCTTCTCTTCCAGAGCCATGATCTTGGCTTTCAATTCGGATGTCAATTCATCGTTCTGAGACTCAGTCATTTAATCCACTGTCTTTCGTGATGATTGCCTAGTATATAAACTCGGACGTGTATCGGTATATGAGCAGGAAGAGCAGAAAATCATCATGCCATTGTCTGTTCATATCATCCACACCTTTTAATTATGGATATGCATAATGCGTATCATGATTTGCGAAATGTGCGGCAATGAGGTCCCGCTCACGAAACCCGTTTTTATTGAAGGATCGAAACTGAATGTATGTCCCAATTGTTCTAAATTCGGGGACGAACACAGATCGCAGAAATCAGGTTCCGCACCTGCACCAAGTGCTTCTGTGATTGAGCAAAGGTTGCAGAAGCGCGAACAGCGTATGCAGGTCAAAGATGTATATCGTGGATCTGAGATGACCCAGCTTGTAGATGATTACGGAGATGTGATCAGGAAGGCACGTATTGCCAAGGGCATGGATCTTGAACAGTTCGCTGCATCCATTTATGAGAAGAAAGGAACACTTTCGAAGATAGAGTCGAACAACCTTGTGCCAGATGACAAGATGGTGAAGAAGTTGGAAAAGGCATTGGGAATCAAGTTGACCGAAGCAGTATCCAATGTCGGACAGGTCGGAGGAAGTCAAACCACAAAGATGACATTGAGTAATTTCATCAAGAAAGAATGATCATTTCTTGAGAACGAAGTTGTAAACGCTGTCTGATATCTCAGATATGTCCAGACCATGATTGCGTAGGACTATCAGTCCTGCAGCTTCGATATCTATGTTCAGTTTCTTCTGGAGCATGTTGCATTCAGAGATGAAGTCTCTTTTTTCTATGTTCAATTCTGATGATTCTGCGACCAGCATGGGAAAGATGTTCTCAGGTGCAGGAGCTTCTTTCTTCACTTCCGATTTTATTGCTGACTTGATGATTTTCATATCGGGTTTGTATGCAACTGGCACATCGACAGATGATAATTCGAATACAGGTCTGAGATACTCTCCGTCCTTCTTGAGGATCTTGTTACTGATAAGTGATGAGAGTAGCATTTTAGCGTCCTTGTGAGGCATCCAATGAAGATCTATGGAGATGCCCATCAGGAATTCGTTCTCAGTGACCACTGTCTTGCCTTTGCTGCGAAAGAATGCAGCTGCGCAGGTGGTCAATTCATCAGACATGTTTTTGAGATTATCATGACCGATAAAAATGTTTACTGCTATCGAAGCAAATCCATAATGGATATATTCTGAAAGATATGTTTCACGGTCATGAACAGAAAGATCTTAGTCGTACTTATGGTCGCCCTTATTGTGATGGGTGCATACGCAGTCGTATTCGCCAATAACAATTATAAGGACGACAACAGCGGCGGCTATGAGGAGACTGAAGAGCTTCTGCAGTTCCTGGAGATCTGCAAAGTCCCCAGGTCATGCGGAAATAATGAAAAGATTGGACAATATCTGATGGATTTCGCTGAGGAACACGGACTCGATGCTGAGATGGATGCTGTAGGAAACGTCAGGATAGATCATCCGGGATCGAAAGGCGGGAATATCATTCTGCAATCGCATATGGATATGGTGGCCGTCGTAATGCCAGGATACACTCATGATTTCTATAATGATCCTATCACGACATACATAGAGGATGGAAAGATCGGAGCAATAGGAACAACTCTCGGTGCGGATGACGGTTCGGGTATGGCGATTGCATTGTGTGCATTGAAATCTGACAGATTCAATGATGTCGCATTTCGTTGCATCTTCACAGTGGATGAAGATTTGGACATGAAAGGCGCCAAGAATATCAGTGCAGATTGGTTCAAGGGATACAAGTACATGGTCAATATCGATGATGAATTCGATGATCAGGTCCTTGTTGCAGCCGCAGGTGCCGATGTTCATACCATGAAATATGAACTCAAGAGGGAGAAGAATACGGACAACTGCTATATGATGAAGATATCCGGTCTCAGGGGAGGACATTCGGCATTGTACATCGGTAAGGGCAGAGCCAATGCGATACTTCTTGCATGCGAGTTCGTGAACTCCGTTGAAAGTGCAAGGATCGTCGCTTTCAGCGGCGGAACGGCCAAGAACGCAATACCGGCCGAATCTGAGATTATATTCTCCGTTCCTGACGGTGTTAATATCCAGGATAAATTCGAAGAATTCAAGGCTGATGCTTTTGACACTTATTCATGGATTGAAACTGATATGTGCATTGAACTTCATGATATGGGAGTATATGATGAATGTTGGACTAAGAAGTGTACGGACGACATCGTCGATACATTGCTGAGTCTTCCCAACGGATTGATTGTCGAGGATCCTGAATACGGAAACATAACATCATCGAACATAGGCCTGATCCAGGTTTTGGATAACAGTTACTTTTACGCAGAGGCGATGTGCAGATCCATCTTTGTAGAAGATCTTGATGGGTTGGCGAATGCAATCAAAGAAAGGGCAGAAGCTGTGGGCGCAACATTTGAAAGGATGAGTTTCGGCGGACCTTGGCTTGAGTCTGATTTCAATGAAAAATTGGTCAAAATGGCTTTAGATGCATTCCAGAAAGAGGGGAAAATTGTAAAAAAATCAGTCGTCCATGGTTCTTTGGAATGCGGTTACTTCAAAGCATTGGTGCCTGATATACAGATGATAAGTGTCGGTCCAGCAATCACCGATGCGCACAGCATCGATGAACAGATGGATTTGAAATCATTTACCATGATCAAGAACGTCGTCTACAATATCATAGAGATGACGGCAGAATCATTATGATATGTGTGCCGTGTCAACGGCACACAATATTCATTTTTTTGAAGACAAAACTGCTTTATTCTCATATCAGATTCATTAATCATGAACAGAAAACTGTTGGCGGCAGCTGTCGCAGTACTCATTATCATGAGTTCTATCGCTGTCGTTTTCGCATATAATAACAACAGTGACAACAGCGGCGGTTTTGAGATGACAGAGGAGTTGGAACAATTCTTGGAAATCTGCAAAGTTCCCAGGTCCAGTTCTAACAATGATAAGATAGGAAAGTATCTGGTGGATTTCGCTGATAGATACGGCCTGTACAGTGAGATGGACAAGGTCGGGAATGTGATGATAGATCACCCAGGTCCGCACGGAGGGAATATGATCCTTCAGGCGCATATGGATATGGTCGAAGCTGTTGCTCCCGGAGTTGAACATGATTTCACGAAGGATCCGATACTCACTGAGATAAAGAACGGAAGGATCAGTGCGAAGGGGACATCCCTCGGTGCTGATGACGGTGCAGGGATGGCGATAGCACTCTGTGCGTTGAAATCAGACGAATTGAAAGATATAGGATTCCGTTGTATCTTCACTGTGGATGAGGAGACTGATTTCAGCGGTGCTATGGCAGTTTCCAAAGAATGGGTCGATGGGTTCAGGTATATCATCAATATCGATAATGAGACAGATGACAATATCGTCGTAGCAAGTGCTGGTTCGAAATATGTTTATGTCAACTATACTTTCAAAACCGAAGACATCAGTGACAGATGTTACACCCTTACTGTTGATAATCTGAGCAGTGGCCATTCCGCAGCAGATGTTGGAAAGAACAGGATAAACGGTATCCTGCTGATGTGTGAGTTCGTGAGATCTGTCGAAGGAGCAAGGATCGTTACCCTCAGCGGCGGTACTGCGATGAATGTCATACCTGCGTCAGCGAGTGTGACGATAGCTGTGTCTGACGGGATCGATGTGAAGAAAGCATTCGAGGACTTCAAAAACAGAGTATCTCAGGAGCATTCGGAATCCGATCCCGAAATGACCATGGAATTTACTGAAACAGTTATGTCTGGCACATGTTGGACATCTGAGAGCACGGAAGATTTCGTGAATGCGATAAAGGACGTGCCGAACGATCTTCTGAGGAATTCAGAATACGGATACATAACATCATCTAACATAGGTGTGGCGAGAATCGATGGAGACATCATGAAACTGACGATACTCACCAGATCCCTGTATGTCGATGAGATAATGGGTGTATTCCATGAGATACAGGGGATATTTTCAATGCCGGATGCTGAAGTGACATGTGAGGATGACAGCGATTCATGGGTCGAGGACGATTTTGAGGAGATACTCATTACGAAATCAATTGAGGTGTTCAAGAATCTGGGTCATGAAGTGAACATATCACTTACACACGGGGCACTGGAATGCGCATTCCTGAAGAAATTATCACCGGATATACAGGTGATATCACTCGGTCCCGACATCAATGATGTACATTCGATCAATGAGACTATGAGTCTTGATTCATTGACTTTGATGAAGAGTGTCATATTCAGAGTAATAGAATCTACAGCCTGATGATACGGAGATATGCCAGGGACACATAGAATACGAATAATGTTCTCTATTCAGACTCGCGCGTAAGAAAGGTTATAATAGCAATCTTTATAACTACGACCCTAATATCAGACCTTACTTCAGTGTGGTGAACTATGAAATACACTAGGTTTGAGAAGGCTAGAATAATCGGTGCAAGAGCGTTGCAGATTTCGTTCGGTGCACCCGTTCTCGTTGATTATCCAGATGATTGTCTGGATCCAATAGATATCGCCATGCTGGAATTTGATAAGGACATGATCCCTATCACAGTGAACAGAGAATGAGGTTTACACATGGACGAAGATGAACAGCAACAGAACACAGATTTGTTGGTAGCAGAAGATATCTATCTGACATCTGGAGTTCACATCGGAACACAGCAGAAAAGCGCTGATATGAAGGACTTTATCTTCAAAGTCAGGCAGGACGGACTTTATGTTCTTGATGTAAAGAAGACAGATGACAGGATCAGGGCAACAGCAAAATTCCTTGCAAAGTTCGATCCGAAGAGGATTCTTGTCGTATCTGCAAGGCAGTACGGACAGAGGCCGGCAAGGGAGTTCTCAAAGGCAATCGGAGCACCCGCATTTGCAGGACGTTTCGTACCTGGAACACTCACCAACCCGATGAACGCAGGATTTGTTGAACCAGAGGTCATACTTTGTACAGATCCGGCAGCCGATAAACAGGCACTCAAAGAAGCACTCGATATCGGAATCCCGATCATTGCAATGTGCGATGCCAACAACGAGACAAGGAACGTCGATCTCGTACTTCCGACCAACAACAAAGGAAGACGTGCACTCGCATGCATCTACTGGGTACTTACAAGGGAAGTTCTTCTCGCAAGGGGAGACCTGAAGGATCCGGCAGATTTCACGATGGAAATCGAAGATTTCGAGTCAAAGCTCTGAGATCAGAATCAAACCACTTTCCTTCTCAAACCTTTATATCATTATCTCAATCAGTGAAAGCTGTAAGAAATTCCATTATTTTTCCGAGTTCATTGATGGTAAATCATTTATTATAGAGAATAATCAAAAAATACATGGAGAAAGACGACTCGCTCTCATTCTGTCCTTACTGTGGCAGAAAATTCGAGGCCGACGATGACGGATTCTGTCCGGAATGCGGAAAGATGATAGTCCGTGGGCCATTCGAGAGAGTGAAAGAGGCAGTACAACAGAGGAAATCGATGGTCAGGCTTAACTGGACTATTGTGTTCCTCGGTGTATTCAGCGTATTTTCCATATTCGGTGCAATTGTGGCATTTATTTCAATCGGCATGTCCAATGATATGATGGAAGCTGCCATAAGTACGCATTTCTCCAATGACATTACAAACTTGGGATTGAGCGTAGAGCAATATGTGGAAGCATTGAAAGTCGATGGTGCGATCTCGATCGTTGTCGGTATTTTCGCCATCATTTCTCTTTATTGTTGTCTTAAACGCATTCATTTCAATATCGCACTCGGTGCATGTATCGCCACTTCTCTCGGTCTTATTGTGGAGTTCCTTTTCATGAGCAGGCAGATGATAATCGCTTCGTTGTTGGGAACATTCATTCAAGTGGCCATAGGATTCATTATTGCAAGAATGATCTATCTTTCAAGGGATCAGTTCATCGATCAAAAAGCAACAGAAGCATGAGTGTGGGGTCTCCCCCACTGTTTCATATCTTCTTCAGATATCCCAGATTGGGTTCGTAGACTAGACCCTTATCCATCAATGAATTGGATATCTCTTCCACTTCATCTGATGATATGCCTTCAGCTGCTGCACGTCTGTCGATCTCATCTCTCGGTGCACCGCGCGGATTATCATCCAATTCTTCGAGGATCCTCAAGAGTATGTCCTCTTTGCTGTTCGCATCCTCTGCATTCTCGATCGTTGATGAAGATGATGAAGGTATATTCATCTCATCGGGGAGATCACTCTCATTCTCTGGAAGACCGAGATCGACATCCTCATTCGGAAGCATGATTCTCAATGCAGCCTGGATAGCCTTCAGATATTTTGCCGATTCAGGAAGTCCGTACTGTGTAACAGCTGTGATCATCCCTTCAGCCTCCTGTGCTGTGAATCCCTGTTTGATGAGTTCTTCTGCTGTGATATCCGGATTGGAATACATCACTTTCATTCTCAAGAGTCTGTTCCACATGGATTTCGATGCTTCGAGGACCCATTGGTTACGTGCCTGTTCATCGATCTGTGTGATGCGTTCTGGACGGAGTGATATGAACACCCTTCCGTCATTTGTTGTGTATGTTCTCACTTTTCCTATAACAGCAACGAAACAGGGAGCTTCCAGGTCGGCCATGGCCGATGCGGCCTCAGGCTGGAACTTTCCGACACTGATGTAATATTGACCGACAACATCCTGGATCCTTCCGTTCCACATCGGTTCCTCTTCTGAACCTTTGTTCTCTTTGTCAGTTAGCACGCCTGTAATCATGACTCTGTTGACCACGGCACCCAACGGTGAGATGACGTATGATGGGCTCTTTTCATCATTTCCTTTCTTTTCGAAAGTTGAAGCATTGAGTTCACCCGAGAACATTCTCCATGCAGTCTCTCTGGCCATCATAGTGCCGCCTCCACATCCTTTAGGAGTTTAGTTGCTTCTGCGACGATATCGACATTTACGATGTCGGCCTCTTTTACGATCATTGACGGTCCGTAATCGTCACTCATAACATTTCCGCGTATCCTGATACGTTTGATGAGCATCTTTTTTGACATATCCTCGATGACCATCTCTGCACCGCGTGAATTAGCCTTCGCACATTCGGTGGCGGCTTTCAATGTGATGCCTGTCAGTTTCTCTGTGAGGTCCCTGTTCACGATCGCATTGATAGAACCCGTTCCGTCATCCAAAACGAATTTCATTCTGAGATCCGGTATCGGTTCGACTGCACCGTGTGTTATGCAGTTGCCGTTGAGTATCGAACGGTTGCATTGCGGGCATCTGTAGATGATACCGCTGCCAAGTCTGAGGTCCACAACAGTCCCTGTCAATATGATATCCAGGCCTCCGCCGTTCTTCACTATGTCTCCGATGGTCCTCTCAGTGCTTCCGCCGATCGATGCATCATTGAACACATCGTCCACTTTGGAGACTTCGCATCTGTCGCCGAGATTGAGCTGAGGTATGCCTTTCCATGAACGGATGTACGCATCCTTGATACGCACCGCATCACCTTGTTTCAATTCGAAATCCTTCCATGCTGAATATTGGATCTTTCCTGTATCATCAGCGATTATTCCGGAATAGACAGTCCTCTCTTCGCCCTTTATCGTAATCTGTCTGACCTCCATGGTCATGATGCGACCGGTGACGGTGACATTTCCAACTCCGTCTCTTATCTCACCGATCTTCATTTCGGCAGAGGACATGGTATAATTCCTTTCAGGAACGTTGATGTTCTCATCTGCAGGCTCGATACTTGCTCTGTTGCCCAGATTGATACCGATCCTGTCGTTCCATTTTTTGGAATAGCAATTTTTGAATCTGTAGACAGCTCCTTTTTCAAGTACGGCTTTTCCTTCCCAGTCTGTGAATGATGCCGTTCCTGTTTCATCACCCAGAATTCCGGATACAATGGTCTTCGGGTTGCCTTTCACTGTAATGTCTTTCTTTTCGACGTAAATGACTTTGGCAGTGATGTCAACATTCTGTTCAGTGCCGTTCAGTTCGCCGATCTTCTTCTTGATTGATGCAGCGGTAACGAATCCGGATGTTGTTCCGCCATATTTTCTGATGATCCCTCTCTTTGCTGATTCGATATCTATGTGATACGTGTCAAGAAAGAGGCTGAGTTCATCGATCAAAGTTTTTTCGTCGATTTTTCCGTTAAGCACCTTTTTCAGTTCTTCTAAATGAGGTGTCAGTTCTTCTTCATTCATTTTATCGACTCCTGTGGAGTGCACTATGTGTGCATTATCTGTTTGGGTTTCATAGTATATAATATTAAGAGGGGAGGTGCACTGAATGTACCGAACGAACGTCATTTGCCGACAGTACACTTTAATTATTGTAGATAATCCAGTACTTGTGTACAAGCTCATAGCGTTGGATCTGGATGATACATTGTTCAATGAAACAGGTGTAGTACCAGACGACGTCATAGAAACATTATCCAGATTAGCTGACAAAGGTGTGCACATAGTGATATCGTCCGGAAGGTCACCACTTGTCGGAAAGTATTTCGCAGAGAAGATATGCAAGAAATATTCGGTGATTTCCCACAACGGATCAATGGTGCAGACAGAGGACGGTATCGAACGTACGAGTTGTATCCGCCCGGATGTTGTGAAAGATATAGCCAGATATGCACATCAAAATAGGTTGTTCATTGTTACATACAATGATAACAACATACTTGTAGAGAGCAAGGCTGTGGATCTTTCTGCTGATATTGATTCTAAATTCAATGAGATAATCGAGATCGGAGATTTTACCAAAGCGGATTTCAAAGATGTTCCGAAAGTGGTGATGCTTGCAGAGCCAGCTCGCATATCTGTGGCGATGAAAGAAGTGAGAGAGAAGTACCCCGATCTTTTCGTCACACAATCCCTGCCGTACGTCATGGAGATGACGCCCAAAGGTATCGACAAGTCATACGGACTCAGGGTCATATGTGACAACCTGGGTATCGATAAGGAAGAGGTCGTTGCCATAGGTGATAATTACAACGACATGCCTATGTTGGAATGGGCAGGTTATCCCGTAGCTGTAGCCAATGCCGTACCGGCGGTGAAGGAGATCGCAAAGCTGGTCACGAAGAATGAGAAGTCCTACGGTGTAAAGGAAGCTGTCGAGACGATTTTCTCAGATATTCTTTAAAAATATCGGTTTTCGAAAGTGAAAGTTAATATCGTTAAAAATAATGAGTACTCATGGTACCCAAGAAGAGAATCGACCAGATTTTGGACGGTTACGATTTGAACAACATTACGATTGCGACGCTTTGTTCGCATTCATCCATGCAGATTTTCCATGGTGCACGTAAGATGGGTTTCAAGACCCTCGGAATCGCTATACACCATGATACGAAGTACTACGATGCATTCCCGCTCGGAAAGCCTGATGAGATCGTCAGATACAAGGACTTCGAAGATATGGAGGCGGGGATAGACGATCTTCACAAGAAGAACGTCATCATAATTCCGCACGGTTCGTTCGTAGAATACATGGGTCCGGAAAGGTTCGAGAATTATGAGGTACCAGTTTACTGCAACCGTTCCGTTCTCCAATGGGAATCGGACAGGAATATGGAGAGACAATGGCTCACTTCCGCCGGAATAACCATGCCTCGTGTTTTCACGGATGCCAAGGAGATCAAGGAACCAGTAATGGTGAAATACCATGGTGCCAAAGGCGGTATGGGATATTTCATCGCCAAGGATTATCCTGACTTCAAGATGTCCATAGATACCAGTATGCCGTATTCGATCCAGGAATACTGTCTCGGTACCAGATATTATCTGCATTTCTTCTATTCACCGTTCAAACAGGACGGATACAAATGTCCGAGAGGAGGAACATTGGAACTTCTTTCGATCGACAGGCGTGATGAGAGTAACATCGATGAGATGTACAAACTGGGTTCGATAGAGGATGCTAAGAGGCACGGATTGTATCCATCGTTCGTCGTCACAGGAAACACTTCTGCTGTCATCAGAGAATCGCTCCTTCCGAAGGCATTCAAGATGGCCGAATCCGCTGTTGAGAGATCATATGAGCTCTTCGGAGGAATGTGGGGGCCGTTCTGTCTGGAGACTGTTGTCAGTGATAAATTGGAATTCAAGGTGTTCGAGATATCCACAAGGATCGTCGCAGGTACGAACCCGTTCATTTCAGGTTCTCCGTATGCCGATCTCATCTACCCCGGACTCAGTACCGGCGGAAGGATCGCGATGGAGATCAAGGAAGCGATAAAGGACGGACATCTGAAGGATCTGATGACCTGATACAATGACATCCAAGAGCGATAACACATCTGTTTCAAGACATCAATGGTGGTATCATTTCGTCTATGCCACATTAATCATTAGAATAATCAGACCGATACTCAGACGTCGCTTTAATGTCAATGTGAAACATGACAAAAGGGTGCCGAAAGGATCCCATATCATTCTGGCGAATCATGCGGCGCATTTTGATTTCGTCATTCTCGGTTCTATCAATCGGAATTATACAAGATGGGTGATGACCGATGCAGTCATAAGAAAGCCTTTGCCGAGATTCATACTTCCGAAGTTGATTGATTTTATCTATCGCAGAAAAGGTCAGAGCGCTGATGCTGTTGTGGAAGCAGTAAGGAATTCCATCGCCAAAGGAATAAATGTCACAATTCAGCCGGAAGGAAGTGTTACCAATAACGGTGCGACGAAGTTGATAAGGAAAAGGACAGGCCAGATGATCAAGGATTCGAACGGAGGTCTTGTGACGATAAGACTATGGGGCAATTATCTCAAGAAACCTGATTGGGCTGAGAATGAATCCAAAGGTCCGGTATTCGGGGAATTGGTCGGAATATATTCGAAAGACGATTTATCAAAAATGACGGCAGAGGAGATCAACGATCTCATTGCACGTGACCTCTATGTCAATGCGTATGAATGGAACAGGAAGGAAAGGATACCGTATGACAGAAAATGCCGTGCTGAATGCATGGAGAGGGTCGTCTATATCTGTCCTTCATGTAAGCATATACATACAATGAAGAGCGAGAAAGACAGTTTATTCTGCAAAGAATGCGGTTATAAGGTGGATGTCGACGAATGCGGATTCTTCGTCGGAGAGAATGTGATATTCGATAATCTCTATGATTGGGACGTCTGGCAGATCGAAGAGTTAAGAAAACACAGGGAAGAATGGATTGCAGACCCTGAGATGAAGATAATCGAGTTGGAACATCAGAGGATCGACGTTGTCGGAGGGGACGGATACAAGACGATATGTGATGATGCCACAGTGTCATTGACATCCTGTAAACTAACGATCAGGGGCGACGGCGTTGACATGGATGTTGATCTCAAAGATGTCATAAGTTTCATGCCGATCAAACGCGACACTACAGGATTGAACATCGGCGGAACATTCTATCAGATAAAATCGCACATTCCGATGGATAACAGATCACTGCGTACAGCCCATAAGATCCTGAAGAATGAGAACCCTGATTGATTCATTTCAATTTGGATTTGAGTTTCTCTATTGAATCGATATCCTCATGATCTTCCTTCTCACTGCTTGCATATGTTCTTGCGAGCATCTCATGGTAGCCCCTTTCGAATCTTCTGGTTATGAAATTCAGTTTTCCTTTTCTTAGAAGTATGAGGTTCACCATGAACCATAAGACCACCATGCCGAGTATGAACAATGTACATTCCAGATTCAATGGAGCAACAGGGAATAGACCTTTCAGTATTCCGGCATAGGACAGTGCATACACGAGTGCTGTCAGTGCAAGAAGGATCACTACAAGGATGACAGGCCTGTTGTCCTTGTTCACATGTCCGTCGAGCGAAAGGAATTTCCAACGCGGAACAATCATCAGTGTCTGTACGATACCTTCTACGATCACGAACATCACAAGGGCGCTTCTGGCGAATATCTCAGCCCCTCTGCATTTTAATGCTTCTTCCAATGAGCCGTAGTATTCTATCATTGCTTCAGTGTTTTCGTATGCTGGGAATCCGTATTTCTTTATGAATTCAAGATCCAACATGCTGGTGTCTATCTGACCATGGAAGGCCATGACATATACTATGATATACAGTATGACGGCGAATATTGATGCAGTGAGTGCTGTAGGTATGATGTAATTCATCACTTTCGGCATCACAGAGCTGCTCTTTTCGTCGGGTTTCGCCCACACCACTACTAGGAAGGACAATATGGTGACTGCCAGGAATGCATACACCATCTGCTGTGTCGGAAGCATAGGTGTCAATAATTCATTCATTATCAAAGACATCACAATCATGATGAAGAACACAAGGAATGCGATTATGACATTCTTAGTGAGGAATATCTTCAGTGCATCTCTCATACCGGCAAGAGTTCTTTTTCCTTCGACGAATGTCTTCGGTATTGCTGCGAAATCATCATTCGCAAGAACGATTTCTGAAGATCCTTTTGCCGCACTGGCTCCACTTTGAAGAGCGATACCGACGTGTGCCATTTTGAGTGATTTCACATCGTTGACGCCGTCACCGACCATGGCAACGTATCTTTTCTCATTTTTGAGCGCCTCTATGACCATCTCTTTTTGATCCGGTTTCATTCTTCCGAAGATGTTTGATTCGAGAATTGCTTTTCTTCTCTTTTCACCTTTAAGGTTCTCCAACTCATCACCGGATATGATATTCCTGTCCCCAGGTATGTCGGCAAGATCGAAGAGTGAACTGATTGTGGCGGGATCGTCTCCGGACACGATTTTGACATCGATGTTGTTCTTGTAGAACACATCTAATGTTTCCCTGCAATTGGTACGTAATTCATCAGAGATGCCGAAAACAGCGGTTGTTTTCAGATCAGGGATGTTGAATTGGCCATCCTCAAAGAATGTCACATCTTTGCCGACTCCCATGACGACAGCTCTGAGTCCTTTACCTGTATATTCATTGACTTTGTCAGAGACATCGACATCCAGATATTTTCCGAGTGAAGTAAATGCACCCAGGTATACAGTGAACGTTTTTCCGTCTTTTTTAATCTTGACGGCACTGTATTTCCTCTCAGATGAGAATCTTATTTCGTCGATGAGCTCAGCATCAGATGTGCCGAATTCATCCGTAAGTGCTTCAACAGTTCTGTTTCTGCCACCAGTCGTTCCGAGATACATGCGGACGATCTCATCTGCCGTATCGTCATACTTGGTGTATTCTTTGAACAGAAGTTTGTTGGTAGTAATTGTACCGGTCTTATCCATGCAGATGGTGTCAATGTTGCTCAGTGATTCCACGGCATTTGTCCTTTGGAGAAGGACGCCTTTGTTAGCCATACGAACTGCTGCGACCATATATCCAATGGTCACGAACAGAGGGAGGGCCATCGGAACTATATCGAATACGATCACTGCATTGCTCAGGGTCGCTTTGAGTCCCATTATATTCTCGAGACCTTTCAGAGCAACGAGTATTACCATAATAATCAGGAAAATGAAACAGGTCGCGATATGGACCTTGATGACAGACGATGTTTCTAATTGCAATGGTGTGAATTTGTTCTTGTATTTTCTGGCACTGGCCGTCATCTTGTAAAGATATGTGTTCTCCCCGAATGCTGTGGTAACGAAGTATCCGCTTCCTGTCACACAGTATGTGCCTGAGAAAATCTCATCTCCATCATGTTTTCTGACAGTGCTCGATTCGCCTGTGAGGGGGGATTCATCCATTTCCAGATGCTGACCTTCAATGAGTTTCCCATCAACGAGAACTTGATCGCCGGGATTGATCAGAATGATATCGTCAATGACGATCTCCGACTGATCGATTGACATTTTTTTGCCGTCTCTTATCACAGTGACCGTCGGTCTGAGCGATAATGCAATCCTATCCAGTTTGCGTTTGGCTCTTACTTCCTGGAATGTTGCCACCACGATGTTGAGTAAGATGAATATGGTGGCCGAGACTGCATTGGAATATTCCTCCAGAAGCAAGAGTATGACTCCTACAGCGAATATCATGATGTTGAACGGTGTGAATACGTTCTTGATAATGATGTCAGTATATGATCTGCTGACCTTTTCACGGACCTTGTTAACCTGTCCTTTCTTTACACGTTCCTCGACTTCTTTCGAAGTGAGACCATTGCATCCCATGTTTCAAGATTGTTGCCATATAATATAATGATTCGCGTCCAGTGATACTATCAAACGGATTATGCGAAATAATTTTTACTAAATCCGAGAATAATTAATATCATCAATCGGCTATTCAGAATTAATAACGGTGAAACTATGGTTTCAGACAGACTTAAGGCAGTGCCACCATCAGGAACGGTGGCAATTTCGAATCTCGTCAGCGAGATGAAAGCGAGCGGCATCAAGGACATCATTTCATTTTCGCTAGGTGAACCGGATTTTACAACACCTGGTAACATCATCGATGCAGCTGTTGATTCGCTTCACAGGGGATTCACACACTACACACCTTCAATGGGACTTCCTGAACTTAAAAAAGCGATCGCTGAATCAACTAAAGCGAAGAACGGAATCCCCTGCGGACCCCAGAATGTCCTTGTCACACCTACGAAACAAGCGATATTCCTTTGGGCACTGGCATATTTGAATCCAGGTGATGAAGTAATCCTTCCGGATCCGGCATGGGTGTCATATGAGGCTGTCATTCTTCTTGCGGGTGCTAAGCCCGTTTACGTTCCTACTTATTTCGATGAAGGATACATCATAAATCCGGACAGGGTGCGTGAGGCGATCACGCCCAAGACTAAAGCGATCATCATCAACTCACCGTCTAATCCGACCGGTGCAGTCCAGCCTGAGGAAGCTCTGAAGGCTATAGCCGATATATGTGTCGAAAAGGACCTTATCGTTCTTACCGATGAGATATACGAACACATCCTCTATGAGGGAAAGCACGTCTCATTGGCAGCGATGCCTGGAATGTGGGAGAGGACATACACTGTGTCAGGTCTTTCGAAGACGTATGCGATGACAGGGTGGAGAATAGGATGGCTCATTGCAGATGATGTCAAATCTATCAACAAACTGCAGTCACACTCCATAACATGCTGCACATCTTTCGTTCAGGAAGCGGCGATCGAAGCGATCAAAGGAACTCAGGAACCTAAGGCGGCAATGGTCAAAGAATTCAAGAAACGTCGTGATCTGGCACTTGACATCATCGCTGACATTCCTGGACTTGAATGCAACAGACCGAACGGAGCGTTCTACCTGTTCCCGAGATATGATATGGACATCAAATCCAATGATCTCGCTGACAAGATTCTCAGAGAGGGACATGTCGCAGTTACACCGGGAAGGGCGTTCGGACCCTGCGGAGAAGGATCGTTCAGGATGTCTTATGCAGCAAGCGAAGAGGACATAAAAGAGGGTCTTGCAAGGATCAAGAAGGTTCTTGCTACACTCTGAAACAGATTGGCATTTGCCATTCATTTACTTTTTTATTCGGGACAAGGGTTATTTTTGTATTCAGATGAGTTAGTATGGACAAGTTAAAATATGCACTGTTTTTAGTGCCCTTATATGAGGCGTAATGCGTTTTTGACCATATTTGCTGTCATACTGATGATTCTTTTACCATTTGCAGATGTGATAGCAGTCAACAGCGAAGCGGTTGAAACGTCTGCATCAGAACAATTTTCACCGAGCGACCCTGAACCGCCTGAGTATGATTTCATCATAGACGGTCTCAAATATAAGGAGATAGGCGATTCCAAGGTATCAGTCGCAGGCTGTGACAATCTGAAAAGGATCGCAATACCTGAAAAGGTACAATATGACAACAGAGAATACGTCGTTGCCGATATATCTGATAACGCATTCTGGAAGAATGGGTTGTTGGGAGTCAGTATATCGAAAACCGTTGAAAGGATAGGCGCATACGCATTTGAGAATTGTAAATTGATGACAGAAGTGAATTTTGATTCTGACTCAGGTCTCAAAGAGATAGGCAAATATGCGTTCGCAGGCAACGGCGTTTGGAAAATGGGAATGGAGAATATCGATGTCCCATCCTCTGTGCAATTGATAGGTGAGTACGCATTCGCTAACTGTGTATGTCTGCGCAATGTGAATATTAACGGTCGCATATCCGACCTGAGTGAAGGCGCATTCAGCGGGGATACAAATCTGAAGAGCCTGACGATAGCGGAAGGTGCAGGTTTCGTCAACATAGGCGATTACGCTTTTAACGGATGTTCTTCGCTCAGGATGTCGGAGATGTCGGATATTATCGAAACGATAGGCAATTATGCATTCTTCGGCTGTAAGAGTATCGCCATTACTTCCCTCGGAACAAGTGTGAAACGCATCGGGGATCATGCTTTTTATGACACATCGATAACAAAGATCAATCTGAACAAAGCTCCGCTGGAGGAATGCATCGACGATCAATTCGCCATAAGACCACTGGCGTTCCCGGACGATTGCAAATTCGAGGACAGATCTGCTTATGACAAAGAACATTTCTATTATGCTAGTAGCAGCGGCACCCTGCTATACAGTAAGGGAAGCTATATTGCGATCATAAGGTGTCCTGCAGATGTAACTGTTTATGAAGATCTTACAACTGTTGCGACCATAGGTCAGTATGCATTCTATAGAAACGCTATCAATAGTATCTCGCTGGGACCGTCAAGAATATGCGAACATGCGTTCAGCGAATCTTCTGTGAAGAGCGTTGATCTGCGTGGAATTAATACAGTGATATGCGATTACGCATTCAGTGACTGCAAGAATCTTAGCAATATAACTCTGGGTGCGACGATCGAGATAGGCAGATATGCGTTCTACAATGCTTCTTTACTAAAGGATGTGAATCTGAAGGACAGCAGTCTGTCCAAGATCGGAGAATTCGCTTTCTATGGAACATCCATCGAAAAAGCAGAGATTCCGAAAACCGTTAATGAGATTGGAGCGAATGCATTTCCTGCAACCTGCATTTATGTCATAGATTCTGAGAATCAGACATTCAGCAGCATATGCGGAGCACTATTTAACAAAAATTTCTCGAAAATAATACGTGTTCCGACACCTATTTCGAGTGAGAATGTCAGTGAGATATTCAGTAAAAATCCTGAGGTCATCGGAGAATATGCATTCAGCGAAGTGACGTTCAAACAACCAACGAGTGTGAAAGAATATAAGATAGACATTCCCGAATCTGTCAAGACAATTGAGGATTACGCATTCTACAAAGTAACAGTAGAACGCGGAGCCAGCACACGCATCGTCATAAGCAGCCCTGTAAATGTAGGCGCATATGCATTCTCTGAAGTGAGAAATGTGAATGAGATTGATATCGGCGTATCCAGTGCAAAACATGTTAAAAATGACGCCGACGGAACAATCATCAAGGAATATGCTTTTTCAAGGAGTTCTGAAAAATTCCGCATCGGTATTGGTGTTGTCAGTATTGGAGAGTATGCATTCAGCAACAATAACATCAACAATTTCAAAATTGATGATGGCGGGAATATAACGGTGGACAGATATGCATTCAGCAGTTGTAAATTTGAAAATCTGAAGATACCATCCTCTGTGAAACAAATAGGTGATTATGCATTCAGTAATTGCGATTCCAATCGTTATGACCGTGCATTCAATCTTACGATAACAGGCAGCGACACTGAGATAGGCACATCCATCCTGGATTCATCTGAGCACATTGGAAATATCATCATTTCAGGTTCAGAGATAGGCATGCATTCTTTATCGGGCATAACAATGAATTATCTGGAGATCAAAGAATCGAACATCGGGGATTACGCAGTATGTAACACGAATGTCAACGGCAGTGTCAAGATCATCGGTGAGACAGGTGGATATACAATAGGAGAATATGCATTCCAGGGCAGTTCATCCAGTTCAATAGAGATATCTGAATGCATCACTTCTATCGGCGGATACGCATTTTCTGAGGCTTCATTCAGAACCATAACATTCAAAGCCGGTGTACAAGAGATTGGGGATCATGTTTTTTACAAGTGTACTTCGACGGAGAAGATGACATTGTCAAAGTCTGTGACAAAGATAGGGGATTATGCATTTGCAGAATCCAATATCCCTGTTGATTTTGAGGGATATATTTCTGATATCGGCAGATACGCGTTTTACAAATATGCCTGCAAAGTCGGCACTGTCGATATGCCGAGTAATGTGAAAAAGATAGGGGATTTCGCATTCAGTGAAACCAAGATCAGAGCGATCACTGGTGCTTCAGGATTAATAACAATAGGCGATGGAGCATTCAGGAACAGTACGGAACTGGAAACATTCGCACTGGGGGAGGAACTGACACACATCGGAAGTCAGGCATTCTTCGGTACGAAGATAAATTCATTCATAATTGGAGCAAAGGTCACAGAGATTGTCGGCGGAGCATTCCCGGCAGGTAGCATATTGAGTGTGGATGATGTCAATGTCTGCTACAAGTTAGAGGATAATTTGCTGTTCAGAGTTGACAATGGTAAAAAGACCGCAGTGGTACAGTGCATGTCGGGATATTTCAACGACACGGACACATTCACTATGCCGGACGGAATCATGGAACTATGCGAATATGCATTGTACGGTATCAAGGAAATGAAACATGTGCAAATGAATGCGATCACTTCTGTCAATGCAGGCACATTCGAGGATTCTGGATTGACAGAGGTAACGATATCCAAATCGATTTCTGCGGTCAGAAACGATGCATTCAGGAATTGCAAGGATCTGTCAAAAGTCACGATAGAATACGGTGTGGAATACATCGGAGATGCTGCATTCTATGATTCAGGCATGACATCGGTATACATACCGAGCAGCATTAGATTTGTAGGTGCCAATGCATTCCTATGTTCTGAACTCACCATGATCTCTATGGGCCACGGTGTTTGCCTGACGTCCGAATCTTTCGGTACAAGGTATCAATTCTATGATGAAGCCGGACATAGGAAGATGAATTATACAGATGTCCCGGGTTTCATATATGAGAAAACAGGCGGGACGTCACTCACGACATACTATACGTCGATCAAGGCACTTCACTGGGTGCAATACATCAGTTCGCCAGGTTCTAACGGACCGGAATGTTGTGATGTGGAGGACGGTTCTGAGTATACGATATCGTTCGATCCGATCCCTGTGTGGGAAGGAAATATTTTCTTGGGTTGGGCCGAGACTTCAGGTGCCGATACACCGAAATATGAAATCGGCAAGGAATCGAAGGTGACACTTAAGAACGACTTGACGCTCTATGCCGTCTGGCAACAGCCTAAGGTGCTGCACAGGATATCATATGATCCGAACGGCGGCATAGGGCCGGTTCCGAAAACAGAATACTGTGAGAAAGGTACGGAGATCAAGATGCCATCCTATGAGGGCCGCATGACAGGGTATCAATTCATCGGATGGGAATACGACAGTCACACATACATCCCGGGTGAGAAATTCACAGTAGGGACTGCCGATGTGACGTTCATTGCACAATGGGAAAGGATGATCGTTGAACACAATGTGACATACGACCTCAACGGTGCTGAAGGTACAGTGCCTGTACAGGGGCCTGTTGCAGAAGGCTCTCAATTCACCGTTCTTAACATAGATGAAGATGTGAAGAAAGACGGATATGTGTTCAGCGGATGGCTGTATGACGGAAAATCATACCAGCCCGAAACAATACTGACCATGGGCACCGATGATGTCAAATTCACAGCCATCTGGAAAGAGGATGCAGATTCATTCATAGTATCATATGATAAGAACGGAGGCATGGGGGTCGTTCCCGACATCACAGAATACCACAGGGGCGATGTGATCACAGTTTCGAACGGATTGACGAAGGTCGGCGCATATTTCGGAGGGTGGTACTTCTACGGCCGCATATACCAACCGGGAGAAACTGTGATTATCGGGAACAACGACATCAATTTCAAAGCGATCTGGGGGGTTTATGCGAAACACACAGGGCAAAATATCGAATCAGGCGAGGATCTTTCCATCGAGGAGGAATGCGACATCAATCTTTTGGTCGCCGAAAATCCGTATATTCTGATCTGGAATGACGGCGGAGATATGGTCGATGTAGACGGATATGTGAAAACTGAATTGCTGTCGGCCTCTAACGGTGTTGCCAAATGGAGATTCACATTGAGCGGAGAGGTCACTGAACTCCTGAAGGAGAATAAGCAGTACATATTCTCACTGATATTCAGATCTGAAAACGAAAATACGACGACGATGCTGTGTGCATGGTTCACTGTTTCCGATCGTCCGCATCCTGGGCCGACACAGATATTTTTGATCTCCTATGACGGCAACGGAGGTGACGGAAACGTACCTGGTAAAGTCATACGCAACTACGGTGACACAGTGATCGTGGAACAGTACAGCGGACACAAGGACGGGTTCGAATTCGGCGGCTGGGAATACAAAGGGATCACATACCAACCTGGTGATGAAGTGATCGTCAAAAGCAACATCGTGTTCAAGGCTGTGTGGGTGCCTGTCCACAGCGTCACATATGATGTCAGCGGCGGTACTGGAGATGTGCCGATACAGGCCGACGTCGTTGAAGGCGGGTCATTCACAGTGGCGGATTACAGCGGACACAAGGACGGGTTCGAATTCGACGGCTGGGAATGCAACGGAACATCTTACAAGGCCGGGGACACGGTCAGGATGGGATCGTCCGACATGATCTTCCATGCAGTGTGGAATGAAGTCCCCGCATCCGATTCTGTCAACATAGGCGTCATCATCGGGATCATCGCAGTTGCTGCGGTATTGATCATCGGTGCGATCTGTTTCATAAGAAGAAAATGAGACGTAAATCTAATGTCGGATTTGCATCAAACAAATCCGTATCGTGAGGATTGCGAACACATTCAGGTCCTGTCATTCATTTTCAATCTGATCTCTCTGAACGGATCTGTGAATCTGTACCTCAGACCTTTGGTCTGACCTGATTTTTCGATGATGCCCACATCAACAAGCCTATCCAATTTGTGACGTATCGTCTGTTCGCCTTTATCATCGATCCATTTGAGAGATTCGCTCAGTGTGAACCAATCATTCTTCCTTTTTGCATTCACAATGAGTTTCTTGGTCAGTTCATCTGAATTTTTCAGAACATCTTTCTCAGTGAATCTTTCCAGAGCTTCAGAATATGATGAGTGCAGAGCATCGATGAAATATTCCGTCAGAACAGTATAGTCTTCGACATCATCAGTATATTCCATCAATGCATAATAGATCGATTTGTCCATCAGAAGTTTTTCATCCATCATACATAATTTACTGTTCCTGAATCCCAGTTCTTGCAGTAAGATGTGGAACAGCGTTCTTCCGATCCCGCCGTTCCTGTCCATGAACGAATGTATGCTCTCGAATTCATGGAAGAATACTGTGGCGGTAACAATGCTGCTCATCGGCGAAGTATTCACCCAATCAATCAGATTCTGCAGTTCTGCTTCAATACGATCCGGAGGGCATCCGATGAATGTTATTCCGTTCTCTTCATCTTTGACGTACATTTGTACATCGGAAAATGTGCCAGGTCTGCATTTTATTCCCGTGTCTTTCATCAAAATCCGATGAGTTGATTTTATTGTGTCCAGATCCCACGGCAGTTCATATGAATTGTCTGTGAAGTACGAATACAGGTGGTTCAGAATTTCTTGTTCGGGACCCGGATTCTTTTCTTTTATGATGTTGTCAGAGGTCATGACAAGATACGAGAATTTTCTCACATCTTTCAAAGAAACGGGATTGCCCTCTGCCGATGTGGACCAATGGACATTGGAAGCATGTGCATCCGATACAAGTTTGATGTAATCATCGGATCTGAGGATCATCAGGTCGAGTTCTGCGTCCATTTTTTTGATATCATCGATCTTTCGTCTGTATTCTTGGCTGATGCGTACGGACGGATTCAGATATTCTTTCTCCCTGTGTCTTACTGGGTATTCTTTCGGAAGATACTCTTCATATCTTTTCACATCAAATGAATCAGACATATGTTCTTTGTACGTTATTGTCAGATTTAATTCTATCTTTATTGTGATACTTATTATTATAAAAATTAATATAAAAAATAATTTGTGAATGTGCCAGCATATCAATTATGTGTCTATGTGCCTTACTGTGTCGCGCGCGCATACACATTTATAAGGGGTCTGAAATAGACCGCTATAGCCTCTGTTATGCAGAGGGATACGAAATCAGGGATTATGATGAGCAGACAATTATTCACTGTGGGACCTGTGCACGTAGCTCAGGACACACTGCAGGCGATGACCAAACCGATGATCACACACAGATGCAAGGAATACAAGGACCTTCACGGTGCTGTGGTCGAGAAATTGAGAAAGGCACTCCAGACAGACGACGACATCTTCCTTGTCGGAGGATCGGCCACCGTTCTTATCGAAGGCGCTGTCAGAAATGCGGTCTCAAGCAATTGTCTGAACATATCCAATGGTTCATTCGGAAAAAGATTGATCGAATGTGCGACACTGAACGGTAAAAGTGTCACCGAGATCCATGTTCCATGGGGACAGGCGATGAAACCCAAGGATATCGAGGGAAAAGTGACAAAGGATACTGAAGCGGTATGCTGGGTATCCAATGAATCATCTACCGGTGTTCTTTCTGATTCGGTCGCATTGGCTGAAGAGGTGAGAAAACAGAATCCTGATTCGCTGATCATTGTCGATGCGGTCACATCTGCTATGGCCGCTGACCTTAATCTTCCGAAGATGAAACCTGATGCGATGATATTCGGAACGCAGAAGGCATTGGCGCTTCCGCCGGGTCTTGCCATCGCTGTCGTCAGCGACAGGATCATCGAGAAATCCAAGAATGTCAAGAACAAAGGTTTCTACACTGATTTCGTGAAACTCAAGAAGAACGCGGATGACAACTATGCATTGACCACACCCCCGGTATCCCTTCTTTACGGATTGGACTATCAGTTGGACAAGATTCTGAAAGAGGGAATGGCCAACAGATACAAGAGGCATATCGAGATGGCTGACATGGTGAAGAAATGGGCTGATGAGAAGTTCAACGGTCTGTTCCCTGAAGACGGATACAGATCCAAGACCATCGGTGTCATCAATCGCGGAGAACTTGATTTCGACACATTCCATTCAAAGCTCAAAGCCAAAGGATACGAGATATCCAATGGTTACGGCGACGTAAAAGGATCCACATTCAGGGTCGGTCACATGGGTGACATAACGCCATCGATGCTGAAAGAGTTGCTTTCAGCGATGGATCAGGTATTGGAGGAGATGCAATGAAGGTACTGGTATCAGATCCTCTTTCGGAGGACGGACTCAAGATTTTGAAAGATGCAGGCTTGGATTTCGATGTGAAGACAGGTCTGTCAGAGGATGAACTCTGCGGAATAATCGGAGATTACGATGCACTTCTGATAAGGTCCGGAACTAAAGTGACTGCGAAAGTGATCGCGGCCGGGAAGAAACTCCGCGTGGTGGGAAGAGCAGGTGTAGGAGTCGACAACGTCGATGTCCCTGCGGCTACGGAGAAGGGGATCCTTGTCATGAACACACCTGCCGCTAACACATTATCGGCAGCGGAGCACACATGCGCTATGATCATGTCATTGGCAAGGAACATCCCGATGGCCCATGCATCCATGCACAAGGGCGAGTGGAAGAGAAGCAAATTCACCGGTATCGAGCTTAACGGAAAGACACTGGGAATCATAGGTGTCGGCCGTGTCGGAAGCGAGGTCGCAAGGCGTCTGAAGCACTTCAACATGAACTTCCTCGGATACGATCCATACCTTCCGAAAGAGGTGGCTGAGGAGGTCGGTGTCAAGCTGACAACACTTGATGATGTCATAGAACATTCGGACATTATGACTATCCACACACCCCTTCTTCCTGAGACCAGAGGCATGATAGATCTTGCACAGTTCAAGAAGATGAAACCGAATGCATTGCTCGTGAACGTCGCACGCGGAGGTATCGTCGTTGAGGATGATCTCTACACAGCATTGAAGGACGGAATCATCAAAGGTGCGGCATTCGATGTCTGGGAACACGAACCTCTTGACGAAAAAGAGATGAAACTCCTTGAGTTGGAGAATCTTGTTGTTACACCTCACCTCGGTGCAAGCACTGTGGAGGCACAGGAGAGAGTCGCCGTAGAGGTTGCGGAGGCTGCAGTGAGATATCTGAAGGACGGAGTGATCACGAATGCGATCAATGCTCCGCGTGGAAAACTCGATCCTGAGCTTGCACCGTTCATACCGTTGGCCGAGGATCTCGGAACGATAGCACAGCAGATGATGGCAGCCCCTATCAAGACGATGGAAGTGACATACTGCGGAGATATCGCAAAGAAGGATACCAAGAGGGTCGGTATCGCAGCGATTGTAGGTGTTCTTGAGAACATCATCGGTGAGAAAGCGAACCTCATCAATGCAGGTTCTATTGCTAAAGGCAAAGGGATAACATTCAAAGAATCCAAAATCGAAGCCGAATCCAATATGGATATTGTTTCAGTCAAACTGACTGATGACAAAGGAGATTCCACGGAGGTCAAAGGTTCCGTATTCGCCGATGTCCCGCGTCTCATCGGTATCAACAAGTACAAGTTCGAGATGCCACTCCAGAATGATATATTTGTAGCTCTTTACAAGGATCAGCCCGGAGTGATCGGTGCAGTAGGAAAGGCATTCGGGGATAACAAGTTGAACATCGGACAGATGGTCGTATCTAGGATCAATGCCAAGGAGCCCGTGCTCATGGTACTCACATCCGATAAGAAGGTCACATCTGCGGTGGAGAAGAAAGTGACCGATGCCGTCGGATTTGATAAAGCGAAATTCATCACACTATCGGAGTGATAGGATGGAAAGAAGCATCGTGACCGTTGAAGAGCTGATGATGGCGATCAAGAACAGCCCGAACAATGAAGGTATCAGCGAGGAGGCCGCCTACAGTCTGGCGCACCATGTCCTGAACTTCTTCGGATATTCGGACAGGATCATTGACAACATCCTCGAACCTGAGGACCGTGATGCGTTCTACATGCTGGAGGATGCTACCATTCTGACGACCGAGAGGGAAGAGACCACATTGTATGACGGAAGGGAGTGGAGGATTCACTACTGGCTTTTCAGAAAGGAGAAGATCCAGGATCTCATCGACGGATTGATCAAGAAGAAGGTCGATGAGGAGGAGCACGATACAACATACGATGATCTTCCGGACGATGTATGGCAGCGCAGCACTGATATTGCAAAATGAGATTTTATTTAATTTCAAAAAAGAAAGTCCTATGCACGGCACCCCGTGCACAGAACTGTTTATGCTAAAGCGAAATCGTATTTCACTGTGTAATCGGCCATGATGTACAGCGTGAGCGTTTTTGCATCTTTGTTGTAGATCGACGTCCATTGTGTGTAGTGTTCGATCGGATCCTCCAAGCATGCCACAGATGCGATTGTATCCAATATCTCGGAATCGCTCATGTATTCTCTGCCTTCAAGGGCCGCTGTGAGTACAGCCATTCTGTGCATGCTGCTTTCAGTGACCTCCACATCCTTTCCTAATTCAGGATCGAGGAAGTGATTGGTAACCTTATTGGTCTCAGTGAATTTCACACAGTCATCACCGAATTCTGCCTCAACCGCTCTTCCGCTGGCATCGGTGATCATCATGTGATAATTGCTGAGAAAACTGTGTACGAGATCGAATTGTGAAATCAGATGTTTTGCTTCTTCAATGGATGATGCGTAGTCCAGAATGATCCTCTGTATAGCAACGGTGAATATCGATGTCTTTCCGCTGTTCTGATGCAATCCCTCTGTATTATGCACGACATTGACTGAAACGGTAAGTCCTTTCTCGTTCATACCGTCCAGGGGGATGTATGCCACACCGCGGAATGTGTAATCATTCTCTCTCATCTCCTGGAGTGTCTGCCCTTCGTATCCGAAGAATTCCAAAGTCGATACGGAGATGGATGAATACCCGTCACTTGGATGTGTTGTCACCACACACGGTACACAGATGGATAGGTCGAAATTCCTGGCAAGTATGTCATCATTGTCCTGATTCTTGATTATGAATGAAGAGCATCCGAAATCTTTCATCAAAGGCAGGGGGTTGTGCCCTTCGCAGACATTCTCAGTCAGGAAATTAAGTATCCCCGATATATCGGCCCCGCCCTGTTCCATATAATCACGGAGTTTGTAATCAGTCTTGTAATCGATGGTGAATACATCGCCGGTCTGACCGATATCGATTTTTACCTGGTCATCGGCCTCCTCCACATTCTTGTATGTGCAGAAATTGTATGTTATGGCAGAAGTGGCCAGAATTATGATCGCCACCGTTGCGAGTATTTTTACATATTTCATGAAGCTGGCGTATGATTATAACAGTAATATATTGTTCGTCAGTGATTTTTGCTCTTACGATAATCGGGCGGAAACATGATTGAATTAAGACGGTATGACATTCAGAATTTTAATGGATTTTTTCTCTTTCATCACATTAAAACAGGAGTTTAAGACCTGGATGATTGCCGGATTTAGTTGGCACTGCATCAGTTATCTGGAGTTGATACCTGTCCGGTTCTCCTGTTGTAATAAATTTTGACCAATTGATATATGATCTCAGCGAGGAACACACCGACTACGCTGTCGAGCACGTAGTGCTGCTTGGTGGTGACCGTGGATATGCAGATCGCCAGAACGAATACCAATGTGAATATCTTGTATGCTTTGGGGATCCTGTCATTGTTCCTGACGGCGATCCAGCAAAACCAGCTTTGTGTGCAGTGCATGGATGGCATGAGCTCTGTGGGAGAATCAACGGTATAAATGACATTCATGACCCAATCAAAGAAACCATTGCCTGAAATTTCAGGTCTGACAATCATCGCCGGAATGAAAATGAAACATCCAAAACAGATGGTCTTTATGATGAAATCAGCGGTGAAGAATGTACGCATCTTCTTTTCTTCGTCCAGGGCTGCTATGAGGTAATTGATAACCCAAATGAGATAGCATGTGAGATAGAATACAGAAGTCCAGGCGATCAGCGGAATCATGTCATCCAGAGGAGTAGAGAAATCCTGATAGGGGAATATATGTCCAATCAGTTTCGGCAGATTATAGACTGTCATCGTGTATCCGAAGGCAAGTGCAACGATGATGACCGACCTGACGGTCACCATACCTACAATCTTATCCTCGAGTCTGATGTTCATGGAGATCCACATGCTTGTTTCAAATAAATCATTATTGTGCACCAGATATAGCGGAAATAATCCTGTTTGAGCAACTCTTTTCAATCAGGTGTTCATCTTATGCACTGAAGACATGAAATTATACTTATTTCGATGTTTTTAGTATTCATTGTCTTTTATATGCATCCAGTATCGATGGGTGATTGTATTATAGATATGACGATTCACATCGTTGCCGTTTGAGTCGTAGAAGAAGCATTCTTTATCATAATTAGATGATACGTATACACATGGCAGACGAAATCTCACTTTTCCCGTATGTCCCCAGAGGAGAACAGATCGAGATAATTCAATTCATAAGGGATTCCATAATCAACAGGAAGAGTGCGGTCATCGAATCTGGAACAGGTACGGGAAAGACGATCTGTTCTCTGGTGGGTGCATTGGAGGATCAACCGTATCACGGATTCAAGATACTGTATCTCACAAGGACGAAATCACAGCAGAAGCAGGTGATGAGTGAGATACGTCAGATAAACAAAAAGAAGCATGTCTTCTGTGTCGCGATCCAGGGACGCAGTCCCACCACATGTCCGATGATGGGTTCGGATCCGGAATTGTCATCTGGAACTGCTGATGAATTATCGAAATGGTGTTCTGAGTTCAAAAGGAAGAAGGGGAAGGACGGTCACTGCAAGTATTTCGACAACATGGAGAAGGTGGACGTTGAGAGATTCATCTACAGTATGAGACAGGAACTTCCCGAACCTGAGGCTTTTCAGAAGAAGTGTTTGGAGATGGAGATATGTCCGTACGAGATGAGCAAATTGGCATTGCAGTTCGCGGACGTGGTGTGCTCACCGTATTCTTTTTTATTGACGCCTGCAGCAAGAAGACCGTTCCTTGAATGGATGGGCGTGACGCTGGAGGAACTGGTGGTGATAGTGGATGAGGCACACAACGTCCCTGATTACCTCAGAGATGTGATAACATCGGAATACACCCTTTACGCTTTGGATTACGCCGAGAAGGAAGCGAGGGATTGGGATAACCCTATCGTACTGGAGGACATCAGGGTGACCGATGTCATAGATGCGATGCGCTGGTGTTTCGAAGAGGCGATAAGAGAATATCTCATCGTGGAGGACGGGTTGATTCCTCCGTATTTCGTTGAAGAGGGATTGATGTCCAGATTGGGTGTGACATCCATTTCCTTGGGGAAGATATGCAAAGCGATGACTGAGATAGGGGAGATCGTCATCGAAAGGAAGAAGAAGGAAAGGAAGCTTCCGAGATCGTATATACGTTCATTCTCCAATTTTATACAATTCTGGATGAACTGCGACGAGGAATGTTATGTCAAACTGATAAACGGAGGAGATAAGATATCATTGGAGGCATATTGCATGGATCCGTATCTTGCCGCCGAACCGTTCAGGGAATGCAGGTCATCCATACATATGTCGGGTACATTGGAGCCTCTGGAAGAGTACGCTCAGGAACTGGGATTGGAGGAACCGATGATAAGGACGTTCAATTCTCCCTTCGATCCCAACAATCTGCTGACATTATATTCCAATGATGTTACAACGAAGCATGATGAATTGGATGATGAGATGATATCCGATATAGAACAGGAGGTCGTATCATTCATACTTGCGACCGACAGGAACACCGCTGTGTTCTTTCCGTCATATGTGATGATGGACAGGTTCATTTCCGATGGGGTCATTGACAGGATCGGGCGCGAGGTCTACTGTGAGAAGAGAGGAATGACCCAGATAGATCTTATGGATACTGTAGATACATTCCGTTCATCCATAGGAAGCGTTCTTTTCGCTGTAGCGGGCGGGAGGATCAGCGAAGGATTGGACTTCCCGGACAGGGATCTGGAGGTGGCATTGATCATCGGTATCCCGTATCCGTATCCTACTTTGAAACTGAGGTCTCTGACACAATATGCGGAAATGAGATTCGGTAACGGGTGGGATCATGCGGTGAAATCCCCGACGGTCAGGAAGATGAGACAGGCCCGCGGGCGTCTGATAAGGTCGGAGACGGATCGCGGAGTCTGTGTCGTGTTGGATAAGCGTATAGCAACGATTCCCGGATTCGGATTGGATGAGTCAGATGATATCATCATGTCGATAAAGACATTCTTCAATGAGTGAATTGCAGGATATACAAAAATTGTATTCTGGCAACTTTCGTATATACATAAATTGCAAATCTGCAACTTCTGTATGGTGTTCAAATGTGTATATTGAAAGTTTTTCGACTGTAATCGAAAAATTCTAAAAAATGAAAAGTTTTTCGACTGTAATCGAAATTAAATAAAATGAAGTTGATGTGTTATAGACATAAAGATGAATGAAATATACTTTAGATCGAAATATATCGAAAAAATAAAGCCGTTCGTAGATTCAGAGCTTGTAAAAGTACTGACGGGTGTCAGAAGATGCGGTAAATCAACCATCATGGGTATGATCATCACTGAGCTTATGAATAACGGAATTTTGAAAGATAATATTCTGGCTCTTGATTTCGAATCCAAGAGGATCCCGTCATTTGATGACGGCGATTCACTGTATTCTTACATTATGGAATGGTCTTCAAGGAACAGCGGCAGGAAGTATCTGTTCTTGGACGAGATACAGGAAGTGAAGGATTGGGAATCATGTGTCAGATCATTGATGAAGGATATGGATTCAGACATCTATCTCACAGGTTCAAGTTCAAAGATGCTCTCCGGGGAACTCGCCACTCATCTGGCGGGCAGATATGTCGAGATTCACATCAGCCCGTTCTCATTTTCTGAAGTCTGTGATATCATGAATGAGCACAATCAGCAGATATTCGCAGAATATCTTAGGAACGGCGGCATGCCCTTGGTCGTTGTGAACAGATACGATGAGAGAATGACGCCGTCCATACTGTCGGCGATGTATGACTCAGTCATCATAAATGATATCGTCGAGAGGAACAGAATACGTGACATATCAGCATTGAAAAGGATAATCTCATTCATTGTATCTGAGATAGGCCACAACATTTCGGCGAAGAGCATATCTGACTATATGAAATCGCAGAAGAAGAGCATCTCTGCAGATACAGTAATCGATTATATCGACTATGCGGAAGATGCGATGTTCATACGCAAAGCCAATAGGTATGACATAAAAGGAAAAGAGGTCTTGAAAACAGATTACAAATGCTATCTTTCCGACCTCGGGATAAGAGAATCATTGGGATTCAGCAATACAGCATCGATAGATCAGGCTCTTGAGAACATAGTATTCAATGAATTGATCGACAGAGGGTATGATGTAAGAGTTGGAAAGATCAACGATAAGGAGATAGATTTCGTTGCAACGAAAGGAACCGATGTGGAATATTACCAGGTAACGTATCATTTAAGTGCGGAATCCACAGTTGAGAGGGAGTTCGGATCTCTGAAGATGATAACGGACAATCATCCGAAATATATTCTGTCGATGGATGAAATGGATATGAGCAGAGATGGGATACATCACAGGAACATCATCGACTGGCTTTTGGATGTCAGATGATCATATCTGCTTTATGATGGATGCGATAACAGTTTTCGGTGAATCTGAACATCGATAATCTAAATATCGTTGACCGATTACTGTATATCATGACTGATGTGGTCGATGTCCTCGTTTACATCGTACTTGCGATATGGCTGTTTCTGCCTGCGCTGGTAATGAATCCGTCAGCGGCCGCCATCGGCAAGCATTCCAAGACCAAGATAGATTTCGGAAGATCATGGAGAGGAAAGCGGATATTCGGGGACGGAAAGAGCTGGCTGGGATTCTTCGGGGGTGTCTCCTGCGGAATAATCACGGGATTGATATTGCTGGGGATCTCATATTTCTTCGATCCTGATAACTTCTGGGGATACGGAGGATTCTGGGGAAACATCGGGATAATAGTATGTCTTTCGGCAGGGGCTGCGCTGGGAGATCTCTGCGGGGCATTCATAAAAAGGAGATTCGGGCTGGAGAGAGGACATAAAGTTCCGTTTCTGGATCAGTATGATTTCGTCATAGGTGCATTCGCTGTCACGGCGATATTCTTCCCGAATTTCATATACAGTAATTACTTTGAGGGATACCATCTCATCGGATTCGTTGTTCTCATCATATCAGTGTATGCGATACACAGAGCAGCGAATATCATCGGTTACAAGATGGGTGTCAAGAAAGAACCATGGTGATAATATGACGGATTTACAACAGGCATTGAAAGACTGCGGAGCGGTACAGTTCGGAGATTTCACATTGGCATCAGGTGCCAAATCGAAGTATTATGTCGATATCAAGAAAGCGAGCACTGATCCAAAGGTACTGAAGATCATAGCTGAGGAAATGGCCAAGAAACTGAAGGCTATGAATCTCAAACCGGATAAGATCGCAGGGATAGTGCTCGGATCCATACCATTGGCCACCGCACTGTCGTTGGAGACGGGGATACCGTACGTCATGGTCAGGAAGGAGAAGAAGGATCACGGCACAGGGAAACTTATAGAGGGTACACTGGATAAAGGCGAGAAAGTGTTGGTGGTGGAAGATGTAATCACATCAGCCGGTTCTTCGATAAAATCCATCGGGATACTGAGGGAAGCCGGTGCGGTCATAGATAATGTGTTCTCAGTCATCGACAGGGAGGCCGGAGGGCCGGAGGCTTTGAAGGAGATCGATGTCGAATTGATCCCGTTGGTGAAAGCATCCGATCTTCTGAAGGATCAATGATACAGCCTGATAAGGATTGTGCCAGATGCCCATTGTATAAAGGCAGGACGAACCTTGTCCTCCCGTCAGGGGACCTTTCCGCCAAGGTCGTTCTTGTTGGTGAGGCACCTGGTGAGAACGAGGATCTCTCAGGTAAGCCGTTCGTAGGGAGGGCGGGAAAGATACTCGATGGCATATTGCAGGATGTCGGCATAGAAAGGGATAAGATAATGATCACGAACACAGTCAAATGCCGTCCGCCTGACAACAGGGATCCTACAAAGGAAGAGATGGCCGCCTGCAGGATGTATCTGAACAGTGAATTGGAGAACAGGAGTGTCGTTGTCGGTCTTGGAAGATCTGCAATCAGGGATCTCATAGGATATGAAGGTCCGATGGCCGACATCGTGAATAAGATGCAGAAGATGACGATAAACGGGAAGGAGATCGATTTCCTCCCAACATATCACCCTATGGCATGTGTTTACAGAAAGAGTGCCAGAGAGGGATTGAAGAATACGATGCTGATGCTGAAGGACATGATAGGATGATCAAAGGTCTCGCCATCGACATGGACGGTACGGTGTACAAAGGGATGGAGCCGATCCCGGGAGCAAAGGAATTCATCCGGGAATTGAATGAAAGAAAAATACCGTATGTTTTCATCACGAACAATTCATCGAAAGGCAGAAAATTGTATTTCGAGAAACTGAGGGAGATGGGTTTCGATATCGATATGAAGAACGTCCTGACATCAGGAAGTGCCACGCTGGCATTTATCAAAAAGGAACGCAGCGGAAAGAGCGTCTATGTGGTCGGAACAGAATCATACAAGGAGGATGTGAAGGCATCAGGAATAAAGTTGGATGATGAAGATCCGGATATTGTTCTTTTATCCTTCGATAAAGAGCTGACATATGAGAAGATCAATAAAGCCTATACATTCATAAAGAACGGTTCGGAATTCATCGCCACGCATCCGGACGATCTCTGTCCTACAGAGGACGATTATGAAGTGGACATCGGGGCGTTCATTGCGATGTACCGTCATCTTCTGAAGACGGAGCCGTTGATAATCGGAAAACCGAACCGTATGCTGTTGGATATGGCATCATCGGAGATGGGGATAAGGGCCGATGAGATTGCAATGGTCGGAGACAGATTGTATACCGACATGAGGATGGCGTTTGATAACAACATCCCTTCGATACTCGTATTGACAGGCGAAACCAAACTTTCCGATCTGAAGGACAGCGACATCAGACCCACATATGTTCTGGATTCTGTCGCTGAAATAATCGAAAATGTATTCGCTCCTGTTGAAACAAACAAATCGTGAATAATGACCGAATTGAAAAGACAGCCAACTGAAATGAGAGTTCGTATGTTCAAATATTGTGCCTTAAACACTAATCGAACAATACGAGCACGATGATTCTTCAGAATAATGATTTTTCGTTTCAGTTCTATCGTCAAAACACGGAATAAATAACCGTCAAAACACGGAATACATTTTTCACTAATTTTGATTTACATTTTTCAGATAACGTATCACGGACTATTTTTAAAATTCAATAATAATGGCGACTATTGTCCATAAAGAATTGTAGCTCTCTGGAACATTATCTTTTTCATCTACAGTACTGTTGAAACCAATTTCAAATTGGTCATGAATATGTATATAAGTACGTGTGTGTTACAATTGTAACACGTGATAATTTGGCGTTCTGTTCTATTCGCATGACTGATCAAGAGAAGAAAGTGCTGGAAGAATACGCAGCTTTTGTAAATAAAACAGTAAGCGAAGTTATGCGCGACACATTCTTCGATATGTTGGAAGATGAATATGATATCAAATGTGCTGAAGAGGCATATGAATTGTTCACAAAGAATCCAAAAACAATGAGTTCTGAAGAAGTGATGAAGAGATATGCATTATGAGTTGTATTACAGCATCAATGCAGTTAAACAATTGGATAAATTGGATAATTCAGTATCCGCCATGATCACAAGGTGGATGGATAAGAATATCAATGGCTGTTCAGATCCCAGAATCTACGGTAAACAACTAAGAGGGAACTTGAAAGAATACTGGAGATACAGAGTAGGGGATTTTAGGATTCTATGTGTGATCCATGATGACAAGATGATTGTGGTAGCGGTAAATGTAGGAAATCGCAGAAATGTGTACAAACGACCGAATTGAAAAGATTGTTAACTATAATGAGAGTTCGCATTTTCAGATATTGCGCTTTAAACATCAATTTAACAATACGAGCATGATCTGACGATTTTTCGGAATAATGATTTTTTCATTTACGTTCTATCGTCAAAACACGGAATATATGTGATCCGGATAAGTTAATGGATATTAAGCGTGTTTTCGGCCAAATCAATGGGCTTGAAACACGTTATATGTTTTTCAGCAGATACACTATTGAATTGAAACGAAAAATATAGAGATAGTGGCAGAGCCACCATCTCATTTAATGCGTTTATTGCTTCGCCTTTTTGTTCTTCATGATGAAGTATGCAGCTGCGGCCACAATGACAACAGCGACGACGATCACTATGACGACGATCAGCACAGTGTTGTCATTATTTCCGGACGGCTCTTCCGATGCCAGATACTGTATGGTGTACACAGAAAGGTGTTCTGTGGTGAATGTTACAGCATTATCTTTGTATGTGCTGTCGACCTTCACCGCGTCACCTGAATCAGGTATGTACCACAGAGTGACATTCTCGGCTTTACCGCCGGAGGGTATCTGGTAGTCGATGCTTACGATGATCTTCTCTCCGAAATTCATGGTCTGTGCGACATTATTAACGGTCAATTCGATTTTGAATGATTTGAGATCGCCGTCCATTTTCTTCGGGGATTCGATACTTTTCATCGAAAATGTGACTGTGTCGTTCTCGGAGTATTTCAGAGTGCCGATGGCCTTGGCGGAAATATCGGCGGAACCCAATTTCGTCTCCATGAGGAGATCGGCCCCATATTCTTTGACCAGATCGACAGCACGTGACGAGAATGAGACGGATGTCACTTTAGATACGAGTTCGACAGTGGGAACTGTTCCCGGTTCGACGCTCTTTATTTCCTTGAGTCTTTCTTCGATCATATCCAGTTGAGCATCGGAGATCTTTCCGTCAGCATCTGCTTCTACTTTGATCACAGGGTTGATCTTCACGGTCACGGTACATATTGCGGTCTTACCCATATCATTGGTCGTGACGGTGATGACACAAGTTCCCAGCGCTATTCCGGTCACAAGACCGGTGGAGGATACTGTGGCGATACTGTCATCGGACGAAGTCCAGATGACGGATTTATCGGTAGCGTTCTCAGGAAGAACTGTGGCTTTAAGTTGTGCAGTAAGGTCTCTCTTCACCTCGAGCTCTGATTTATCGAGTGTCACATCGGTCACATGTACGAAATCTGCTTTGACAGTCAGATTGCATGTTGCAGATACGTTCTTGCCATCCATCTTCTCCATGGTGGCGGTGATTTTCGTATTTCCTTCTTTCACACCGTATACGACTCCATTGCTGACGGTGGCTATGCTGGTATCCGAACTGGACCATTTGATGGATTTGTACAATCCGCCTTTAGGTGTTTCTGACCATTCGAGAGTGTAACTTTCTCCCGTCGGCACTGTGGCCGAAGATTGCAGATTTATGCCTGTTGCAAGTACATTGCTGACTTTCAATCTGCAGGTGAAGGATGCATTGTCCCCCGTAAGTGTGAAGTCGTATGTTCCTGACGATATTTTGTCGATCTTTATCGTGTCATTGTTGGCCTGACTGTAGGTCACAGGAACCTTCATCCTCATGCTGCCAATGCTGATCTTCACCAATCCTGTGAAGTAATCGGTGCTCATATCAAGGTAACCGTTGTCCTCGTCTTCGGTATAGAGTACCTCTATACCGTAGCCGACACCGTATCCCATGTTGTTCCCATTGGCATCGTTGTTTGATGTCGGAGCGGCCGAAACCGTTCCGGCATCGGAGAACGCCATGACCGGAAGCACACTCATTATCATCATCAGCACTGCTGCCGATGCGATTATTGCGTTACAGTTTTTTCTCATGCTTTTACTATCCTCAGAGTGAAGCTACCGCAGTTTCCCAAGGTGTTTGGAGTTCGATTAGTGTTTCGGAAATAAGATAGTGATAACATACTTCACATACAACAATAGGTACATCGAAATCAACGATTACAGTCTTTGTTTCTGATATTGTGTCATTTGTTGTCTCTGAGCTAAGCCCATTAAGACTTGCAAATTTGTGCCCGTTAAGACAGAGATTGCCTCTGCTATCATAATATGAATAGCAAATTTCAATCACTCCGTTAAAATTAACATGAGTAAGAGTTGTTTCAGACTCTGTAATTCCTATTATAATCTCTTTTCCATCTTTTGCGAATGCAATGGTTTCTAATGATGCAGCTCCACTATCTTTATTTTTTAGTACAATTAAGTTAACAAGATAGGTGCCTGTTCCTTGTTTTGTTTCATTACTTTTTACGAATACACAACCATCTCCGAGAATTGCCCCGTTGTTTAACAATTTGCCGTAGGCTGTAATAGTTGCACTGTTGGTAATGGTGACGGTATCATTCACTGTCCATGTGTCGCCAGATGGTATTTCGACATCTTTTGTCAGGGTGAATTTATTGAATGACAGTTTTTTAGTAAGGTTGTATTCGATCAGATAATCAAGGTTGCTTTGTGTCGCTGGCGTGTATGAGTTATCGCTATTCCATGTGATTCCTGTCGGTGCAGGTTTGAATTCGAGTGTGACTTTTGTGTCGTTGTGTTTTGCAACGAGAGCTGCTCCATCTGTCAGAGTTGCATATTTGTAATTACTGCCGGTTGCAGCTTTCCACACATTAGCATTACTTACTGAGTCTGCGTTGACGAACCAATATGAAACTTCTTCTTCACTCAATATGAATGCTAATTTATCACTGCTGAAGAGACTGATTGGGTATGCGTTGTAGCAATCCGTTCTTTTTGATATGACATAAATGCCACTGTAATTAGCATTACCTTCAACACTGAGTGGTGCTGTATCTGTAGTTGAGTTTATTCCGCCTACGTAGTATATTTCTCCATCTGCAGTACTGCTTCCGTGGTGTATGACGTTGTATTTGAGTGGATTAGATCCATTGTCACCGATGATCTTTGGCACATAATTGAATTCCAGATATTGTGCACCCGTGAGTGCTGCCGGAGTCGTATCGTCTACTGCTCTCTGATATACATCGCCTGTTCCAGTCCAACCATCAGTAGTGGTTAAGGCTGTATCAGATACAATCCAGATTTTAGTCTGAGTCAATCCTGGATAATATTCGATGAATTCATGTGTATTTTCAGATGTATTTTCAAGTGTTAGTGCTGGTTTATCGAACATACTCAGCCTGTAAGCTTTGTATATGCTCTCTCCCGGCTGCTCATCATAGATCTTTTCCGTAACAATGAACGGTTTTTTGACACCATTTTTAGTATTTATTTGAGTGGAGTCGAGATATAATTTTACGTATCCGTCATCAGTTAGGCTGATATCATATGTGTTGACTCCAGTTCTGATTATGTTGTCTTTATTGGTATCGTTGTAAGCGACCGGAAGCATTGTAACTGATACTGCACTTGAATGATCTAAAGTGACAGCATCTTTTGAAGCATAGAACCCATCCATGCCTTCCAATTGTTTCCATTTGGATTCATTTGGGAGATCGTTCACTGCCCAATAGTATACAGTCGCATTTGCATCATAGTTCATAATGGTGAACAATGAATATGTGGCAGTATTGTAAGCATTGTAATAATCTGCTCTTTCAGAAATGATGTATTTGGCACCTTTGGCATTGAAAATGGCATCTGCACTAGCATCACTAGTTGCTTCACCAGGATTTGCGACAGTCAGCACATATTTGTTGCTGGCTGTATTAATCAGATCGTATTTATCATAATATTTACCAGGGTCAACAATTTTTATGTCAATCTTGTTGTTGAATGATATGCTCTCGTCCGCTGCCCAATCAGTTTCTTTTACGGCTGTAGTTTCATCGGAAGAATTTCCGATGATTGCAATGAACCCGCATGAAACCATGATGAAGGCTGCCAAGACTGCGAACATTGTCTTTGTTATTCCTTTCATTTTTTCAAATCCCCCTTGGTTGGGTACTCTGTGCATGTGGGAGGGCCGACAGACTATGCGTTAGAAATGAGATTAAATTGAACTTTCGTCCCAAATTGTCGGCTGATTCCCTCTCGTTCACGAGATTTATCACAGCATCAGCTGACCTGGAAGCTGTTAACGTGGCAACGTAAGCGCACTGCCTTGTATACATCCCTGTCAGCATAGCGTCTCTGTCTATTGCTTTTCTGTATAAAAAATATAGTTCAAACCGATCGGTATCTAGCAAACATTCAATAAATGTTAACACAATAGCAAGGGTTGCATTATGACCCACCTAAATACGGGTGAATGGCACATCCAAAATAGATATTGGGGCGATAATTTTACACACGTCAGTGCCAGTTAGTTACAACATCGCTCTATGAAAATTCCACATCCATCAAGATGTGATCTTTTACAACCGACCATACAAATTATCGCACAAAGATGTTCAATTTAGTCTCATCGATGTATTAAAGCGTACAAACAATATAAGTGCAGCCTACTGTTCAAATCATGTATAAAAGCACAGCTGACATACTTACGTAATGTTAAATTTATACGTCTGGCACTAATCTGTGATGAATTTCATCTTTTACTTTCTGTTGTTAATTCATAACTGCAATCTTGAATGACGGCGTTCTTCATGTTTTGAAGTTCTTTATCGGATTCAGATATCTTTCCATCTTAGTTCTCATCAGACCATCTGAGCGGAATATGCGCTGATATCATTCTTGATAGTCGCGTAGATTATTTTCTTCAATCGAGAAGGAGTTCGACGTAAGGCGCACCTTAAACAGCATCGTTTCAAAATTCCTTTATATACTATGCGCACGCTTATAAGTCGCGTGCGTAAGCACAAAATGGGATGCATGCGGACGCAGTCTGCGTAATTTCCCCTGGAAAGGGGTATAAGTGTACTTAAAAAGAGTCGATATGGAGAATTTCAAATCTTTCGGAGGAAAGATTTCGGTTCCTTTGATGGAAGGGTATATGGGAATAACGGGACCGAACGGTTCCGGAAAATCGAACATAACTGATGCGATCATGTTCGTACTCGGTCCGAAGAGCCCGAAGGTGGTCCGTGCAGGAAAACAGACCGATCTCATCCATAACGGGAACAGACCGAGTGACAAAGCGGATTACATGAAGGTCACTCTGGTTTTTGACAATACAGATCGTATGCTCGCATGGGATTCCGACGAGATAAGATTCACACGTCATGTCAAGATGGCCGGAAACGGTGAGGACTATTACTCGAACTTCTACATCAACGATCAGAAATCCAACCTGGCTGAATTCGACTCTTTGTTCACCAGGGCCAGGATAAGCGCTGACGGTTACAATCTTGTGCAGCAGGGAGATGTTACCGATATCACGAAGATGAGCGCTGTGGACAGACGCCGTGTGATAGACAAGATCTCAGGTATCGAATCATACGATCTAGATATCGCAGCCGCCCAGAAGGAGAGGGCAGAGGCCGATGCGAACATGCAGGCCACCAACATCGTGGTCGAGGAGATAAAGACACAGCTGTCCCAGCTGAAGAAGGACATGGAAGTCGCCAAGAAGCATATCGAGTACAAGGAGAAACTCGATCTGGCGAATGCCCAGCTCAAACACAGGTATCTTCAGAACGAGGAAGGGAAGGTGGCAGTTAATAATGAAGCTGTCACGAAGATGCAGGCCGAAATAGAAGGTCTGGTTAAGAAGAAGGAAGAGTGCAGAGTGAAGATCGAGGAGGCCGCCAAAGGTATAACGGATACTGAAGCGGAGATCTCAGCACGTGTCGGCCCTGAATACAACGAACTCAAGACGAAGATAGAGAACGTCAAGGTCTCCAAAGCGTTGGCGGACAACAAGATCGACACCGGCAACGACGCGATAAAGCAGTTCAATGCGGATTCCGAGCTTTTTAATGAGGAATACCAAGGTAATGAGGTACAACTGAAGAGCTGTCAGGAGACCATCAACAACATCAACATCAAGATCGGTGAGAAAGAAGAGATACTTCAGAAATCCAAGAAAGAGGAAGCAGAGATCAGTCAGCAGATGAAGAACATCGGCGGAGAGAATGCCGAACTCGAGACAAAACTGGAGAAATTAGAAGCGGATATAGAATCCAAAGGTTCTGAGCATAACACACTTTCAACGAAGGTCGCAGGAGCACAGGCCCTTGACGAGGAGATGTCCCGTCAGATAGCTTCATTGGAATCCGACATCTCAACGAATGATTTCGAGATAAAGGATGCGGAATTCAACCTCGGTGAGGTGAAGAAGGAGGCCGGTCCGATCGCGGATCTCACAGCTTTCCAGAACAACATCATGGGGTTGAAGAATCAGGAGAAGGAGCTGGAGAAACAGGAACAGGATCTTCAGTCCGCGATAAGCAGACAGACCGAGAAGTACAACGAACTGATGATCGAGAAAAGATCCTCCGAAAAGGCTTCAAGGGGGAGCGAAGCCGTTATGGCCGTACTTGCGATGAAAGATACCGGTCAGATCAAAGGCATACACGGCACGATCGCACAGCTGGCATCCGTCGATAAAGGCTATGAGACCGCACTGGCTGTCGCCGCAGGCGGAAAGATGCAGGCAATCGTCGTCGACACAGATGAGGTTGCATCAGAGATCATAACCACATTGAAGAAGAGCGGTTACGGCAGAGTGACATTCCTTCCTCTGAACAAGATGATGGACGGGAAGCCACGTGCGGCAGCCATCATGAAGGTCAAGGATTCGTTGGGTTACGCTACCGATTTCATAGATTTCAAGTCGGAATACAGAGCAGCATTCTGGTATGTGTTCCAGGATACGCTGATAGTGGATTCCCTGAGTGACGCGAGGCGTCTCATGGGAGGGGTCAGGATCGTCACCAAAGGCGGAGAGCTGATAGATCCGTCAGGTGCCATGACCGGAGGAACATACAAACCGCCGGCGGGAATGAAGTTCGGCGCATCCTCACAATCCGAGTTGGATGATGTGGCAGCGAAGCTCGCATCGGCCAGGGATTCACTGAACACGGTGAAGAACAACCTTCTCAACGTGCGCAACCAGATACGTGAAGCCGATGATAAACTGAGGCAGGCAGGTTCTGGGAACATCGAGATCACGAAGAAGATCGCTGGATTGGAGGCCAGCCTCAAGGATATGAAAGAAAAGAAAAAGCGTCTGTCCAAGGATCTGGAGGATAAGAAGAAGGCATACGCCGAATCACAGCAATCCACAGAGAAACTGAACAAACAGCTTGAGAAGGCGGTCGCTGAGATCGAGGATCTCAAAGCGGAGAAGACGAAGGTTAAGGACCGTATCGCCGAGATAGCTCCAAAAGAGATGCAGAATAAGATCGAATCAGTGAGGAATGCGATCTATGATACACAGGAGGAGATCTCCAAACTGAGGGATTCCCTCACGACGGCAACGACCGAGAAAGCGACATACGACAGCACCAAAGTGCGTATCGACGGTGAGCTGAACAGGATAAAGAAGGGAATCGAGGACGTCAGGAAGGAGATGGCCGAAGCAGAGAAGGAATCATCCAAACTGAAGGTGGAACTGGACGCTCTGAGGAAGATGGAGAGCGAGATGGAATCCGGAATCCAGGAGCTCAGGGACAAGAAGGAGGCATTGCTCCTCGCCAAGACCAAGGCCGAGAATGACAGGGAGAAGGCCGTCAGCGGAATAGAGGCCAAGGACGGGATAATAAAGTCGACACAGGCCCAGATCGAGATCTCGAATCAATACATCACCACATTGAAAGCTGAGATCGCAGAGATCAAGATCGAGGTGACCGAGCCCATTCCGGCAGAAGAGACGATCAAACACACGATAAGATACTGTGAGGGCAAGATCTCTGAATTGGGTAACGTCAACATGCGTGCCATCGACGATTATGAGGAGAAGGAGAAGAGATACAACCGTCTCACGGACGATGTCAACAAGCTCACGGCACAGATTGCAGATCTGGATGCGCTGATGCAGGACCTGAATTCAAAGAAGAAGGGACTGTTCATGGGCGTATATGACGGTGTGAGCGCCAACTTCAAGGAAATCTTCAAAGAGATCTCCGGAGGAGGAGAGGCGTCGATGACGCTGGAGAACGAGGAGGATCCGTTCAGCGGAGGATTGTACATAAACGCCAAACCGAGGAACGGAAAACTGCTGAAGCTGGAGGCACTCTCCGGAGGAGAGAAGTCACTGACGGCATTGGCGTTCATCTTCGCCATACAGGAACACCAGCCATCGCCGTTCTATGTGCTGGATGAGGTCGATATGTTCCTTGATTCAGTCAATGCAGAGATAGTTGCACAGCGTATACAGAAGAGTTCGGCCAAGACACAGTTCATACAGGTGTCACTGAGGAATGTGGCATTGAAAAAGGCGGATCATCTCATAGGTGTGACAAGACCGCCGAACGGTAACAGTAAGATCATAATGCAGCCTGACCTGTCAGAGGTCTCCAAGTATGAGGCGGAGAACCAACGTATGGTCGAGGAAGCGAACAAAAAAGAAGGGATAGAATGAATGGGGATGCGGAGACACTGGAGCAGCACTTGCTGTTCCATAAAGCTTTGATAGACGATTCGGTGAGTTCGGATAAGATAGACAGGTATCTGTCCTTACTGAATGACGAACGCGAACATGAAAGACTTCAGGATGATACCGACGAATCGATAAGAACGGTATTCCGCCTGGTATTGGAGGAGAATTTCGATCCTTGGGCCATAGACCTGAGGGAGTTCGTGAGGACATACACAAGAAAGGTGAAGATGAGTAAATTCGACATCATCGTTGCCGGAAAGCTCATGCTGATGGCATGGAAGGTCCTGAGGATGCAGTCCGACGAGACCAAGATGGAGTCGGACAGGAATATGATGGCCGAATGTGATTTCGGGTTCGATTTCGATTCAGATTACTTCATGGATGAACCGGTTCCGCTGGACATCCCGGATGTGGAACTGAAGGGATTGTACACACGTGCTCCGACGAGAGCGGTGACGATGATGGAGATCCTGGGAGCATTCGATGAGGCACAGGAACAGATCAGGATCGCCGAGGAAAGGGAGGCCACGAGGCTTAAACTGAAGGCGTTGGAGCCGAAATTCGACAATAAAGCCCACAAGGAGATAGAGGACAGCGATGTCCAGAAGGTGTGGGAGAGGATCCAGAGGATCGGTACCGGTGCCTTCGCACTGAGTGAATTGTACACAGATGATATGGACAACAACATCATGGTGTTCTGGTCCGCATTGCAGCTCGTAAGGGACGGAAAGCTCACGATATGGCAGGATGACCTTCCGTACGGTGAGATAATGATCGACATCAAGGTCGACTGGGTCCAGGGAGAGCTTGAGGATACCGAACAGGTCATGGTGCCCCAGACGGTGAGTGTGAGATGAATTTCACCGCTGTCATAGAAGCAGCACTGTTCTCGGCCGAGAGCTCCCTTACCGTGAAGGAGATAGCCGAGAAGACCAAACTCAGCGAGGAGGATGTCGACAACGGATTGGGAATCCTGATCAAGGATTATGATAAGAGAGGGTCGGCGATACAGATACTCAAGACAGGCAACACATACAAGATGGCGCTCCGCCCTGAATATACTGACGTTGCAGGCGGATTCTCCAAAGTGGAACTTACAAACGGACAGCAGAGGACGCTCATCACGATAGCATACAACCAGCCTGTGATGCAGTCCGAGCTGTTCAGGAATCTCGGTGCCAGAGTGTATGATGATGTCCCTTCCCTTGCAGATATGGGATTCATCACCAGGAAACATGTCGGTCAGTCATTGGAGCTTACAACAACGAAGTATTTCGCAGAATATTTCGGGATCGGAAGCACCAAGAAAGAGGATATTCGTGCTTGGATAGACAGGAACAGGAAGAAGTCAGAGTGAGATTTCAGGCGGGTATCATCCCCTCCCGCCCTGTTTCTTCAAGCAAAGGTATATAATCAGCACCAGGATATGAGATTCGATAACATGGTCATGCCTTTGGATTTGATGGCAAAATCGATTGACAAGCGCGTGTCGCTCCTTCTCAAAGACGGCAGGATACTTGAAGGAAAACTCACCGGATACGATGAGTACATGAACATGGTCCTGGAGGACACTGTTGAGCGCTCCGCTGCATCTGAGGAGAGGCGTCTCGGTTCTGTCGTTCTCCGCGGGAACAATGTCGTCAGTATCGCTCTGATCTGAGAACATTTTTTTATTCCTGACTTGACAGCGGATGAACTTCCGTTTACGGTCAGTGATTCTGAGATGAGTGTATTTCATCGTTGTGATTATTTATGATAAAATACCATGTGTAATAGTATGCGATACCCGTATGAGATGGACAGGAGGCAATTCAGGACTGTATTGGCTGTGTTTCTCTGTACATTCATATCTATGTACACATACATGATGGCGAGTTCCACTCTGAAATTCTTTCAGGAAACATTCCATATAGATTATTCATATGTGATGTGGCTGTCCATCATCATACCGATAACATCGATATCCTTCTATTTCATCGTTATAGAACTGTCGAACAAGATCGGAAAGAATACCACACTGATCTGCGGATTGGTGATTGTTTTTGTATCATCGCTATTGGCTGTATTCTCTGATAAATTCTATCCTATGCTGATTTGCCGTATGATATCAGGTATAGGTTCGGCCATGATCCTGACATCCACGATATCGATACTGGTGGACAATACTAAAGAGGAATATCGCAGTGAGGTTCTCAGTCTGAATTATGTCGCTTCGAGTTTCGGAGCCATCGTAGGGCCGATACTGGCGTATTTGATCACCGCTTCTTTCGGATGGCAGGTCATGTTCATTTCGATACTTCCTTTCTGTGCATTGGGAATATATGCGGTATCAGGAAATGAGAATATCAAATCCAGTGATACAGAGAGAAAGATACCTTACATCTTACATTTGATGTATCTGGCCGGATCGTTTGTTCTGCTCATGGGGTTATTCAAACCGGGCGATACGATGGTTTTGACCATCATAGGCGCAGTCATTTTGGCAGTATTCTTCATTTTGAACAGAAGATCTGAAAATAAATTGATCCATTCAGAGAAATTAAAAGGTAACAAGATCTTCATCTTCTCTCTGATTATGGCGTTATTGTTCTATGTCATAACATATGCAATTGCCAATTCGGCAAACACTTTCCTTCAGATTTTTGATAAAGAGATGATAGTGTTCGGAGCTATAACCGTAGGTATGCTGGCAGCGATTTTGAATAGTGCAAAACCGATAATACAGACTGTTCTGACACCTGTAATATTCAGGATATTCAGAAAGAATTCTGCCGGACTGCCTATGGTCGGTACTATTTTGTTGATAATTACCTTTATAATCATTGTTGTTTCAAATGACAACGATGTATTCGAGGTATGTGTTGTAGCCATCGTAACCGTGGCAATAGCATCTTCATTATTCGTTCCCGGAAATACATCATACATGTTTTCTACTGTTGATAAAGAGGACAGGAACGCTGTATCTGCGATATTCAATATCGTACATGATATAGGGAGGATATTCGGTATGATGATCCTGATAAGTGCACTTACCATATTCGGTGTGAAGACCACACTGGAATCATTTATGGGTGCCAATGGAATTCTTCTGATGATCGTAATGGTGCTGTGTGCGATCATAGTCGTAATGGAGATTATAAGTTTCAGACGCAGAAAAAAAGAAAAGAATGAGTCTGAATAATTTAAGATATTCTCAAAAATTTCAAATGCGAAGATAATTACAGTGACATAGCAGATACATCAGAGAAAGGATATGATGTCCATTAATGTGGCTATTTAAAAATAACATACAATGATCTTGATGATATTTTGGAAAGTCTTACTCTGTATTGTAGGAAAATCTTACCCTGTATAGTAATAAAATCTAAATACAGTGTACAGATATTGAATTTGACAACATATGGTGCAGATAGACGAACATTATCGTCCAAGATTGATTGATGCAAAGATCGAATCATTGCTCAATGCCTTCGGTGCAATCAGCATTGAAGGACCGAAGTATTGCGGTAAGACCTGGACTTCTATGAAACATGCAAAAAGTGTATTTGCACTCGATTCCATCGAAAACAATTACGGCAATCTAAGATTGGCCAGATTGGATCCGACAATAACTCTTGACGGGGAACATCCGCATCTTATCGATGAGTGGCAGCAATGTCCTGCGATATGGGACGGAGTCAGAAGATTCGTAGACATGAATCCGGGAACTGGACATTTCATTTTATGCGGTTCATCCACGCCGGAGCATAAAGCTGATGAACTAGGAACATCTCCGCTGCATAGCGGATTCGGTCGTATCGGAACCGTACGTATGCGCACAATGTCATTATACGAGTCCGGAGATTCAAGCGGAACCGTATCATTGAATGACCTTTTTAACGGAAAAATAAGAACGACAACATCTGATAATGTTTCGTTGAGGACGATCGTCGGTTTGATTATGAGCGGAGGATGGCCCGGCAACATAGACAAACCACTGGAGAATAGGATCCAGAGTGTTGAACTGTACATCAGTCAAATATGCAATAACGATCTTCCGAGAGTGGATTCTTCCAAGAATTCGCACAGGATGATGATGTTGTTGAGATCGTTGGCCCGCAATGAAAGTACGATGGCATCAGATTCTAAGATCGCATCCGATATCAGGGAATATGATGACGATGTAATCAAAGATTCGACTGTGTCCAATTATATCGCAGTGTTGAACAGGATGAATCTTATTGAAAATCAGCCTGCTTTCAATCCGAATCTGAGATCGTCGGTACGCGTAGGAAAGACCCCCAAAAGACATCTTACGGATCAATCATTATCCGTTGCAGCGTTGAATGCAAGCGAAGAGATGTTGATGAATGACCTTAACACATTGGGATTCCTTTTCGAATCGATGTGTGAACGTGATCTCCAGATATATGCTGCCGTCAACAGTGGCCGTCTGTATCATTATCGTGACGGACGTGGCAACGAGATAGATGCTGTAGTGGAGATGAAGGACGGAAGGTGGGGGGCATTCGAGATAAAACTCGGAACCAATCAGATAGATTCAGCGGCTGATGAGCTTCTGTATATCGACAATATGATACGCAACGATCCCAAAGGAAAAGCTCCGGAATTCCTCTGTGTCATAACAGGTATGGGATCCGCGGCATACAGACGGGAGGACGGAGTGTACGTTATCCCTATAACCATGCTCAGGAATTGATGAACTTCTGAAATATAATCAAAAAATCAGCATCTGAAGTACTTGGCATGCACTGCCATGACCTCTTTGATGTATCTCGCTGCCAGTATGGGCGTTATACCGGTGGGATCAGCGGGAGGACATACTTCCATTACATCGAATCCGACTAAACGTTCCCCTGCCATGTTTATGAGTTTCTTAACATCCAGCGGATGCAATCCGAAGGGTTCGGGAGTCCCTGTTCCGGGTGCGAATGCAGGATCTACGCCGTCGATGTCGAGTGTGATGTATACTTTTTCATTCTTAACGGAATCGAGCGCCTTCTTCACAGCCCATTCCATTCCTTTCTCGTGGATCTGATATGCATCAACATATCCTATCATCTCTTCGGAATCTAATTCTTCTTCAGATATGGAACGAGGACCGAGTACGAACACATTCTCAGTTCCGAGATGGTCCGCCGCGCGTCTTGTGATGCATGCATGGCTGTTCCTCTCTCCCATATATTCATCCCTGAAGTCGAGATGCGCATCCACTGAGATCAGGGAGATATCTTTGTTTTCGAAGCATTGAATTATAGGTATGTTGCCTGAATGGTCCCCACCCATGGCTATGGTGAACTTACCGTCCCTGATGGCAGGACCCATGACGAATTTCACTTCCTCTATCATGTCTTCAGGATGGAAGAAATCATCACAGTCACCGTAATCGAATACTTTCAATTCTCTCTGATTGCGACCGTGTTCGAAATGTGTCTGTTCAAAATTGTATGAGCAACGTCTTATCGCACCCGGGCCTTCTCTTGCACCCGGTTTGAAGCATGCTGTTTTATCGTAAGGGATACCGTAGATGCAGATGTCCGCCTCGTCATATGAGGATTCAGCATCTGCAAATACGGTACCGAAAGGCATTTTCCGGCCTCACAGGAGTTTCATTCTGTCCATTGCTACGATGTACAGGATCTCCGAACCCGGCTCAAGTGAGCACTCGTGATCCTCGTTGATCTCCATCGTAACTGTCTCGTTGGTTTCGATATCGAGGATTGAGACCTCATTGTCCTGTGTGTACAGGATCTGTCCCTTCCTCTTGTCGATGACAGGGACTTGACATTTGGCACTGACTGGACCGACCAATGATTTCTTTGCACCGGTGAAGATGCTGAGAGCGACGATGTTCGCCTTAGCGGATCCGTGTTTTCCCGGTTTCGATGTGTCTATAGAAACGATCTTACAGGGTTCGTCATCGATGTTGACGTACCTTCCGACTTTCAGTTCCCTTATTTCTTTGGACTCCCACTCTGCCATAATAATACCTTCCTTCTTGTCGAGTGTGCACTGACTCAATACCTTTTGTTCACCCCAGAGGGATCAGTACCAAGTTGTGCGCACATTGTTATCTGGCTACTATAACGCTTATTTTACTTATAATACTAATGCGAATGCTGAGTCTCATTGAAACCCTCCGATGAACCATCTATCCAATCTCAAACGGAATAGACAATCGATGTTGTAGGCCAGACATTTCAGCAATACCTTGATCTCCCTTGAGATGTCCTTTATCTCTGCGATACATGAACCGCACA
>JAZRYJ010000038.1:0-4224 GCA_045600635.1 Candidatus Methanarcanum sp.
GGGTATGACCGGGGAGGAGATCGATTCCGTTCTTGAAACGGATGCCTATGCCGATGCGGTCCGTGCCGATGAGGCGGAAGCAAGAGGGCTGTCCGCCGTACCTTTCATCCTGATCAACAGGAAGTACGGCATCCCCGGTGCCGTCGATACCGCCGACATGAAGAGGATCCTCCGGAAAGCATTCAGCGAAGAAGAGGCCGAATCCGTCAGGGGCGGAATGGTCTGCGGACCGGAAGGCTGCCGCAGGGTCTGAAGACGCACTGATATCGGTATGCTGGGTCTTTGCAATCGGACCCTACGGGACCATGCCGGTTCATTCGGTGCTTTCGATCAGCGTGACGATCTTGTCCAGTTCGGCAACCTTGTTGTTCCACCAGTTGGAACTCCAGATCCTGTGGATCTTCCATCCTCTGGATTCGAGGTACTTCTGTCTGTGGTAGTCCCTTTCCCTTGCTGATTTGGAATTGTGATACAATCTGCCGTCGCATTCTATACCGAGAACATATTTTCCTTCTTTTTTGATTGCCAGATCAATGCGGTATCCTCCGATTCCGATTTGCGTATCAACATCATATCCTCTTTTCTTCAGTGCATCATAAACCTCTTCTTCAAAGGGGCTGTCGAAGATCAGAACGTTCTCATTCTCTGAAGTATCGGAAAGTGATAACAATATCTGTCTGGATAAATCCGTATCTCCATCGCTTACTGCCATTGCATACTGAAGATATTTCTTTAACAGACGGGGGCCTTCATTTTTGGTGTTCTCCACCACTAGATCGTTGGGATGAAATGACATAACGATCTGTATCTTCTTTTTAGCGCGGCTGATGGCTACATTCAGACGGTTCTCTCCCCCTTTTTGGTTAAGCAATCCGAACATTTGTCTGAAACGTCCGGACGAGTCTTTGGCATATCCGGTTGAGAATATGATTTCATCACGTTCATCACCTTGCACATTTTCGATGTTCTTGATGAACAGTCCTATGTCCTCACCGTTATCACTTTTACGGGTGTATTCTGAAGTAACAATCTGATTGAATTTTTGATCTTTCGTTCTCTCAGCATCGATTTCATCTTCTATCAGATCGCGCTGTTCACTGTTGAATGTGATGATCCCTATTGTTTCACCGTTCTTTCTGTTTGTGAAGAATTCTTTCAGTAATTTTACTATTTTTTGTGCTTCAGCCCTGTTGGAACGATCTGCCCACAGACCGTTCACTCTGTGTACTTTTATCGGCGGTTCGGTGAGTCTTTCAGAATTCGGAGAAACGTATAATCTTCCGTTGTAGAATGCATGGTTGGAGAATGCTATCAATTCTTCATATCTGGAACGATAATGGAAATTCAGAAGAACATCATTGTATTTTGCCATTGCAAGATCCAACAGGCTCTCTTCATCAAGTACCACAGTGTCATCGTCTTCGTCAGCTTCTATCTCTATCCTTCCGCTGAACAGACTGTTGGGACGCAATTGCTTCTGATCTCCGGCAATGACTACTTTTTTTGCCCTCAATATTGCCGGCAAACCTTTCTCGATGAACATTTGTGAGGCTTCATCGAATATCAGCAGATCGAACAGTCCAGTTTTCAGAGGAATGATTTCTGACACGACTTCCGGCGTCATCATCCAGATTTTTATGCTTCCGAACAGTTCCACACGGAATCTTCCGATGAATTTTCCTACAGTCCATTTGCGTTTAGCACCATTGATCTGATGTTCGATGTCTTTGTAACGCTTGGATTCGAACATTTTGTTGACACTGTCTGCTAGGACCAGCTCTGTGAGTTCGCAGGTTTCTTTCCTTTTCTCATCGATAGAGGAATCGATCTCCTTCAGTATGCTGTTGAAATCATCAATAGTACGGAATAGTTCTCTGTTCTCTGATTCAAATTTCTTTATTTGCGTGTAAATTGCTATGTTGAACAGGAATGTGTTTTTGTCTGTTATCTCATCAGGCACGGAATTCATAACGTGCAGATATTTGCGACAGTTGTCCGATGCTTTCTCTCTTACAAGTGCCAATGAGGCATATTCATCATATTGTTCTATAGCCGCGATAATTTCATTTGAATGTCCTGATATAATGTCGGATGCTATACTCGTCAGATCGCCTTTGAAATATCTGCTTATTTTTTCTACAATATTCTTTTTTGTTTTGTTTTTTCCGAATAATCTGCCAAAAAATCCTCTGTTATTGAAATCCATAGCTATATGATCAGCTTCTCTCACTGCAGATCTGGCTTCGGCGACATCCATGTCCGACAATCCGTTCAGTATTTTTTCCAGATATGGATACGCAGTCCTGAGTTCATCACATCTCCTGAGGTCTCTGAGGAATCTTTCTCTTGTGAAATCACTGTATATGTTGGAAAGTTCTCCATATTGGATATGAGCGATCTCTTTGTTGCATCTCGTCATCGTTTCCGAAATGATCTCTTCAGGCATGGATTCGATCATTTTTCTGTTGCATTGTTCATAGAGTTTGTATGGTTCCACTCCGAATGAACCAGGAGAATAGAGTTTTTCTGCGATTGATTGCAGATTGGTGATGTTGTCATCGATATCTGATGACACATGATCTATTCTTTCTTTTTCGATGTCACCGATGTCTCTTCTCACAATCAGTTTTGACAATTGATCATAGAACAGTTTTTTGTTGTTGACATCATCAATGAGCATTGCATATTTTGAGAGATTTCCCAATCTTGAGTATACAACATCCAATGCCGTTTTCTTTTCAGAGACCATCAGTACTGTTTTGCCGTCGTTTACAAAACACGATATCAGACTGGCTATGGTCTGAGATTTTCCTGTACCCGGAGGGCCCTGTACGACAAGTTCGTCATATTTTTTTGCGGAATACAGGACTTTTTCCTGTGACGTATTCAGATTGTTAATGTAGAACAGTTCTTTTTCAGGAATGTCTTCTTTATCCAATTTGATATTCTCGATGCCGGTGAATGATTTGGCATAGAAGTCGCTTTGTTCTTCATATGATCTGAGCAAATCCGATACCAGTTCGTTGACTTCCCTGGTTTGTATGATTTCATCAAAATCTTTCTGTATCGAATTGGTGCAGATTGGGTATTTACCCAATGCAATCGCTTCTTCGAGATACAGCTCACCATTCGAAAATTTCGGGAAATTTTTTTTCAGATAACTTCTGAACGGACCAGGACCGTATTCGTCTGAAGTGTTGATCTTCATGCCGGTGTCGGAATAATACTGCAATGTACGTTGCAGGAATCCTCTTCTTGCAAGATTGTCAACAACATCATCTTCCAGAATTTTCGTGATTTTGTTGAATTTGATGAATGCTAACAGGAGAGTGCGGTTGTACACAGTGTCCCTGGAATCATCATATGATAGAGTGATTTTCACGGCAGTCTTTTCCGTTTTCACAGGAGTGAGTACTAAGGGTGCACGTACTTCAAAATCATCCCCAGGCAGTTTTCCTATGACAAATGGATAGGCAAGATAGAGATGGTTCTCTCCTTTGTCCCTCATATCTTTATCAATCTCACGTGTGAGTGAATTTACTGCGCGATAGTTGGAGATGGATGTCAGAGAATTATTTGCGACAGTGTCACAAATGGTTATCGAGTCTTTTTCTCTGCAGACAATGTCAATTAACGACTCATTACAGATTCCATACATATCGACGAGTTTTTTGTTAGATGGTTTGCCTGAAAATAACAGTGGATTCATTCCGTTCAATGACACTAATTTGTTTTCCAATGTTTTCAGAACGTTAAGTGATCTGTCATCTACTTCAGTTACTTTGGATTTGTCGTTGCTGACTGTATTTTCTTCGATAACATCAAGAAATTGCTGCCCGTATTCATCGACGAACGTCTTTCCAATACCAGGGATGCCTAAAAGATCATCCAATGTCTTTGGTTTCATCTCAACCATATTGACTAAAGCTTCATCGCTGCATATTTTTGGCACACGTCCCGTCTCTTTTTCGCCTTTTTTCTTCAATTTTGCTCTGAGATTCTTGAGCTCTTTCAACAATTTTTCATCAGTCACGTGTACCTGTGAATTCATTGATTAATGTGTATTTGATTGTTCCTAATATTAGGCGCTCTTAGAATTTGTGGGGTTGCTTATAAATGGTTTCGGTAACTGATCTTCAAAGTATTCGCTGCGCTCACACTTTGAAATCCTCGGCCGACTGCGTCGGCCTGCGGGAGAAGATAGGCTCCGCCAACGTTCCTTTT
>JAZRYJ010000039.1:0-1072 GCA_045600635.1 Candidatus Methanarcanum sp.
CGATGGGTGCAAAGATGCTCTCCGGACATGAGAATTTCGTCGTTGTCGATATCGGAGGAACATCCACTGATATCGCTGTCGTAGAGGAAGGATACCCTCAGATCCAGTACACAGGTGCTGAGATTGGAGACTGGAGGACACGTGTCAAGGCCGTCGACATGTACACTATAGCATTAGGAGGAGATTCCAGAGTATCAGTGGTCGACGGAAGATTCGTATTTGGACCGATGCGTGTCATCCCACTGTGCACATTCACAGCAGATCATCCTGATATCATACCGAAGATCATGCACAATGATGTCTATGATTACTACAGATTAAGAGAGAATGCAGATCTTTCTGCGATCACTGATCGTGAAAGAATCGTACTGAAAGGTATGGAGAATCACAATGCAATGAGCTACATGGAGGTCATGAATGCAGCCGAAGGATTGTGGGACATCAAGAAGGAATTGGATCATCTTGTCAGCGAACGCATAGTGGAAATGTCATCGATGACTCCGACCGATCTCATGGTGTATCTGGATCTTTTGGATGTTGGTAATCACGAAGGTCCAGAGGCAGGAATCCATGCCATCTCTGAAAAATTCGGTATGACCATGAAACAGGCCGCCACTTTGATGATGGAGGAAGCCAGAACAAGAGTGGCAGAAGCAATATTGGATAAGATGGTCAACGATACGATGGATGGAAAATGGAGAAACCGTGAGACAGATATGTTCATCAGAAGAATGTCATCTTTCCAGAACAAAGAAGATCCGTTCAATATGCTGGCACATATCAATGTGCCAATCATCGGAGTAGGTGCTCCGTCAAGATACCTCATGGAGGATGTCGGAAAGAGACTGAATACCACCGTAATGTTCCCTGAACATAACGAGGTCGGAAATGCTATCGGTGCTGTATCAAGTAAGGTCGTTGAATCTCTCTCAGCGATTGTTACACCGACACACGATTTCAGATTCAAATTAGAAGTACCGTATCTGGGTCCATCATATTATTCGCAGATCAACAGTGCCATATCCGCAGCATCAAGCAGTCTTGAGAAGTTCCTAATCAATGAAGTGGAAAA
>JAZRYJ010000040.1:0-6431 GCA_045600635.1 Candidatus Methanarcanum sp.
TAAAAGGAACGTTGGCGGAGCCTATCTTCTCCCGCAGGCCGACGCAGTCGGCCGAGGATTTCAAAGTGTGAGCGCAGCGAATACTTTGAAGATCAGTTACCGAAACCATTTATAAGCAACCCCACAAATTCTAAGAGCGCCATTTTTGAGTAACCTTTATATTCTGATAGGTTGAACGGGGTTCGGAGGATGCATTCAAATGAGCGCAGCAAGATCTGAAAAAGCAAAGAAAGTACTGAGCGTCATTGAATCGAATGGAAACTGTACCGCTAAGGATATCTGTGATTCTCTCGGTCTCAACCCAAGAGAAGTAAGCGGCATCCTTAAAGGTCTTCGTCTCAGAGGGCTGGTACGTATCGTTGAGACACGCAGTCATTCCGGTAACATCTGGTCGAAGAACTGATCGGTTTCCATAAAACAAATTCATAACAACTTCAGCGTGAGTTATGCTCACGCTGTGGTATTTTGTTCTTCTTTGAAGATCAATGAAAGGATGACGGTTGCTGCAAGTATTCCTACGATTACACCGAGTGATACGAAGACAGATATGCTCACAAAACCGGATACGAGTATTTTGACAGCAACGAATGCTAATATAAGACCCAGACCGTATTTCATGAATCTCAGCGAGACCAATGCAGAACTTATTGCGAAATACAGTGATCTCAGACCCATTATGGCGAAGATGTTCGATGTATAGACAATCAGAGTGTCCGTAGTTATCGCCAAAACGGCAGGGACGGAATCGATTGCGAATATGACATCTGAAAGTTCAATGACGATCACACACAGCAGGAGCGGGGTCATCACCAATTTTCCATCAATCCTGGTGAAGAACTTATCTCCGTCCAATTCAGGTGATGAATGCAGTTTTTTTGACAGGAATACAGCCAATTTGTTCGGTTTTACATCATCGTCCTTTTTGATCATCGTCTTTACGGCAGCGATGAGAAGTATCACTGCGAAGATGTACAGGACGAATTCGAATTTCTCGATCAAAGCTGCACCGACGAAAATGAAGATCCCCCTGAACACAAGAGCTCCGAATATACCGTAGAACAACGCTTTGTGCTGATATTCCTCAGGAATTGCGAAGAATCCGAAGATTAGAATGAAAACGAACAGGTTATCGATACTCATCGCTTCTTCGATGATGTATCCTGTGTAGAATTCCACAGCCTTGTCTGTGCCCATCTCGACAAGGATGAAGATACCGAATGCAACAGCAATGGAGATCCACAGGACAGTCATCTTGACGGCTCTGGAAGCTGATATCTTCTTGGATTTACGGTTGAAAAGACCGAGATCGAAGGCCATCAGTATAGCCATGATGGCGATGAATACAATCCAGAACCACATGCTGTCTATCATTCAGCTCTGGTTATGTTGTAACAATATATCAGTGTTGATGCCCGAATACAAGAAATACGACAGCAGCGACAGCGATACCGACCATCAAAAGCACGAATGATGCAACTGTGTTCTTTTTTCTGTGAAATGCTTCGGGAATCATCTGACAGAATGAAACGTACATGAAGGTACCTGCGGAGAATGCGAACGGAATGCTTGTTGCGATATCAACAGCATTGTTGAAGAACAATCCGGAGATCAGCATACCCAGAGGAGTTATGCATGTGAATACCAGGAGATATTTCATGATGTCTTTCTTTTCGAGGTTCGTAAGAAGGAATGTCGATGAAAGTGAGAACAATTCGATGAACTTATGGACACAGAAACCGAACAGTGTCAGGAATACGATTTCTTGGTTCTCGAACATACCTGCTGTCGCAATCAGAAGACCGTCCACGAATGCATGTACCGCAAGACCGATGAATGCCGACAGAGAGGCCATGTTGTGACTGTGCTCCTCATTGTGGCACTCACATGCGCAACTAACACCATGGAAATGCTTTATGATAACATCTATGAGTAGGATGAGTAAAAATCCGATGAGTACGACCATCATGATGTAGTGCGGTTCGATGTTATCCTCAACACTTTCTTCCATTGCTTCCGGAAGGAGCAGGAAGAACAGTATCCCCAGGAATATACCTGCACTCAATGCTATCAGAAGATGGATCTTCTCATCATCCAATTTTTTTATGAATGGGATGTAGGCACCGATGAGCGAAGCTACAACTAGGCATATGCAGCAAATGACCTCCATCAGAACTTGATCCATCGTGTCTGAATCAAGATATGTTATTAAAATGTTATGAGAAAGTTAATAACTTTACATCTGTATATTGTTCAAAGTTAATAACGTGGTACTATGACGATTGTCAGCGCATCATTGACAGATGATAACATAAGGACATTGGACGAGATCACAGCCCACTATGGTCTGAAGGGCAGGAGTGAGGCTATAAGGCATTCGATAAAAGCTGCTGACACTGAGATGAAGGAGATGTCGGAGATATCCGGACATGTCGAAGGTGTCCTCATAGTTGTACACGGCGATCACAGCGATCTCAATTCGATACAGCACAGGTACGAGTCCCAGATAAAGACTCAGCTGCATTCACATCTGATGGATAAGAAATGTCTCGACATCATGATCATTTCATCAGACTCAGACACCATGAAATCGATGGTCGGGGACATCTATTCTACAGGAAAAGCAGATTACATTAAGTTCGTAAGGGGCTGACACAGTACTTAACAATTAAATAATAAGTTGCACCTACATTTCACTTGGATGGGATAGCATGGGTTCATTGAACCTGAAGAGCAAGAGCTCTGCTGACAAGCCGCGTGTCGGTGTAAAAGCAGGGTTCAGGATGATATACGATTCCGTATTGGGATCAGTCGAGTCAGTGACGGGCCTGAATATCACGGCTGAGTCCAAGAGAATGGCCAGGATCGGCATGGCGAGAAAGCCGACCTTCAGAACGGACATCAGGAGATATTCTGGTGCTGCAAAGTCTGAAAGATCAACACCTGTTGAAAAAATGGTGGATGTGCCTCTCACTGAGAAAGCATGTGTCGAGGAAACAACCGATGTACAGGTTGTGGAAGAGATTGTAGAACCCGAGTTCGCAGAGAAGATATCTGAAGAACAGAAGGATGTTTTTGTTGATGAGTTGGAAGTTCCAGCAGTCATTGAACAACCCGTTACGGAGAATGTAGCAGCAACATCTGATTGTGAAGTCGTAGAGGTGTTCACTGAACAGAGGTTCGATTTCTCTGAGGAAAATATCAACGAGGTAGATGTATTCGAACCAGAAGATATACCTGCTGTTGAAGAGACGGAGGATCCGTATTTCACCGACCTTTACGAGACACTCGCTGCAGACATCATTGTAAACGAAGTGATGCCGGAACTTGTACCGGAGGTATTTGTTGAACCACCGGAATATGTGATATCGGAATTCGCTGAGTTCGAATCAGTGGAGGTATCAGTTGAAATTTATGATCCATTCATAGACGATTTGTGTGAAACACTCGCTGCAGACATCATCGTAAACGAAGTGATGCCCGAACTTGTCCCGGAGGCATTCATTGAACCGCCTGAATATGTCATCTCAGAATTTGTTGAATTTTCATGTGAGGAGACATCCATCGAAATCTATGACCCATTCATCGAGGATATCTGCGAAACATTGGCAGCTGACATCATCGTAAATGAAGTGATGCCGGAACTTGTACCGGAGGCATTCATTGAACCACCGGAATATGTGATATCAGAATTCGCTGAGTTCGAATCAGTAGAGGTGTCCGTTGAGATTTATGATCCATTCATCGAGGATATCTGCGAAACTTTGGCAGCTGACATCATCGTAAACGAAGTGATGCCGGAACTTGTACCGGAGGCATTCATTGAACCGCCGGAATATGTCATCTCAGAGTTCACAGAATTCGAATCGGCAGAAACATCCATTGAAATCTATGACCCATTCATCGAGGATATCTGCGAAACTTTGGCAGCTGACATCATTGTAAACGAAGTGATGCCGGAACTTGTACCGGAGGCATTCGTTGAACCATCCGATCCGTTTATCGATGACATATGTGAAACACTCACTGCTGACATCATCGTAAATGAAGTGATGCCGGAACTTGTACCGGAGGCATTCATTGAACCGTCGGAACATGTGATATCAGAATTCGTTGAGTTCGAATCAGTGGAGGTGTCCGTTGAGATTTATGATCCATTCATAGATGATGTATGTGAGTCATTGGCAGCCGATATAATCGTCAGTGACATCATGCCAGAACTTGTCCCAGAGGCATTCACGGAACCGCCTGAATATGTCATCTCAGAATTCACAGAATTCTCACAAGAAGAGACAGAGATAGAGTTCTACGATCCATTCATAGATGATGTATGTGAGTCATTGGCAGCCGATATAATCGTCAGTGACATCATGCCAGAACTTGTCCCAGAGGCATTCGAAGAATCAACTGAAGAAGAGATCGCAGTCCCTGAGGTCACAGTCGCAGAAGAGATTGAAGATGTCGAGATAATTAACACGGTATCGACGACATTCAATTTTGCATTTGTCGCCACATCTCAGGTTAACAAAGGTTCTAGATTCAACTTCATCATTGGTAACAGTAAACCGATCGAAGAGAATGACGATCGTGCTGTTGATGAAGTCATCAGAAATTCAACAACTGAACAGGGAATCCTTGTAAAACCACCATTCTGATGAGAAGAGGCCAACCTGGAATATCGGTTGGCATCGTCTCCTTTTTATTTACGAATAATATACGCCAATTATGGAGTTAGCGAGTGTACTACTGACGTTGCTGATAGTTTTTGTATTGGCGATGCTAGCTTCGGTCATCTTCGAAAGATTCGGTATTCCCGGACTTGTCGGAGAGATCATTATCGGTGTATTGCTTGCTAACATTGTGATCGGAGATCAATCCATCGCATCGATGTTGGGCATCCTTATGCCTAATGACGGCGAATGGTCCACAACGGCGAACATACTCAATTTCCTCGGTGAAGTGGGAATAATGTTCCTTCTGTTCACTGTTGGTCTCGAGACACGTGTCAAGGAACTTTTGAAGATAGGCAAAGTCGCTTTCATAGTCGCTTTATTGGGAGTCATTCTGCCATTAGTACTCGGTTTCATCTATGTCTACTTCTTCTATGATCCAGAGAACCTGATGAGCTCATTGTTCCTGGGTGCTGCCATGGTTGCCACTAGTGTTGGCATCACGGCCCGTGTCATAAAGGATATGAAATTGATGAATGCGAGAGAGTCCAAGATAATCATCGGGGCTGCGGTCATTGATGATGTCCTCGGAATGATAGTTCTCGCCATAGTTCTCGGCATACAGAAATCATCTGAGAAGGGAGGCGGTGAGATCGATGTCATGAGTATAGTCACGACGATCATCATCGCATTCGCTTTCGTGATAATCATGCTGTTGCTTGCGGGCAAGGTGGCACCTTACCTCACTGAAAAGATATCAGACTATATCGAAAAGAGAAGAGCGGAGAATCCAAACAGGAAAAGGGTGAATGTGAGTATCTTTGCGATAGCTGTCGTCATCTGTTTCTTCTTTGCGATCGTAGCAGAAGAGATATCCTTGGCATCCATTATAGGTGCATTCTTCGCAGGTATGCTGTTCTCAGAACGTGCGGAGGAATGGAAGCTGAATGAGAACTTCGAGACAGTTAATAAGCTGATACTGTCATTCTTCTTCGTGTGTGTGGGACTGAGGGTCAGCGTCGGAGATCTGAAGTCGTATGTTATATTGGCGACAATCATCGTTTTGGTATTGGCTATCATCGGAAAATATGTCGGTTGCGGATTGGGTTCCAGACTGGGAGACAAAACCATGTCATTCAAATCGATGAACATCATCGGAATCGGTATGATCCCGAGGGGAGAGGTCGGAATCGTTGTTGCAACATTGGGATTAACGTATGTGGGATATCAGTTCACGAATCTGTATACCATCATAATCCTGATGTCCGTCATAACCACGATCATAGCTCCGATAATGTTGAAGACAGCATTCAAAAAGAAATACGGGGATGAAATTCCCGATCGATCATAATCGAAAAATCATATCGTCTAATCGGTATTGATTTGAAATTTGATAGAAAGGTAAATGGTTTCAGTTCATCGGTACGACGACGTTCAACACGAGGATGACTATTGCGAACACGACTGCGATACCTACGACGAGTTTGGGGCTGAGTTTCACTGACTTATCATTCTCGGTATCGAAATACCTGACAAGACCCGCCTGTGACTGGAAACCACCATCGTTCTTTTTTGCCATGTGTTTCAAGAATAGGTAGTCCATATAAAAAGATGTCCATTGACCGGCTTTGAGGAAACCCTCATTTTGAATTTTTGAGATTTTTCTTTCATTTCTCACGTTTCGGATCCTGTCGTTCTTTTGTTTTTAATAATTAATACTTAATTATAATTGGATAGCAAAGCTATCCAATATATATTAAGTAT
>JAZRYJ010000041.1:0-5722 GCA_045600635.1 Candidatus Methanarcanum sp.
GTCCTTCGTGATACAATTGGACAGGATTCCGCTGAACGTCAACGGAAAGGTGGATAGACGCGCGTTGCCAAGACCGGATACATCCGCCCTGCGTCACGAATACGTTGCTCCGAGGAACGACAATGAGCGCAGGCTTTGCGAAGCCTTCTCCAGTGTCCTCGGAATGGAGAAAATAGGGATAGACGACGATTTCATCCAATTGGGCGGAGATTCCCTCAAAGCCATCCGTTTGGCATCGTTATGTCGCTCATATGCCATTACCGTCAATGTAAGTGATGTCATCTCCAAACGCACGATACGTGCGATATCTCCGTCACTCTTCTTGGCGGAGGACATGGGTTCGTATTCCGGCCCCATAGGACTTTCACCGTTGCAGGAGTTGTTCATGTCCTTGGGCACGAAGGAGCAGAGGGATCGTTTCAACCAGTCCATGCTGCTCCGCTGCAAGGAAAGGATCGACATCGAAACTTTGCAGAAGGCGTTGGATTGCGTTACAGATCGTCACGATATGCTGCGTGCCGTATACGGCAAAGAGCACTACGTAAGGGAGCCGGGGATGTCCGTATGCACGGTAACGGAAAAGAGATTTACATCCAAGGAGGAGGCGACGGAATACATGGATTCCCTCCAGGGTTCGCTATCCCTCGGCGACGGAAAGCTGATGGCCTGTTCGCTGATCACAATCGGAAAGGAACGGTATCTGTTCATCACGATACACCATATGGTGGTGGACGGAATATCATGGTCGATAATACTCGATGATCTTACGTCATCATGTCTTTCCGTAAGCAACGGTACAGAACCGTCGTTGCCCTGCAGGACCGTACCGTATCAGAAATGGCTGGATGCACATTCCGAATACCTTTCCGACGATGCGTCGGCATATGACAGGGAATACTGGTCCAAGATCACAAGGAACACAGACAACACTGGATACGGCGAATCCGTTCCATTCTCTGTACTGTCGGATGTAAAGATATCGGATATCGCGGGCAACGTTTACGGATTCGATACTATTGACATCCTTTTGACAGCATTCGCCGAGGCGTACAGAGACATTACCGGCAAGGATTCATTGTCGATACGCATGGAGGGACACGGCCGTCATCTCGTCAATGTCGATCGTACGGTCGGATGGTTCACCGATGTGTATCCGCTCACATTGAATGTCAGCGGAAGAGCAATCAAAGATATTCGTACCGTAAGGAAGGCTTTGCATGATGTCCCCAGGGGAGGCATAGGGTACGGAATAATCAATCGCGAACATCTTATGGATAAGATTCCCGACATTACCTTCAACTATCTCAGTACGGCGTTTCTGTACGAGAATGGATTGTTCTCTTCCGTACAGGACATATCCGTTGGAAGAGTCACATTCGATCTGTCCCTTGGAGACATCACATCGTTCAATATACACGACTGCGACGATGAAGGAATAATAATAAGCGGACATACCGTCGATATCAGGCTTCCAAAGGCATTCGAATTATGGCTGAAGAACATACAGTCCGATTTGGAAACGATGCTTGTGGTGGAATGTCCACTCACCGAGAACCAACTGAGTTTGTACTTGGACTTCATCGATGACCCAGATTCCTCGGCACTCGATGCCACTGTATACAGAGAATATCCGAAATCGAAGATAGGCAAATCCGAGCTTTTGAAGGCACTTTCTTCCGTTCTTCAGTCAATCAGTTGTTTCAACGTGAAGATTGAGGATCGCGACGTTCCGTACATGGTGGGTGTCCCTGGACCGATGGTTGAAACAATCGATAACGTTGACACTTTCCTTGAAAGAAAACTTGACGTCCGCAACGGACGTATGTACATAGCGGGCGTTTACGAAGATGATGTTAACGTCACTGCGGTAGTGAAGGTCAGTCACCTAGTGGTAGACAGAATCTCATTGGGCATACTGCAGAAGAGGATTGATGCATGCATCGAAGGGAAGGTTTTGGAACAGGACAACGTCCTGTTCATGTGCACTGACGAATCGGCCGACACGATGAGAGAAGGCGAGAGATACCATAACGATATGTTCTCCGGCTACGATATCGTGAAATTGGAGCCCGATGTGTATGAGCATCCAAGTGCCACAATACTCGAAGAAACAGTAAGAGTTCCTGTAATACCCGAAGGCATAACCCCCAACACTTTCATAACTTCGGCGATAGCGTATACCCTGTCGAAGTATACCGGCGGAGATTATTGCACATTGAACATAGTCGACAGCGGAAGGCAGAGGCTGGAATACAAAGACGCCGTCGGATTGTTCATTCGCATATTGCCGTTGCGCATCTCCAATATCGATGACAGCAAAGAATACATGGAGAATGTCCAGAAAATCATATTGGAGAGCATGGAACAGAACTATCCATACAGGTTCATCGCCAACGATTACGGTGTCGGATCCAATATGCTGACCATAGATTTCATAGATCGCGGTCTCGGATTGAATTCCGATGTTTCGTACGTTCTGAACGGAAAGAGGACGGACACGATGTCCGACATAACGGTGTATGTATTCAGGACCGATAACGGATTCGAACTTGTGGCGGATTACGATTCCGGAAAATATTCCCATCAACTGATGAAGTCGTTCCTGAGATCTGTCTCGATGATAGCCGAAGGATTGTCATTGCAGACTAAGCTTTCCAAGATAGATTACACACCCGAAGAAAGCATGAATATGCTAAAGGAATTCAATTCTCTGTCCACAATGCCCTTGTTCGACGATGTTGTCGGTATGTTCAAAGGTTCTATCGAAGTATTCTCAGACAACATCGCAGTCACGTTCAAAGGCAGAAAATACACCTACTCGGAATTCGATGCCATCACCGATTCGTTGGCAATCTATCTTGAAGAAATGGGTATAGGCAGTGGAGACATCGTTGCCACATGCGTGCCGAAAAGCGAATGGTCCGTCATCCTGCCGATGGCAGTGGTAAAGGCCGGCGCTGCCTATCTTCCGATTGATATAACGTATCCTCAGGAAAGAATCTGCGAAATGATCGCAGGTTCCAAAGCAGTGGCATTACTCACAATAAAGGAATGTTTTGACAAGCTTTCCGCATTCAGACCGGTGTATGTGGATACATTGGAACACAGGGACGGAAAGCCGCATATGAATTATTCGGATGACGATCCGTTCGTCTTGTTATTCACTTCCGGTACGACAGGAAAGCCCAAAGGCATAATCGTGACACGCGGAAACGTTGCATGCGCATCGGATTGGTACAGAAGAAACACCGATTTGTTCGAAGATAGCGTTTCGGCATTCTATGTGAGTCCCGGATATGCTCCGCATTACGATTCGATATTCGCCCCATTGACCTGCGGGGCCTCAGTCACCGTCGTTCCAGAAGAGATACGCATGGACATGGAGAATTTGGATGTATTCTTCAGAAATGAAAAAGTCACTCATGCAATCATCCCGTCACCGGTGTTCAGGGCGTATTCGTCCGCCGTGGATGGGACTAATGTGAAATATTTCTTTACTCCGGGAGAAATGTTAGGATCCGTCAAGAACATCGGTGCGGAGGTGTTCTGTGATTACGGACAATCTGAAAGCCCCAATATGATTATCAGCAGAATAAGCGAGAGGAGGTCCGATGCGGATCTGGGGCCACATACCGACAGTACGAAAATTTACATTTTAGATAGCGAAGGCAGACAGGTGCCGGTAGGAGCAATAGGCGAGATATGCGCCGCAGGCCCGATGGTGGCCGCAGGATATGTGGAAGTATCGGGTGGATTCACGATAAACAAATTCACATCAGAGAATGGTTACAACAGACTTAGGCATACCGGTGACGTAGGCAGATATTCTACAGAAGGGCGCATCGAACTGTTCGGAAGGAAAGACGGAATGGTCAAGATACGCGGAAACCGCGTGGAATTGACCGAGGTAGCAGACGTACTCAAATTGATTCCGGAAGTGAAGACCGCAATCGTAAGAGCTGTTAATGTCGACGGTACCAAGTTGTTATGCGCTTACGTGATTGCGGACATTGAGTTGGACCCAACAGAATTGCGTAATTTCGTGTCGAAGAAGAAACCTCAGTTCATGGTGCCATCGTTCATTATGCAGATAGACAAGATACCATTGAACATCAACGGAAAGATTGATGAGTATGCACTTCCGAAGCCCGATTTGTCATCATTGCGTAGCGAATATATCGTTCCGCGCACGGATGATGAGAAGGTAATTTGTGATGCATTCGCGGAAGTTTTGGGCATGGAAAAGATAGGTATCGACGATGACTTTATCCAATTGGGCGGAGACTCTCTCAGAGCGATAAAGGTACAGAATATCATACGTTCCGTGCAGGTTGCGGATATTCTCAAACTGCGTACGCCAAGAGCGATAGCAAGTTCAAACATCGAATCCGAAGTCGTTACTCAAAAGTATACTCTGAGTACCGGCTGTCCTTTGTCGGAAAGTCAACTCAACATATATTTGGATATACAACTGCACGGGAACGAAGGTACATATCTGCTTCGCGGTTCAATCAATACTCACGGTATGAGGGAGAACGAGATCGAGAGATTGATTTCCAAATTGGTCGAAGCACATCCCGTGCTCAAGGGGCGCATCGAAAACACCGGAGGGGTTCCGTGGTTATATTGCGATTCTTATCCGAAAGTCACACATGGAGAACCGGAAAGGTTGGATTTGACCAAGGACGTCTGTTCGTTCGGCATAAAGAACGGTTTCGTTTCCATATATCTTAGTCACGTGGTGTTCGACGGAACATCCACATCAGTGTTAGAAAGCACAGTAAACAAAATAATGTCCGGTGTAGACGTCGAAGTGGACACAGGATTCCTCATGCAATCGTCATATGATGAGTTCGTCAGGGGAACGGACCGTTACGAAAAAGCGAAAGAATTCTTTGCAAGAATGTTATGCGACTGCGACACAGATCCGGGTTTGATTCCGGACGTGACGCAGGGCCCCAACGGATTGATGAGAAAAAGAATCAAGATTAAACCTAGCGATGTGGCCACGTCATCTAGGAAAATCGGAACAACATCCGGAGCATTTTACGCGGCGGCGTTTGCTTATTCGCTTTCAAGATTCACCGGCCGTTCCGATGCCGTATTTTGTTTGATAGAGAACGGAAGAAACATCCAAGGATTGGAAAACAAAATGGGAATGTTCGTTAAGACTCTTCCCATACATATAGATTGTTCGGATAGGCTGGTGGCGGATTACGTCAACAAGGTCTCGGAGGTGTATCTTGGAGCCATTGGGAATGACACATATCCGTTCAGACTTCTTGCGAACGAATATGGCGTGAAACCTAACGTCATGTTCCAATATGCCGTCGGAGTGGACAATCTGGGTGATGACGAGTTCGAGGCCGAGATCAATGAAGAATTGGCCGAGGACTTCTCAATTAAGGTGGGAGACAAGGAGAACGATGTCATTCTGGAGATCATCTACAAAGGCAGATATGCGGGTATAGCGAAAAGATTCTCCGACGTCTTCACTTCTGTAATGAAAGGCATGATGTCGTGCACAAGGCTTTCCGACATAAGTTACACATCGAAGGCCGACATCGAGTCGGCTGAGAGAATCAACGCCACGGAGAAGAAGCTCAGATTCAACGATATAATCGAAGCATTCCGCAACAGTGTCGAGGAACACCCGAATAACATTCTTGTCACTTATCTTGACAGATCATATACCTACGAAGATTCCGACCGCATTACCGAC
>JAZRYJ010000042.1:0-3299 GCA_045600635.1 Candidatus Methanarcanum sp.
ATCACTGACGCACTGCAGATCAATCCACAATATCTGTTAGGTTACATAAGCGAATGAATCTATGAAATAGTTGATTTCGCAACACATCAGCGTTAGCTATCCGCTTTTGCCCGACATCATCACAATATGTCGAAGTCACGATAATGATACCAAGGAGAATATCTACGGCGAGTGGGAACTTCAGAAATTCATTAAGTCCAGTTATGATGACTCCCCTGAAACAATAATCATGCCTAAGGAAGAAGAAAAGATCACGATAGGGAAGATATCTGACTATTCTGCCAAACTCAACATATACGGTACAGATGTGGCCATTTCAGTAGGCGGAGATACATTCGCATATATCGCTGACGATGTCAATAAAACAACATACAGCTACGGCTTCCTCGACGGTAACATACTCACAATAAACACCATCGCTGATAACAATGGTAAGGTAGAGGTCACCAGCAAATTGTATACCAGACACGGCACATCTGTCGGAGATTATTGTTATAATTTTGACCTAAAGGCCGGAGACACATTCGAAGGGCGCAGCATATACGCTTTCAAAAATTACGACCCTATAGAAGGCCCCGAAGCAGATGGCTGGAAAGTCAAAATAGACAAGACCGAGAACGGTTTCATGTTCTACACTATGTCATTTCCCAATGGAGAACACATTGTGAAAACGATATCCGTTCCAATCGGTGATGGATGGCAGAAGAATGCAGCTGTCATAGATGACGGAAGGGTCCTGATCAATGACCTCACGCCGTTCAAAGACGGCATAATACTTTCATCGGTCGCTGCAAGGGATGATGGTCTGGCATCAGTAATACTCACCTTGAGCAAGAATGGCAGTGAAATACCGTCAGTACCAGACCTGGACGGCAATGTATTCTTCGGAAAACAACAATCTGTGTTGAATTTCGATACGAAACCTGATAAGGATTTCAGCATCCTCATTGAACAGATCGACGGATGTCCGGTCGTCAGTGCAGAATGCTTATTCAGCGACGACAGATCCGATTGGATCATGCTGATTGTTCCGACTCCAGATGATGAATATAGATTATCAGTCATATCTGCATTCACGGAGGACAAACAATCATACATCGGACAGTACAACGGAATAATGTCAACGGATTTGGATGAGATGCACATTCATTGTTTTGCATCTCAGACCGACAGCGAGAACATCCTTACCGGCTGTGTTAAAGTGAAGAATGTTACGCCCAAAGACGGCGGAAAGGATCTTCTCGGCACCTACGTTACCGAACTGACATACACCGCAGACCCGAGTGAAACTCTGCCTGTATCAAAATCCAAAGAGAGAATCATTCTTGAAATTGAAAGTGTAAACAACAGAATTGTCATGGGTGCGTTCAACGATGAGAAATTCATCGGAACGTACAACAACGATCTCATCACGTTCAATTTGAAGATTAATGAAGATTTCGGAACAGCTGACGGGACTTACACCTTATCAAAAAATGAGAACGGATTGTGGCTGTCATGTGTAGAAAGCTATGAGGGATGGTATTCCGCATCATATGCTCAGTTTGTACCATTACTCGGTTCAACGAATACTGAACTCCCTGTATCTGACACCCCTGGATTCATAAAGGGCGATGTGTGGAAATCATATGATGCATATTACTGCAAGAACAACACGATATCTCAATTGGATGCAAAATCTTTCACATACACGGTGAAGAACGTCCAGGACGGATTCGTATTTGTGGATGTTACATGTTCCGGCAGTCCGTCTTTCAACTATTCGTGCGTTCTTGTGCCGATAAATGGACTCGTGTACAAATCAATCGGTGCGGATGCGAACGGAAACATCATCGTGGATGATGTCGGCATCAGCCCAGCAGGATATATGTCGGTGACATCTGTGGATTATGATTACAGCGGCGTATGGTCATGGGCAGCATACTACTCCAAAGACGGCAAAGAATATCAACCAAAGGAGTGGGGGCTCAAAGACAGATCGTATGAGGGATTCGCCATGATTGCCGATGAGGCGGGTGAGCACTCACTACATAAAGTACATGTGAAATTCAATGATGAATACAAGAGTATGCTTCTGGCTGTATCAAAAAGTGAAGCAGTGGAGCTCAACGGAGATCTGACGCTAATAGCACATCCCACCAAAGACGACATGGTTCTTAGGAGTGTCAACTATTGGGAGGGCGGTTACGCTGTAGGCACCGTGACTTTCAATGGTGATCATTCTGAAATGTATATCACATTCGATGTTGCTGCAGACGACGGTTTGTCCTATTCTGTATCTGAAACACTGTTTATGAAATGAAATAACAATGATGGGGCGTAAGCCCCTGACTTTCTATTTTCACCATATAGGTTACATCGCTTCATTTCGCACAAATAGTAATTCAAAATCAATATATCTGTATTTATTATACTGACAAATTATATGGGAAATGATGGATATATTCCGCCGTTCACTGTCAATGCCAGGATAATAAATTATGTGGCTGACATCAATGAACTGGTAACTAAATTATCACTCAGCAACAGATTGAATGATAATTTGAAATTAAGACGCCTCAACAGACTCAGATCCATTACATCGTCTCTTGCGATAGAGAACAACACTCTCAGTTTAGAACAGATAACAGACATAATCAACGGAAAAACCGTCATCGGTCCGCAAAAAGACATACAAGAAGCCAAAAATGCTTTCGATGCTTACGAACAGCTGCCGTATTATGACCGATATTCGATTGCAGATCTTCTGAAAGCTCACGGTATCATGATGCATTTGGTTAACGATGATGCAGGACATTTCCGCAAAAAAAGGTGTCGGAGTTTACTCATCAAAAGGACTCGTTCATATGGCTCCGCCTGCGGACAATGTTCCGTTTCTGATCAGAGATCTTCTTGATTGGATGAAAAACTCCGATGATCATCCGCTGATCAAAAGCTGTGTGTTCCATTATGAATTTGAATTCATACATCCATTCTCGGACGGTAACGGCAGGACGGGCAGACTGTGGCACACTTTGATCCTTTCAAAATGGAAAAAAGAATTCGAATGGGTGCCGATTGAAACATTGATCTCACAGAATCAAAGCGAATATTTTGATTCTATCGCACTTTCAACTAAAAACGGAGATTCTTCCGCTTTTATCGAATTCATGTTGAGAATATTCAACGACCCCCAGCACAAGGCCGGGGGATTGTACCTGATGTCAAACATCGGAACATACGGACGGTTGAATGCGCCCTGACTCCTCTGCGAGGAGGAGCAGATGTCTGTCGCGGATGTTCTTCGCAGCATTGAGATC
>JAZRYJ010000043.1:0-1183 GCA_045600635.1 Candidatus Methanarcanum sp.
GAGTCTCATTGAAACCCTCCGATGAACCATCTATCCAATCTCAAACGGAATAGACAATCGATGTTGTAGGCCAGACATTTCAGCAATACCTTGATCTCCCTTGAGATGTCCTTTATCTCTGCGATACATGAACCGCACAGATTCTTTATCATCATATTCGAGGATTCTATTACGCTTCTCGAACCGTATACGCTCACCCAGGCATCACGATCCTTTTCCAATTCCAACGTCTTACGGCGTTCCATACCGTGTTCGCTGAATCCGTATCCTTCCCTGTGCTGACGCACAGGGATGTACGCTTCGCATCCGAGTCTTTTCCCGATCTCCCTGCGAAGTTCCTCGGAGTCGTATCCTTTGTCAGCAAGAAACGACAAAGGATACAGTCCCGTACGTTCAATGTCAGCCAGATGTTCTTCCATGAATGTCATATCGTGCCGGTTTCCTACCGAGGAACGTGCAGAAAGTATCAGTCTTGTGTCCTTTTCAATTACTATCGACGCTTTGGTGAATGTTCGTTTCGGAAGCTTCTTCCCGAACTGATCGCATCTGAATTCATAGTGCGCTGAACGGTTGAAATTGGAAAAGGATGTGCTGTCCACGATGAATGTGCAATTACATGAGACAGCATATTCGAAAAACGGGAACATGTTCTCGATCGTCTCTTTCGGTATGTTCTGTTGGAATTTGCATAAAGTGGATCCATCAGGAATGTTCTTCAGACCTATGCTCCGTACGAAACCACTGTACATACCCAGTCTGTTCTTTACTGAATTAAGTGAGATCTTGGCGAAAGTGATGAAAACAAGGACGGCGATCTTCTGCCAGTTGGAATACAAGCGGTTACTGTATTTCGAATTGTATTCGCTTATCCCTGTTGCGGCCAGTATCAGCATAAGTATCCCTCCGAATCTTCTTCCTACGTCATCATCGATCTTCATGCGGCCGTATACCGTTCCTTTGTTCGCTCCGCCGTTTCCGTGCTTTTTCCTGCCAGTGATGTTTATATTGCTGTTTTCCGTTGCTATTGCTGTCATCCGACATTCACTATTCCCGGGTGGCCGCTTCCGACAGGGTTGTATTTCATGTGGAAGCGTATTCCCATTTTTCTGACTTTTTCAGTGTCTGGCTATGCATGTTCTTTTTGTAATTTATATATATGTTTATCGAAAAAAATAAATAAAAT
>JAZRYJ010000044.1:0-60584 GCA_045600635.1 Candidatus Methanarcanum sp.
ATACTTAATATATATTGGATAGCTTTGCTATCCAATTATAATTAAGTATTAATTATTAAAAACAAAAGAACGACAGGATCCGAAACGTGAGAAATGAAAGAAAAATCTCAAAAATTCAAAATGAGGGTTTCCTCAAAGCCCAGGAGCATGTAACACCAGAGATATCTTCTTGTACAGTCTCAGAAATGCGATAATGTTTTTATCTGAATTATTCGTTGGCCGATTGATGGCAAATTCTAATTCAGCGAATGTGTCAATACTCGACCTGATGTGCAAAGATAAGCATATTGCGGCCAACAACCATAAACGTGCAAGAGATGAATTCTCCAGAGAGGCCAAATTATGGGTTACCAGGCGTAATTCGTACACAGAGATGTTCAAGGAATCTCTTGAGAAAGCCAAAGAGGCCAAGATCGAACGTGATGAGGTGAACAAGAAAGTTCAGGAATGCAAAGCACGCAGAGATGAACTTCAGAAGAAGGTCGCTGAATTGAAGGAAGCAGGCCAAGATTTCCAATCTGTCAGAGAAGAAGGGAATGAGGCACATAATGAGATGGTACAGTATTCGATGAAAGGTCAGATAGCACATCAGAAGATGACTCAGTTCTATGAAGATGCATCTGTTGCAAAGAAGTTGGCCGATGCTGCACATAAGAAATTTATTGAATGCAGACAAGCTGCTGACAGAGAGCATCAACTGTTCCTGGAATCGGTTAAATCGATTGAAGAACTGAAGGACGATCCGTTCAAAGAACTTCCGATAGAAGAAAATCAATAGATGATACGTGAGATTCTCTCCGTATCAATCCTGCATTTTATCAATTCTGGCACATTGCCGAACATACCGAATGAATCTCCCGATGACGCTATGCACCCATCGATGCCATGGATGCTGCCGATCTTTTTCAATGAGTTTTTCATCTTTTCAGAGTCGTCATCGTCCATCAGATTGCCGAGTGCTGTAGCTGATGCATCGGCAAGTATGACATTCTCGGATATCACAGTACATATTTTGCTGTTCCCGAAGGAAACGGACGGACCGATTCTGCCTGATGATGAACATATGCCGAATATTGTATCTCTCTTTTTCACACGAAGTGCCAGATCATTGATTTTATCCTGTCCGTCGTAAAGTCCGACAGTGATGTCCCTGTTTATTCTTAATGCGATGTCTCCGCCGTTTTCCACGATGGCGAATTCGGCACCTGCTTCGACCATTCTTTCAACGGCATACGTTGCAATCGCACCTGCGACACCTGCCATCGGTCCGACATTCGCATATGCTGAGGCCTCACACATTCTTCTGATGAGATCATCATCATTTTCCGATACAGGATATGGTTCGAATGTTATTCTGAAAAAAGGGTCTAAGTTGATTTTCTTAGTAACAATCTCCCTTGCTGTGAAAATCGCATCTTTGGCAATATCAAGATATTTCTCATCGGAAACTATGGTTACAGCAGTTTCTTCGACCTCAAAATGTACACGTTTCATGATGACAGTTTTAATGCATTCACGGAGCAGGCTTCGATACAGTTTCCGCATCCGATGCAGGTTTTATTGTTCAGTTTGACTTCAAATGTGGATTTGTCAACGATCAGTGATTCCGTAGGACAGACAGAAACACATGCACCGCAGTCGAAACATTTGTTCTTGTCCTGTGTTATCTTTCCGGCCATGTTATTTCTTCTCCGTCAGTTTTTTGATCGAATTTTTCCTGGGAAGCATGACTGTCGGTTCAGTCAATTCGAATTCACCGTTCTCTATCCAACTTCTGAGTTCATCAGCGACCTTTCTTGCTCCGGAGTATGATGACAGCGAAGAAGTTCTGATTTTCTTTCCGTTATATTCGATGGAACCGGATCTGAATTGTGCATAGCTGTATTGTCCGAGTACCGGCCTACGGAGCGTTGATTCACTGTAATCCACAAGATTCGTGTAGATGTCCTCATCGGAGATCGATGCATTTCTTACAACATCTGCATTCAGGACAGGTAGCGGGATACCGACACCGATTGCCACTGATGTCCCATACCTGTTGACGTTCAGACCTTTGATGTATTTCGGATCCATTTGTTTCATATCACCGATCAGCGCCAACGTCCTTGCCCCTGATGTGGGGACTCCGTTCTTCTCGTCAGCACCGGTGTAGAACTGTGTCCCTTGCCAGGACACATAACCATCGCCACCGCAGAGGAAGATATGCGTTCCGATGCCTATTACATCGCAGTGCGGATCATTCAGCAACGGTGACAGCTGTCCTGCGGAACTGTATGTCGCATTCTTCATATTGGGGAGAAGTTTTCCCATATATGTGTGGATCGTCCTGTCAGATGTGTTCGTAGCTGCTGAATAATTCTGATAACAGTTACGTGGATTGAAGAGGTACGCCTCATTCACATCATCAAGTGTGATGTAAGTGTCTATGTCCTTTCTGACATAACAGTCAGTACCAGGACCCCATGCATGCAGATGAATCTTTTTTCCTGCAATGAGTTCTTCGATCACATGGCCTCCGCCGTATCCTTCTCTGACAGAGGATTTCGACGTGGATGCGATATACGTATCCACCGCAGCCAGACCGCCGTATGCTTCAACATCATTCATCATGATGTTTGTCATCCTTATCGGCGGTTCGGAGTGACCGAAATTGATGAATGCGCCTGTGGAACACATCGCACCGAATGTACCAGTGGTTATGACATCGACCTCTTCTGCGACCTGTTCCGGGTCTTTCTTTTTCACGAGATCGATGATCTCCTCCGCAGTTACTACTACTGCTTTCTTTTGGCGGATCTTCTCATTGATCTCTTCATAGGTCTTTGTCATATGCATCCTTCAGATGAGCTTCTTTGCGTATGCCAGTTCAGCATTCAGTACTGAACCGCCGGCACCGCCCCTGAGTGTATTGTGTGAGAGCGCGAATATCTTGTAGTATTCATCCTTCTTCCTTATCCTTCCGAGTGTGACAGCCATCCCTTTGGATCTTCCGGTACCTCCGGCGAATACATCGAATGCCGGCTGCGGACGGTTGTCCTCTTTCCTTACGATGATGGGATGTTCAGGTGCTGATGGAAGTTTGAGCTTTTGTGGTTCTCCTTTGAAACCCTCTAATGTTCTGATAACATCTTCAAGACTAGGTTCAGATTTCATACTTAATGTCAGTGATTCCAAGTGTCCATCTACTACTGGAACTCTTGCACAGTTGGCGTATACTTTGAAGTCAGCGAATTTGAATTTTTTATCTTCGTATTTACCAAGCATCTTTGCGAGTTCGGATTCCATCTTTTCTTCTTCGCCTTTGATGAATGGGACTACATTGCCTACAGCATCCAATGACGGCACACCGGGATATCCGGCACCTGACAGTGCCTGGTATGTTGAGATGAACACCTGTTCCAATCCGTATTCGCCATTGAGTGCTGCAAGCGGTGCTGCGATACCTGTTGATGAACAATTGGCATTTGTGACAATGAATCCTCCGTCCTTGAATGTCTTCTGATCCTTTATTGAATCCAGATGGCCTGGATTGACCTCGGGAATCAGGATTGCAACATCTTTGTCCATTCTGTGTGAACCTGCATTCGTGAATATGCCGACACCTTTCTCTGCCAATTCGGTCTCAGTGGGTCCGGCTAGGTCGGAAGGTATTCCCGAGAACGCTATTCTGCACTTTTTTGAGATTTTGTTAAGGTCCATAGTCTCGATTTTTCTTTCGAGTGTCTCTTCTTTGTATACATGGTCCCTGACCTTCAATACTTCTCCGAGAGTTTTACCATCGGATTTTTCTGATGCATAAAGGCCCTCCATTTCGAAATAAGGGTGGTCCTCGAGCATCTCGATGAATCTCTGTCCGATCATCCCTGTTGCACCAAGAATTGCGACCTTAATTTTGCTCATCTCAATCACTTAAGCGAATGCTTGTACCATTGTAAGCAGTCATTATTAAAATAGTATGCGCGTGCGACCAGTCCCAATGTCTGGCATCAACTGTATCAGTATGGTGTGCTGATGACAGGAACATAAATTACCGGCCTTTCGGCCGGTGTTGAGGTTTAACAGGCGAAATATCCTTTCGTTTTCAGCATGCGCTTCTTGATGAGGTGCGAACCGAAGAAATACACTATTGCGATGAATGGCATCCACACCAATGCTATGCATATGTTGGGGATTATATTCAGATCCAATAGGCTGATGCCGAAGTCGGATATTATTCCCCAAATTGGTGTGAACGGCAATACTGTACCTACAACAAGTGCGATGATCGTTGTCACGACCAATATGTTGGCCGGCCATGACTTGAAGAACGGCAGTTTATTGGTACGCACAATGTGTATTGACCACACCTGCATCCAATACTGTTCGATGCACCATATAGACTGGAACAAGAACTCATATTTGGTACCGGACAAATCTTTGAAGTTCAGTATTGCATCTGTCAAAGATGTTGCTGTCCCTTCCACAGTGATGCCAGCGAATACGACGAATATCATGAATGCCCATGTCATAATGTCCGTTATCGGGCACATCGGTCCGTAATGGAACATTACTGATTTCAGATTGACAGCATCCCATTTGCGCGGTTCACGCACGAATTCATCCTCTACTTTATCCCACGGGATGATAAGACATGCGAAATCATTGATCAGATTGAAAATCAGGATCATCATGGCACCCATAGGGTTGAAGTTGAACAACAGTGTCGCCAGAATCAGTGAGAACATATATCCGAAGTTGATCGAACCGATCATCTTGACATACTTTATGGTGTTGACGTAGACCTTCCTTCCTTCAATCGCACCGTGCTTCAGGATGTTCAGATCTTTTTCCAACAGGATCATGTTGGCAGTGTCCTTAGCGATATCAGTTCCAGTGTCAACCGAGATACTGACATCGGCATTCTTCATTGCGATGACATCATTGATTCCGTCACCCATGAGTCCGACAGTATGTCCGTTGGCACGGAGTGCTTTAACGATACGGCTTTTATTATCCGGCGTAAGTCTGACGAACACATCGGTTTTTTCGACACTGGCCTGAAGTTCCTCATCAGTCATCTTATCCACAGTGGGACCGACTATGATGTTTTCGACATTCACACCGATCTGTTCGCCCACATACGATGTCACATATTCATTGTCACCTGTGAGGACTTTGGTCGTGATACCGTATTCTTTCAGATCGGCGATAGCCTGTTTCGCTGTTTCTTTGACAGGATCGATGAATACGATGAAACCTGTGAAGATCAGTTCGCATTCATCCTTTTCACTGAAGGATTCAGTTCCGGACGGTATGTATTTGTATCCGACACCGAGAAGGCGCATTCCTTTCTCGCTGTACCATTCGATGAGACCGAGGACATCATTCTTTGTCTTGTCATCGAGAACCTGAATGTTTCCGTCCTTATCCAGATAACCTGTTGATATTGAAAGGATTTCAGGTGTTGCACCTTTGGTGATGAGGAGATTGACATTCTCGTCCTGTTTGACGATGACAGTCGCTCTTCTCCTGAAGAAATCGAACGGGATATCCGCGACGAACGGATACTGTTCTATTTCATCTGCGAATCCATTCTCTTCTGCATATTCATCAATCGCCCAATCGATCTGATTGGTGGATGATGTAAGATTTTTACTGTTCAGACAGCATAATAATTCCGTGCGGTGGCTGCGCGTCCCGTAGATGTCATTACATCCCTGGACAGATATCCTGTTATGTGTGAGTGTACCTGTCTTATCAGAGCATAGGACATCCATGGCACCCAGATTCTGAATCGAAGTGGTGTCTTTGACTATGACCTTCTTCTTGGACATATCCACTGCACCTTTCGCAAGATTGGTGGACACGATTGTAGACAGCATTTCGGGCATAAGCCCGATGGCGAGTGTGACAGCGAAGATGGCTGCATTCTTGATGACCGAGAACGTGTCACCTTCCTGAAATACGAATCCCTTGATGAGCATGATTATAATTACAGGAGGTACTGTGAAGAGCATCAACTTGAGCAGAACCTTTGTTATAGCTTTGGTTCCTTTATCATATGTTGTCGCGTCCTTCTTCCTGGTGAGTTTTTCTGTCATCGAACCGAAGATGGTGTCGTCCCCGACCGCAACAACGATTGCCTCAGCTGAACCACTGATGACGTTGGAACCCATGAATGCCATATTATTGCATCCGAGGATGTTACCTTCCACATTCAACGCTTCATCGGTCTTGTTGACACCGCCGGATTCACCGGTAAGTGCTGATTGATCTACTTTTAAATGATTTGACTTAAGAATCCTGACATCGGCAGGTATCATATCTCCTGCATCCAGGATGACGATATCTCCGACGACGAGATCGGCCGAATCGACCTCGATCTCTACGTCCTCACGGCGGAGAGTGATGATTGTCGTGACCATATCCAGAAGTTTCATGGCAGCATTACTGCTCCGCGTTTCCTGGATGAAAGTCATCAATCCGCTGACAACGATCAATGTTGTCAGAATAACTACATAGGCCCAATCTATTTCTTCGCCTTGAATTATGGCACAAACCGGCCATATGATATCAATAATTGCTAAAGTGATAGTAAAAACGTTAACGAATGCGTGATAGAGTCTTTTCAGAACCACGTGTTTGTTATGATTGGTGACAACATTATCTCCGAATTTGATACGGGATGTCGTCACTTCTTCGTTATAATGCCCCTCGGGTCTACTGTCAAGTTCTTTCATCACGGTCTCTGCATCGGATGATGCAGCGAACCTCATTCTGTTGTCGGGATCAGATAAACCATTTATCACGTCACGGTCGTATGAGTTTCAGTGCTTAAAACTATCCCTCGGCTTTATCTGAAACATTTTTGATCTGGACGTCAACAAAGGCAATTGTGGCATATGCAGTATAACAAGCATCGATGAACAATATTGTACATTTATGTAGTGGCAAGTTGTACCCGCATACATGGTCGACATATTGGACGAATTGAATGCTTTTCCTTCACAGCGCAAGGTGGCGGAACTGATGTTGAATAACGGCATCAAGGTGAAGGACGGAAGAGCATATTGCGGTGAGATAGAGTTGGCGGATCTTGCCATTGCACGTGCCGTGGATGTTGACAGGCGTGTTGTGAAATCAACTTTGGATAGGATATCATCAACGCCGTCGCTCTACGCTGTGTTCTCGAAACTGAGAAGCATGCCGATGCTGATGGATGTCGCTCCTCTGATAGGGTGTTCTGTCATTGAAATAGTTCCGACCGATTCAAAAATACCAGGCATCTTGGCGGACGTTATGGGCGTCGTATTTTCTTTCGGTTCATCAATCAAACAGGCTGTGATATCAGATTCAGGATTCAGTGAATCGAAAGCTACGCTCGTTCTGATAATCGAGGGTCAGTTGCCGGCAGAATGTATAACCAAACTGAGGACCTGCCGCGGTGTCGAGCAAGTAATCCTCAAATGATCAGCTGACAAGATTGTGATATTCCTTCATTGAACAGACAGAGGATTTCTTTTTCTTGGCGACCTTAATCGCTTTCACAGCTGTGACAGCGGCATTGACACATGTGTAGATAGGTATCTCCAACTCCACAGCGAGACGGCGGATCATATGCCCGTCCCTGACCGCACCTGAACTGAGAGTAGGCGTGTTGATGATCATATTGATCTTGCCTTCCCTCATGAGTTCCATCACATTCGGATTCTCTTTATCTGATAATCTGAATGCGGTCGTCGTCTTCACACCGTTATTCCTGAGGAATGTGGAAGTTCCTTTTGTAGCGTATATTTCGAATCCCATCTTTTCGAGTTCTGCAACAGGTTCAAGCATTTCTTCTTTGTCTTTATCGTTGACAGATACGAAAACCGCACCCTTGGTCGGGATATTGTCACCTGCTGCGATGAATGCCTTGTAGCATGCAACATCGAAGTCAGCATCGATACCCATGACCTCACCTGTGGATTTCATTTCGGGAGTGAGGATCGAATCCACACCCTCCAGTTTGAGGAATGGGAACACCGACTCTTTCACAGCGTAGTGATCGATCTCTTTATAGAGGTCTTTGATACCTATCTTTTTCAGCGACTCACCGAGCATGATGCGCGTACCTATTTTTGCCAACGGGATTCCGGTTGCCTTCGATATGAACGGTACCGTACGTGATGCCCTCGGGTTCGCTTCAATCATATAGATGTCATCGCCCTTTGCTGCAAGCTGAAGGTTGAGACAACCTTTTATGTTAAGTGCCAGAGCAACATCTTTTGAAATCTTCAAGATCTTGTCTATCTGGACCTGCGAAAGATTGAACGGAGGGAGGACCATCGTTGCATCTCCAGAGTGGACGCCTGCATATTCGATATGTTCCATTATCCCTCCGACATAGACGTCCTTTCCATCCGAAACAATATCGACATCAATCTCAATTGCTCTTGTCAGGTATTTATCGATCAATATCGGGTGATTTCTTGATACTTTTACCGCGGTCTCAACGTACGTTTTGAGTTCATCTGTGGAATACACAATCTCCATTCCGCGTCCGCCGAGAACGTATGAAGGCCTAACCAATACAGGATATCCGATTTTCTCAGCAATATCTTTGGCCTCTTCGAACGAATAGCCTGTTCCGGATTGAGGTTGTTTGATCTTAAGTTCATCCATCAGTTTGGAGAATCTTCTCCTGTCCTCTGCGATATCCATGCTGTCGGGGCTTGTACCAAGGACTTTCGTTTTTGTGCCTTTCAGTGCTTTTTCGAGATCTACAGCGAGATTGACGCTTGTCTGACCTCCGAACTGTACGATGACTCCGTCTGCTTCTTCCCTCTCTACTACGTTGAGGACATCTTCGAGAGTCAGTGGTTCGAAGTATAGTCTGTCTGACACATCGAAATCAGTCGAGACCGTTTCAGGGTTGTTGTTGATGATTATAGCCTCGATGCCTGCTTCCTGAAGTGCCATTACTGAGTGTACGCAGCAATAATCGAATTCGATACCCTGTCCGATACGGATCGGTCCTCCTCCGACGATTATGACTTTTTTCTTATTCCCTTTCTTCGAAACTTCACATGATGTTCCGTATGTAGAATAGAAATACGGGGTCTTTGCAGCGAATTCTCCTGCACAGGTATCGACCATCTTGTAGACCGGCAGAATGCCGTTGTCCTTTCTCATAGTACGGACATCTGTTTCATCATTCCCTGAGAGTCTTGAAATTATAGCATCTGAAAATCCCATCCTTTTTGCCTTTTCAAGGAGTTCTACTGTCAAATTATCAGACTTCAGTTTCATCTCCATGTCGATGATGTTTTTGATTTTGAAAATAAAGAACCTGTCCCACTCGGTCATCTTCGATATTTCGTCCGGCGTCATGCCTCTTCTGAGGGCTTCAGCGATGCAGAAGATACGTTTATCAGTCGCATTTTTCAATTCATCCTTCAATTCTTTGTCAGATATATCCAACGGGTCAAGGTAATCCGTACTGATCTCAAGGGATCTTACTCCTTTCAATATGGCCTCCTCGAACGTGCGTCCGATCGCCATGGTCTCTCCGGTGGATTTCATCTGTGTTCCCAGATGTCTGTCCACAGTGCGGAATTTATCGAACGGCCATCTTGGGATCTTGAGAACGACATAATCAACAGACGGTTCGAATGACGCGAATGTTGTCCCTGTTACTTTGTTAGGGATCTCGTCCAATGTGTATCCCAACGCTATTTTGGCTGAAACACGTGCAATCGGATATCCAGTCGCTTTGGATGCAAGCGCAGACGATCTTGACACACGCGGGTTCACTTCTATCAACCTGTAATCTCCGTTCTCAGGGTTGTATGCGAACTGTACGTTGCATCCGCCTTCGATATCGAGTGCCCTTATGACCTTCAATGATGCTCTTCTTAAACGTTGAAGATCATTATCTGGCACAGTCATAATGGGTGCGCAGACGATACTTTCTCCCGTATGTATGCCCATTGCATCCAGATTCTCCATCGTACAGATGATGATCGCATTATCATTAGCATCTCTCATGACCTCGTATTCAAGTTCTTTCCAACCGAGTACGCTCTCTTCGATTAATACTTGGTGTATACGTGAATATGCAAGACCTCTGGCACATATTTCTTCAAGTTCTTTTTCATCATAGGCGATACCACCTCCGGTACCACCCAATGTATATGCTGGTCTGATGAGGACAGGATATCTGCCGATCATCTCTACTGCTGCTTTAGCTTCCTCTATCGAATTGCAACTTGCGGATATCGGAATCGGTTCTCCGATTTTCTCCATTGTCTCTTTAAACAGTTCACGATCCTCGGATTTTGCTATCGATTCCGGCTTCGCCCCGAGGAGTTCAACATTATGTTTCTTAAGAATGCCTTTTTCGGCAAGTTCTGAACATATGTTCAGCGCAGTCTGTCCGCCCATTCCTGCGAGTATTCCGTCAACACCCTCTTTTTCGATTATCTTTTCAATGAAGTCGATTTTAAGCGGTTCGATGTAAACGCTCTCGGCCATGTCCACATCCGTCTGTATTGTGGCGGGATTTGAGTTGACGAGTACGGTGTCATAACCTTCTTCTCTCACTGATTTGCATGCCTGTGATCCTGAGAAGTCGAATTCGGCCGCCTGACCGATGACTATCGGTCCGGAACCGATTACCATCAGCTTCTTGTAGTCTTTTCTCACTGTTTCGCCTCCTTCACTATGTTCGCGAATCTGTTGAACAGGAAGATTGTATCTGAAGGGCCGGGAACCCCTTGCAGATCGTATTGGCATGTCATAATCGGCAGTTTGTTATGAATGAGACCTTCAACCGTTCCGTCATTGACATTGATCTGTTCGACCTTCAGCCCTGTATTTTTCAGGGATTTATCATCCACTGCATAACCGTGATTCTGCATTGTCATGTAGACCACATTGTCAAGTTTGACAGGCTGATTTTCCCCCCTGTGACCGAACTTTAATTTGTATGTTTCCGCACCGAGTGCGATGGCGACAATCAGATGTCCCAGGTTGATACCGAATACAGGCATCTTCTCGGAAAGCTCTTTGACGGTTTTGATGACTTTTTCAGCTTTCTCTGGATTTCCGGGACCTCCTGCGACAACAACGGCCTTGCATTTGGATGCACATATGTCCTTTGACGACGTATCATATGGGAAAAGTACAACGTTGAAATCTTCACCTAGTTTGTCGATGATGGCCTTTTTCACACCGCAGTCGATGACAGCGATATCCGTTTTCTTTTTGAAATCGAATTTTTTGACTTCTTTGACGGATACTTCTTTGATAAGATCTTCGCTGTCCGGCATCGGCATTTTCTTCAGTTTTGAAATCGTTTCGTTTATCGACGATTCATCGAACACGATGGCAGCTTTACAAGTACCGTTCTCACGTATTTTGATGACAAGTTCCCTTGTATCGATACCGCTTATCGCCGGTATCTTATGCTTCTTAAGATACTCATCCATCGGTTTTCCATTGCAGTATTTCGATATCTGCGCAGGATCGCAGAATTCCCTCACTATTACGCCACGAACATGGACATCCTGTGATTGATCACAGCCGTCGACCGCACCGCAGTTTCCGAACAGAGGGTATGTGAAAACAAGTATCTGACCGCGGAAGGAAGGATCGGTTAATTCCTCCTGTTGTCCGCACGAACAAGTTGTGAAAACTAATTCTCCGGAAACATCTTTTTCATAACCGAAAGAGGTGCCTTCGTAGACAGTCCCGTCGTCGAGAACCAAATAACTGATTGCCATCAGAAAGTTATCACAATAAAGTAGCGTATATAATTACTACTTATCGCGCGCGACAGTAAAAAAAATATTATGTCTTATTTCAGACATACGGATTATCATAAGACAGTTTTGTTGCATCGAGGACATTGGAAAAAAACATAATTTCAGCGGAAATGGATTATAAACTTCCTTTGTATCTGTGGCATCATGAAGATACTCGGTCAGAACCCGGCTGACAACAGCATTACAATCCGCATCGAAACGGATGAGGATGTTTGGCATCTTTACAATGTCATCGAGGTCGGTGACCTGATAACTGCATCCACTACTCGCAGAGAGGAGAAATCCGGCGATAAGATAAGAGAGGGACGTACCGAGAAGAAAAGGATGACATTGGGCATCCGTGCTGAAAAAATCGATTTCTCAGATATGGATGACATCCGCATCAAAATACTCGGAACAATAGAAACAGGTCCGCAGGATATCGGTGAGCATCATACATTATTTGCTGAGATCGGCGAGAATATGTCCATCTCTAAGGAGAAATGGAAGGATTCACAGCGTGAAAGGCTCAAACGTGCGGTAGAGGATACTGCTAAACCGCACATAATATTCGTTGCTCTGGATCAGGATGAAGCAACGATCGCTGTCATGAGACAATACGGTCTGAAAGAGATAACAACCATCCGTTCCTCAAGGTGCGGTAAGCAATATGAATCCAAGGATAACGGCGGGGATTACCACGGCGATATAATCGGAAAGGTCAAACTGATGATGGAGCCTGATATGCCCATTGTCCTACTGGGGCCTGGATTTGAAAAGGAACTGCTAGCTGAGGACGGGAAGATAAGAGAACCGAACATATTCTCCAAAATGTATGTTTATCACACCGGTCAATCAGGAATGCAGGGAATCAACGAACTTATGAAGAAAGGATTGGGCGCTGACATTCTGAAAGAATCACGTCTCGGGATCGAAATGGAAGCTGTTGAGAGATTGAAGGGCGAGATATTTACAGACGGTCTTGCAACTTACGGGATAGAACAAGTATCCAATGCATGTGCCAGCGGCGCGGTTGAAACATTGCTCATCCTGGATTCCAAACTTCGCAACGGAGATTATGACAGAATGATTCATGATGTCGAGAATCAGAAGGGAAAGGTCATCGTTGTATCAGAAGATCATGATGCAGGTAAGGAATTAGAGGCACTCGGTGGATTTGCAGCGATTTTAAGATACAAGATATGAAAACCGCTGTTAAGGGCGTTAGTAAATATGCGAAAGGCAATCAACTGCCGATAACATGGTCACAGTCGCTGTAACATATGAGAATGGTGATGTCTTTCAGCATTTTGGAAGGACACAGGAATTCAAGATATACGAGATTGAAGACGGGAAGATCGTCTCCTCGCAGATTATTGATAACGGTGGATTCGGCCATGGATCCCTGGCAGGATATCTGAAATCCAAGAAAGTATCCGCTCTTATCTGCGGAGGTATTGGCGGAGGGGCCAGGGAAATGCTTGGTTCAGAAGGCATAACTGTATATCCGGGTGCATGTGGCAATGCAGATGAGAATGTAAAAGCATTCATCGAAGGGAAATTGACTTATGACCCTAACACGACATGCCATCACCATGAAGGGCATGAATGCACCTGTGGTAAACATTAATTCTTTTTCTCAGGATCGGTGGATACGTCAACCTTTTTCCTTTGGCGTCCGCCGGTCTTCTTTAATTTACCTTGACTGATGGCCCATTCATAATTTTTCATTTCTGGCGGGGTTATCAGGACCCTGTCACCTTTTCCGAATTTACGACCGATCGCCCAATTTGTGAATGGTGAAATGACGCGATATTCATCTGCATCCATGACGATCTCTCTTGTATTCGGACGGCCTTTCATAGAAGAATAAGTGCCAGAGAATACCTTTATGCCTTTATCTTTGATTTCGATCACCTTTGTACATACTGTGTCCAGGAAGTATCTGTCATGGGTGACCGTTATGATCGTTCCGTCATATTCTGTCAGTGCGGATTCGACAGCATGTTTCGCCGGAATATCCAGATAATTTGTCGGTTCATCAAGAATGAGAAGATTAGTCTCTTCCATCAGAAGCAATACAAGTGCTACTCTGGCTCTTTCACCACCTGACAGATATTTCATCGGTTTGTCAACTTCTTCACCGAACAACAGCATTCTTGCGAGTATGTTCCTGGCTTCTGCACGTTTTTCTTTTCCTATGACTAAAAGGATCTGTTCTTCTGCTGTGAGATTCAGATCAAGACGGTCATGATTTTGTGCGTAATAACCGATTTTTGCACCGGGTGCGACCCAGAGTTCACCTTCACACGGTATCTTCCCCATCAATGCCTTAATGAGTGTGCTCTTACCCTGTCCATTGGCACCGAAGATGCCGATCTTCTCTCCCTTCTGGATATCTAGATCGATATGTTCTAGTATCGTTACATCGCCGTACTTTATCGAAAGATCTTTTGTTGTGATAACATTCTTTCCGGATTTGTGAGCGGCCTGGATCTTAACAGTGATCTCCTTGTTATCCTCAGGCTTTTCTTTCTCTTCCATCTTATCAATCATTTTCTGTCTGGTCTTATGTGTGGCGAAATACCATTGATCCTTATGCAATTCAGCTGCAATTTCTTCCTGTTTCTTCTTTTCTATAACGTATTTCCTGTATTCTTTCTCCATACGTTCGATGTCCATCTGTTTCTTCATGACAAAATCGGAGTAATTGCCTTTGTACTCTCTAGTTTTGCAGTTGGAGATCTCAGCAACTTTTGTGACTACTTTATCCAAAAAGTATCTGTCATGGCTGACTACCAATAATGAACAATGTGAATCCAGGATGAAATCCTCAAGTTTTTCCACTGTCTCGATGTCTAGATGGGATGTGGGTTCATCCATGAACAGGATATCGCACCCTTCCGCCTGAACGAATATCCTTGACAGCATGACTTTGGTCCTTTCTCCTCCAGAGAGTGAAGACATCTTTCTGTCGAGAAGTGATTCGGAGAGACCGACCTTCTTTAATGAGGCCAGTTGATTATCTACATTTTTGGAATCGGATTGTGCGAGTTGTTGTTCCAATATCGCATATTCCGATGTCAATGCATTCCAATCTATATCTCCGCCTGCGGCCATGAGATCATCGATCTCCTGCATTCTGACACGTATGTGCTCCACATGGCCGTACGGCCTCCCGAGCACTTCTCTTACTGTTGCATCGGAGGAATCCGCGAATTGTTCGAGATAACCTATGCGCTGTGTGTTCCTGGTTATCTCACCGGTATCGTATTTTTCGATACCTAACAGAATCTTCATGAACGTGCTCTTTCCGGCACCGTTTATGCCTATGAGGCCTATCGCATCGCCCTCATTTATCTGAAGGTCGGCTTTCTCAAGAACTTTGACAGGTCCGAAAGTCTTTGCGACTGCTTCTGCACGTATCAGCATACCGGCCTGTATGGGATTGTGTTTAATATAATCTAGTGACTATTCAGAATCATGTCCAATGAAGAGATGGTCACAGTGATCGACAGGATGGGCGGGGAACACCTGGTTCCGAAGAAAGTCAGATTTCTGGATCCTCTTGACGGATGTTGCCATATTCTGGGAACACCGTGTTCATATCAGAACTGCGACAAATGCAAGCATGCGAAACGCGGCGATTCATCAATGGATAAGATAATGAAATTCTGTCAATAATCATAGCATTTCATTAAGGATTTTTATCGCATTGATACAGTATTTAGGGCAATTCCTGTACAGACCGGATGGCTTTGTGGCCATCATATCCTCTAGTGTGAACACAGCCTGTCCGAGAAGGTCAGGGCACACAACAGCACCGTTCAGTTCCTCGAATCTGTTCATGAACTCATCACGTTTTGCGAACAGTTCTGCTTTTTTGGATATTTCACCAGGTTGATCGTTCCCGTATTTGAGTCCCAATGCCATCATCGCACCGGTAGCTGCGCCGCAGACACCTGCCTGTGCCATACCGATTCCAAAGCATGATGCTATGCGCAAAGCTTCTTCTTTCTTTATTCCGATTTTCTCTGCTACTTCTGAAAGAACCACCTGTGAACAATCGAAACCCATATCGAACATCCTGTCTATATCATTCTCTGTTATCATAATGAATCTGCACCCTCTCTTTCTTCTTTTCTTTTATCCATTTTTCCATGGTCTTCTTTGCATCAGCATAATTGAGGTCGGCGATCTCATTGGTCGCCCAACCTTTCTCGATCTCATGACTTTCAAGATTGTATTTCTTTTTGAACGCATCCACATTCTTGCGGTAGTTCTTCATATCACCGTTGCCTGTGGGGATCTCCATGATTGTCGTGTAACCAGCCATGTCCAACATAAGTTTCATTATCTCTGTGTTACTGGTATCCAATCCGTTGAACAATTCCATGGATGACATGAATCCTTCAAAATTGGATGCCATCGCAGGAGTGAAATACAATCTTCCCGGATATTTTCTCAATAATTGGAGATATCTGTCAGTTCCCCCGATCGGGATGCATATACAATCATCGCATATCGAACCGTTCTTGTTCCTGAAAATACAGACCGGTGTCGGGATCATTTCGAATGCCCAATCACAAATTGTATCTAACGCACGTCCGCATCTTCCGTAATACAGAAGAAGTGTGTCAACGCAGTTATGGACGGTGATGATCTGATTCATCATCTCCAATTTCAGCATATCCGTATCCTCATGCAGACCCATGAACATTGTCCAGATGAATACAGTGAAATCATGTTTCTCATAATCACCTGACAACACCTTCATCTGATCGATCTGTTCGAAATCAACATCGTGCTGTTTCAGTTTCAATATTATTGTTTCATTGTACGGTGTCTTGACAAGGTAGACCTTCTTTTCGTCCGTATCGTTTTTAAGATTGTATATCGCCTCATCTTCGAGCATAGGACATACAATCATGCCGAGTCTGCCTTTTGTCATAATCATGTATCCATTTCCCAATATATGTGGGCATTCATGATATGCCGATAATCTCACGGATGAGTTCCTGTGTCTTTACAGCATTTTCAGTGGTATTTACCATATGGATCTTGCATTCAGACAGATATTTTCTGAAGAATTCTTTTCTCAGTTCCATCTTTCTTTCATCACGGATCATCTGATGCGGGTTGCAGAAATCATTCTTCACAAGATACTCCATCGCATCATCCACAGACATCTCTTTACATAGCATCTTGTCATCGTTGTCCCTTTTCAGGAATATCACGTGTTTGATGTGTGTACTGTTCTGTACTGAATCGTCGCCTGTGATCAATCTGACATTGGCTATGCCTCTTCCTTTGTTATCGAATTTGGTATTTCTCACCAAAGACTTGAATTCCTTCCAGACATCGCCTATGTCCGAGTCGATGTAACAATTCTTCTCCGAACCTGATATGAACGGTCTTCCTTCTGTAAGTTTTACGAAATACCAATCATCCGTTATCAGATGGGAATTATCGGTTCTCAGCAGTCCCCATGACTGGGTGGTCTTACCTGTCTTCGAAGGCGCGATCAATGTCACTCCTATGCCGTCGATATCAAGTGCTGCACCGTGTACAGAATATACTTTGTGGGAATCCTCGAGGATGTCCGAAGCTATGGCCAACGCTATGCTTTTGATCCATCCGTAATAATCGAAATTGTAAATGAATGCTGTATGTGTGTCCCTGTTATAGAGGACTTTCATCTTACAGGAATCATCATTAAGACAGAACAATCTGGCATGTGACCTTACATTGTCAGCCATAGCGTAGAAATTGTCCCTCCACATCTCGATTATGTCCCTATTTTCAGAATGTATTTTGACACATATCCCGTGCATGTCGGCCTTGGATTCTATGAATCCGTTATTCTTGCACTCAGAATACAGTGTTCCTGCTGTTCCGATATCGATGAGTTCTACTGAATACATCAACATTGTATCGTTCGTCGCAAATAAAACTGCTGTGTTCTTTATATCAGATGACTGCAATCATACCTTAATGGATTACTTTTGGCCGATTATAATAGTCTATGTTGTGCTGAACATTGTAGTGGCATTCACATATTCATACGATAAGTTCAAGGCAAAACATAACTGGTGGAGAGTGTCCGAGAACACATTGATCTTCATGTCGCTCATTGCACCGTTCGGTGCATTGCACGGTATGAACAAAGCACATCACAAGACTCATAAATTAAAATTCAAACTCGTCTACGTGTTCCTGTTGGCACATATAATACTGTTCGCATATCTCATCTATCTTCAGATTCAGTCCATGTGATACAGTTTTCTGACATCTGTTTCGATTCCCGGGTGCCCCAATAGTATCACTCTGCTGTCGGCCTTTTCTTTTATTATCTCCATTCCGACACGTTCTCCCAGGCTCTGTGAGAATTCTCTGATCTCAGTGAATGATGGCATGTTCTCATTATGAAGTCTCATCCTTGAACCTCCGACGAAAACATATCCTTTCGGTTCGATAAGATCCGGATTTGCGATTTTATCTAATCCGGCATAATCATCGACCCAACCCAGATTGAGATCCTTTACCAATGTATGTCTTATGACGGTCCTTGTGTTCAATGATGGCAGGAGTTCAAGCGTCTTCATTATCCTCTGCCATCCGTCTTTGATCTTGGGCCTGCATACCTTCTTGTACACTTCTTCATTCGGTGCAGCTACCGTGATATACAGTTGCATCGGCAATGTATCCAGTTCGGCAAGTCTTTCGGGATATGTTCCGTTGGTGACAAGGAATGTCGTCATCTTTCTGGAATGGCATTCCTTGATGAAATCGGATAGATACGGATAGGTGATCGGCTCACCTGCCAGAGATATGGCTACCTGATTAGGATATTGTGCTTCTTTGAACTTTTCTTTGGAGACCCTGTCGTCACCGTTGAATCCGGAAATGAGCAGTCTTTGTTGTTCTATAAGATTATCAAGCATCTCTTTGGGTTCAGCCCAATCCTTGACTTCGAAATCCTTCTCTTGTATCCTCCAGCAGAATTGACACATATGTGAACATTCATTGATGGCAGGAGTCATCTGAAGGCATCTGTGGCTCTCGATACCGTAGAAGTCCTGTTTGTAACATGTTCTGTTACGCACCATGGATTCTTTCATCCAATGACAGAGCTTCACTGCTGCGTGGTCATGATACAGCCTGTATTGCTGTTTTATCAGGAGATTACGGTAATTCTCGTCCATAACATCACTCAGAAATCGAATAGATTCTTCTGCCCTTTCGCAGGAACGGGTTTTTCGGCCTTCTTCACTTCCGGTTCAACGAAGATCATGCTCTCATCGATCTTAGGTTTGGTCTTTTGTTTTGTTTCTGTGATTCCTGCAGCTGTATCTATAGCTTCCTTCACTTCTTTGGAATCGATCTTTTTGTTAAGCAGAAATGCCAATTCTTCAGACTCCAATCCTGCATTCTTCACCAATGCGACCCTGAGTTCCGGATCGCAGGTCAACATGGATTTCAATGGCGGGATAACATCCACTGATACCCTCCTTGTTGATGTATGGAGATAATCTGCCAATTTCCTGCACAGGGAAGCTTTGGTGGCACGGACACTTTTAGTCCTTGACATCTTTGTCAGATATTGAGGATTCATCAAACGATCATGAGATATCCTCGGCGATGTCTTTACTATGCATACGCCTGCAGTCATGAGATCTGTGGCGTATTTCCACATCCCATAATATTGGCGTCTCATGACTCTTCCCAGGAATATATCCGCATGAGAGAGTTTATCGAATCCTTTGTTAAGATCCATGCTGTCGAAATATTCCCTAGGGATGTTCTCATCCACCCAGAGAAGAACCGTGTTCGGATCTTCATCGACATCCTCGACCATCTTTCTTGCGCCGAACGGATCGCGTTTTCTGAATATCATGCTCATGAGATCGAACATGCTCTTTCTGACATTACGTCCCGATATCTCTTCTGTATCTTCAGCGCTGATGGATTTTTTACCCATAGACATGGACTCCAGATCCCTGACCGCTGCACGCATATCTCCGTTGGCATTTTCCGCGATAGATCTCACCGCATCATCGGAGATGTCAATGCCTTCTGCAGCACAGATGTTCCTGAGTGCTTTTGAAATCGTTATCGCAGATGGTTTGAGAAAACTTATCTGCAGTGTCTCTGTTTTAATTGCAGATGATTTTCTGCTCAATGCATAGAAATCATTGACGATCAGTATCACAGGTTGTTTCGTATCACGTATGAGTTCAACGATAGCAGGCAAAGCACCTCTGTCCGCATTGCCGAAGAGACTGTCAGCTTCGTCAAGGACGATCAGTTTTCTTTTTCCTTCTGAAACATTGAGATAGTCGCCCGTGGTGGAGAACGTGTTGGAATATGCCCCTTTCAATGCTACCGACCTTATTGCATCACCAGTACGTTGATCGGATGCGTTCATCTCAAGGATGTCCCAGCCCATATCGTTGGCGAGTGCTTCGGCACTCGTCGTCTTACCGATACCCGGAGATCCCATCAGTATGACTGCTTTCTGTTTCGGTGTGCCTTTATCCCAGGATGTCGCCCATGCCTTGAGTTCACTGACGGCTTTCGGGTTTCCGAGTACGTCATTCAATGACCTCGGTCTGTATTTCTCCGTCCAATCCTGAGACATAGGGATGGATATGGTGTGATGGTTAAAAGAAGTGTGCATGATGATGACACGTAATGTCACTGATCATTGAGTGGTTGGTTCAGTTTTTCCTCAATTGCCGCGATCTCATTGTCTATTTCCCAATTGGCACGCAGGTCGAACATCAGTGTCCTTGATTTGCGGTTCTTCGCATCTACGAGCTGTTTCTGGAGTTCGTTGTATTCGTCCTGTCTTGTGGACCAATATTCTTTGATGGCATTATCCATCTTTGATGAGAATTCGGATGACAGTTTTTTCAATTCCGTTGTGTATGAATTGTATGTGTCAGATAATTCATCATACATCCCATAATCCTCATATTCCTGAATGAATGGTTTGTATTGGTTGAATATCCTGTCGACCATGCTGCAACAGAGTTCACATGTACGCAGTTTTTGATGTTCATCCATCGTTTTCATCGATTCGAAGATGTCTTTCATCACTTCATTGAAAGTCATAAGATTGTCCATTATCTTTTCGACTTCATAATCGAATGATTCAATATCGAATTTCTCCCTTGTGGGAAGTTCCAGTGAGGCACATTCCTCAGTTCTTTCATTTGCAAAAATGATGTTCTCGTCCTGTTCTTTGTTTTTATCGAAGACTTTGACATTGTTCTTCAGATCCCTCTCTATTGTAGATCCGCATTTGTTGCAATGTGCGAACAGTTTTCCGTCGGAGAACACACAGAGTTCTTTCTGACAATTCGGACATTTCAAGGACAACTGAGACATTATCAGGGTATTTGCACCATTGTAATTAAAGAATGAGATGTAATTACGTAATATGGTTGATTTCAGAGAGGGGCAGAGATACAATTTGATGGATGAAGTGATCATATCGCTTATATCCAATCCGACCACAGGCTATATGTGGAGACATACGGAAGTGGACGGCCTGTCCGTAGAAAGCGAATATATTCCTGATGTTGTAGAGAAGGGATTCGTAGGTTCCGGCGGAAGACAGATTTTCAAAGTGAAGGCATCCGAACCGGGAACATACACATTGGCTTTCGGATACAGTCGTTCATGGGAACCTGGGCCGATAGATACGAAAGTTTTTGAGTTGATATTCGAATGAATCCATCATTCGTTAAAATTAAAACGTGAAAAAAATCTATGGCAGAAGTCGAAACTTCTGCCAAAATTCATTCATCATTTCTTCAGAGAGGTTTCGGCAAGTCTGACCTCAGTGAATGAATATGAATTTCCATCAAGGGAACTCAGATCCTCATAGTAGATGAATCCCTCTTTACCGTATGCAATGGTATATGTTGTTGACGTAAAGTCAGGTTTTATTATTTTGAACATTTCCATTGTGACTTCGCGATTGCCGTATGGTGTATTCATAATCATCTCGGTCTTACTCATCGTCTCTTTTTTGAGTCCAGCTTCATTTAACCATATGTTGAAATCTGCCAGGGATATATTGGCACGGAAATCGGCGAACGTCCTGGGAGACTTATCGCTGCCTTCATAGATGACCATTCCGTCCTTTATACTCTCCACCTTAACTGTAACCATATTTTGAATTATGATGACGGTTGTGTTATTTACGACGAATGTTTCACCGAGAACATCCGATACAGTATACCCTGATTTTCCGGTGACAGTATTCTCTGATGCTGTAGTTGAGTAATCATATTCAATATCCGTTCCCACAGATATTATCTGTTCAGATCTTGGAAGTTCTACGTTCAGGTTAGTGTCATACAGTATGTATTCTCTCATTACGCCATCGGCGAAGTAGAAACATTGAAGGCAGACACCATGTTCATTGTTCCATGTTTTGAGTCCCGTAGATTTAGTTTCATTCACGTCACAAACGAAGGTCTTTCCATTGTATGTGATTTCATCAGTACCTACTTTGTCACGTCCTTTGATGTAAAACTCATTCAATAATTCGTCCTCACTCCAGATATTTACATCCGATGATACAGTAAACCTATCCATTGCAAATGTGTAATAGTCTCCTACGAAAACACCATCTCTTACTTCATCAACAGACAAGGTTTTGTTGTCATTGTTGTTCAAAGCGAAGAATATGCCGACACCGCAACCTGCTACAAGCAATATTGCGACGACGGTAATTGCGATCACTTTCGTATTCACTGTTATGATTTGTGCAACGCGATATGCAATATATAACAGGTGTTAAGTAAGATTTTCAGCCGCTGGTTTTTCAATAGTGCCAATTAATAGTAATCTGAAAAATTTCTTTTGAGAATGCAGCAATCGCAATGTCAGTCACATTTGCGATTGAATAAAACTTATTGAGGTCAATCTAATATTACAAAACGCAGTCAGTCTGACGCATTTATTTTAATATCGTCAATCCTATTCAAAATCATGAAGATAACTTTGGTGCAGTCGAGAGGCCTTATGCAGGACCCGACAGTCAATTTCTACAAGGCAAGGATGAGGATCAATAATGTCGAATCCGACATCTTTGTGTTCCCCGAGATGTTCTGTTCAGGGTACACAGGCAAGCCTGATGAGATGAACATCAAAGTGCTTGATGATAAGATAATCAAGAAGTTATCTGAATTATCGGTCAACAGAGGATGTGCGATAATTGTCGGATGTCCCAGGGAGGTCGATGACGGTGTGCATGACTGTGCATTGCTCATAACCGGGAAGGAAATAACCCAGTATAGCAAGATGATACTCTCCGATGACGGTGCATTCGATGAAACGAAGTACTTCAAAGCAGGAAATCAGCCGATGATAATCGACCACATGGGATTGAATATAGGTGTGGCGATCGGTTACGATCTTCTTTCATTTGAACTGTTCAAATATTATGCGGAGAATGATGTTGACATCATTGTTTGCATCTCCGCATTCAACGAGGAACAGATGAATAAATTCGATAAGATCGTGATGTCAAGATCTGCGGAGAATTTCATGCCTGTCATATTATGTAACATGGTCGGTCCCGACTGCGGTCAGAATCTGATAGGCAGGAGTAAATTCATCGGACCTGACGGATGCGTTATCGAAGGATGTACAGAAAGTTCTGATGTACGTGTGCTGAATGTCGACGTAGACATGCTGAAAGAAGCCAAAAAGAAAAGGGTTCTGCTTCCGGACATCAGATTCGGTGAATGTATCAAAGCTAAGTCTGTTTCAGGTAACGGAGAGAATAAGAAGACCTGTGCATACACCGGTGAGATTCTGGAATGATCGAGATATTCGAGATCGCGATGCTGTTATGTTTTGCGGTGGCATGGCCGTTCTCAATCTATAAGCTGTACACTACTAAGAACAACGGAGGAAAGAGCATAATCTTTTCTTATTTCGTAATAGTCGGTTACATCTGTGGAATCATCAATAAAATCGTAATTGACAGCATAAACTACGTACTAGCATTCTACATTTTTGATTTGACTCTGGTGCTGATAGATACTGCCCTTTATTATCGTAACATCATCATTGCAAAAAAGAATTGAATGTTAACTTATCTGCATTTTTTCATAAATGTGTAATGAATAATCGTTGTTAATTGTCTAATATAAGACATTTATGACCAAAATATGATTAAAAATAACATATTATTCGAATATTTGTCAAATTTAATTTTGATATATATTCACTTATACATTTTGTGTAATATTTTGTTCTATAACTAACCTTTATTATTGATGATTGTTTTTTCCATACAACTAGAAACCAGACGTACAATACGTTTTGGAAGTGATTCAATGGGAATATCGGACATAACAGAAGCGATTGACGAGTTCTTGAAACCTATTGACACATGGATAAACGATGTCCTTGATGTCAACATGTGGTATATTGCCTTCGTTTTCATCATCGTAGCTGCATTCCTTTTCATCTGGAAATTCAAAGCTGTGCAGATAACTACGTTGCGTGAACAACTGAGGTTGATCAAGCCGTCAAAAGTAGACAGAGATATGGAGAAGAAAGGTGTGATCTCATCATTCCAGGCATTCTGCGTGGGATTGGGTGCACGTGTCGGAGTAGGAAACATCACAGGAGTTACATCCGCCATCATTATGGGTGGTGCAGGTGCTGTATTCTGGATGTGGATCTTCGCATTACTGGGTGCAGGAACATCTTTTGTAGAATGCACGATTGCTCAGTTATTCAAGGAGAAAAAATCCGACGGTAACTATCACGGCGGTCCGGCGTACTATATAATGAAAGGACTCAAGAGCCGTAAATTTGCTTTGTTCATTGCATTTTGGATCATCCTTACATACGGAGTCGGATTCGTTGCAAACCAGGCCGCGAACTCTGCTTCTGCATTCACAAAGATGCCTGAACTTGCAGGTATCGAAGGAATCACTATTATTCTTGCAGTTGTATTTGCAATCCTTACCGGATTGCTCGTCTTCGGTGGAATAAAACGTATTGCAAAGTTCTCATCGAGTTTCGTTCCGATCATGGTCGTGATCTGGTTGATAATCGGTGTCATTGCAATCATCATCAATATCAATCAGTTCGCATGGGCCTGCGGAGAAATTGTCGGAAGTGCATTCGCATTTGACAAGATCTTCGCCGGACTTGCCGGAAGCTGTATCATGTGGGGATTGAGAAGAGGTGTGTTCTCTAATGAAGCAGGTATCGGTTCAGTTCCGAACGTCGCAGCACAGTCAGATGTACAGCACCCTGTCCGCCAGGGACTCATTCAATCCACCGGTGTATTGATTGATACGCTTGTTGTCTGTTCAATCACAGCATTCATGGTCCTCACCTGTATCCCGAGTGGCACATGGGGAGGTATTTGGGCTGATGCAGGCAGAAGCACCAACGAAGCGATGAATATAGTTCAGACAGCAATGTCCAACGCATTCGGAGGAGATTGGATCCTTTGGGTTTTGGCAGTGTTCATGTTCATATTCGCATTCACCAGTCTGATCGCTTATTATTCGATGTCAGAGGCGAATCTCAGATTCATCAAAGACAGTCCAAAGGCCCTCTTCGGATTGCGTTCGATGATCGTCATTATAGTGTTTGCAGCATGCATCGTACCTGTATCGCTGGTATGGGATCTTATGGACGTGTTCATGGCTGTCATGGGTATAATGAACATCTTTGCTCTGTTCTTCCTATTCAAGTATGCTCATGCGGCGTTCATGGATTATAAGAAACAGAAACGGGCAGGCATCGTCGATCCTGTATTCGATGTAGATAATTGGGATGCACCGGGTTTGGATAAGAGCGGTATCACTGCTTGGAAAAGATCTTGAACAAAAGGGGGCTATGCCCCCATATTTTGATTATGAACTCATTTGTCGACGATCAGATGATCAAGGATGCTGAGGATTACATTTTTTCTATTTTTGTGAGCGACTCCTCAGGTCACGATTACTACCATTCGATAAGAGTGATGAATATCGCACTTAGTATTGCAGAAATCGAAGGTGGGGACAGGAATGTAATTGCATTGGCAGCATTGCTTCACGATGTGGACGACAGGAAATTATTCAAAACTGTGAATAACGAAAATGCAATAAGATTCATGATCTCACACAAAATTTTCGATGAGATGCAGGAGAATATCTGTAAAATTATCGATCAGATATCATTTATGGGAAGTGACTCCGTAGTACCGGATACACTGGAAGGAAAGATTGTCCAGGATGCGGATAGACTTGATGCTATCGGTGCAATAGGTATAGGAAGAGCATTCGCATATGGCGGGAGCAAGGGAAGAAAGATGCATGATCCTTCTGAATCATACAAAGAAAATATGTCTGCCGACGAATATTTTTCAAATGAAAGTACGACAATCAATCATTTCTACGAGAAATTGCTGTTGCTGAAAGATATGATGAATACAGAAACAGCCAAAAAGATCGCAGAACACAGACATGAATTTATGAAAACATATCTTGATGAATTCTACGATGAGTGGAATGGAAGATTATGATTCATACTCAAATTCATCATATTTACGGGCGTATATGCGCCTGTCGCCTATCTTTTCTCTGATTTTTTCCAAATTCTGAATCAAACACTCTTTGTCGTATGTCTCTGTTGCAAGTTTATTGCGATAGACTTTGCTTCCGAAACAACCGGATATGAATTTCGGTGCGTAAGAGCGCATTTTTCTTATTCCTGTTTCTTCACCGAATTCATTGATGATCATATCAGTGAGCTGAAGACACCAATCGATCTGTTCATTGATAGTGGGATTCTGCAACACTTTGCCTGTTCTGAAGTAGTTGTCTATCTGTGTAACAAGATATGGATTTCCTACACCGCCTCTGGCAACCATCACTGCAGCTGCACCTGTAATCTCCGAAGCGTGTGCGGCACTCTCTACGGAATAGATGTTTCCGGAGATGATGAGAGGTACTGACATTTCAGATTGAAGGTCCCTTACAATTTCATAATCAGGGATGCCTGCATAATGCTCATCCTGTGTCCTGACGTGTAATGATATCGCATCTACATCAGCATCCGTCAGTTCGCCAATGATTTCTCTGAAATTCATGTTGTTTCTGGCTATACCGAGACGGATCTTGGCTGTCACAGGGACATTCACTTTTTCTTTGATTTTTCTGATAATGTCGCCACATTTCATCGGATCTTTCATCAATGCCGATCCAGATCCTCCGCGTATTATCTTTTTTACAGGACAGCCCATATTTACATCGATCAAATCAATGTCAGGATTCTGAGTCATCGATAATTCCGCTGCCTTTGCAATCTCATCAGGGTTGCTTCCGAATAATTGTATGCCGGTAGGGTGTGTATGTTGGAAAGACAGGAATCTTTTTGTTTCTTTATCACCGAAGATAACTCCTTTATCGGAGATCATCTCAGTGAAAGACAGTGAGACACCGAACGGTCTCATGAATTCCCTGTAGGCTGCTGATGTATATCCGGACATGGGCCCCAGTACGGCCTGCCCGTCAATATTCAGATTCCCTATCTTCCACATCGTCAGAATAATGGATTATATACGATAAATTAACTACGGTCTGCTAAGCGATAGTGGTCCAGCGGCTATGATCGATGCTTCCCAAGCATCAGATTCGGGTTCGATTCCCGGCTATCGCACCATAAAAAGGAAAAATACGGCACAAGGCCGCATAATCAGTTTAGCATTCTTCTTTCTTCTTCACTGTCGCTTTCAATTTTGCAAGTGCTCTTGCGACAATCAATGTAGCTATGACTGCGATCACTGTAACAACGATTGCATATACAAGATTTCCCCAGATGGTTCCGTCACCGCTCGGGAATGCAAGAGCGATAGCTTCTTTGATTGTTTCATTCCATGCAAGAGCTGCAACAAGACCGAATGCAGCTGTAATCAACGCTGCAAGTGTCTCGAGCAACTGAATTTTGAACTCTGTTGTGTTCATTTCGGCACCTTTGTATGAATCATGCTCACACTCTTAAAAACTTATGTCAGAGAAGAGAGTGGACAAGGCGAGATTCGGACTCGCGGCCTCTTCGTTGCGAACGAAGCGATCTAACCGGGCTGATCTACTTGCCCATGACGATTCCCGGTATTCACGCCTATCATCAGAAATAATATAAACCCTACTATCACAATCCAGGTATCATGAAGCTAACTTCAGAAGTTAAGGAAGTAATGTCCAAAGTGAAAGTCTATCCTGTCGCCACAGCATCAAAATCAGGCGTACCCAATGTAGTGCCTGTAGGTATGCTGATCCCGAAAGACGACGAGACCATTTGGGTAATCGACAATTTTATGGATAAGACATTGAACAATGTGAAGGAGAATCCGATTATCTCATTCTATGCATGGGATCCGGAATCACAGAACAGTTTCCAGGTGAAATGTTCAGTGACAATAAAGAATTCAGGCGCAGATTACGAAGAGGCGGTCAAATTTGCACATTCCAAGAAAGAGACATTGCCTGCAAAGAATTTGTTCATTCTGAAAGTCACTGATATCTTCTATGTGACACCCGGTCCCAATGCTGGAAAGAAGCTGTAATCACTTTTTCTCTTCTTTTGACGCAGGTGATGTCACCGCCTGCGCCAAACCCAATATTGTCGCAATAGGTATGAATATGAAAGCGACAGGATTCTCCTTGATCATGAAATATATCGCCATTGAAACGAATATTCCCAATACAAGGCCGATACCTCCTCCGATCAGCATCTGGCGCTTTTGGTAAGGGGTGAATTTCATATCTTCACCTTCAGTTTCTTCTCGACTTCTGACACTATTTTGTCGACGATCTTCTTTGCACCGCCGGTGTAGTTGTTCGGATCCATTGCCGATATGATGTCATCCTCAGTCATCATTCCTTTGAGCTTCTTGTTCTCCAGAAGTACATCTCTTAGCTGTCTGTCCTCATCTTCTGCGATCATCGATGAGGATCTGACAATCTCATGTGCATCCTGTCTCCCAATGCCCTTTTCCGTCATCTTCATCATTATCGATTCAGCCATGACGAGTCCGTTGGATGATTCGATGTTCCTGATCATCTTGTCTTTATGGACTTCAAGTCCGGAGAATACGATCTGCATCTTTTTGAACATCTCATCCAACAGTGTGAATGTGTGCGGAAGGATAAATCTCTCCGCACTTGAATTTGAAAGATCCCTCTCATGCCAGAGGATCTGTGATTCGAACATCGGCGTCACCATCGATCTGACGATACGTGCAAGGCCGCAGACATTCTCTGACATCATGGGATTCCTTTTCTGGGCCATTGTCGAACTGCCGACCTGTTTCTTTCTGTCGAATGGTTCTGCTACTTCAGATATCTCGGATCTCTGAAGGTTCCTCACTTCAGTCCCGTATCTCTCAAGAGATGTCGCAATATTGGCCAGAAGACATACCAATTCAGTGTATCTGTCCCTGCCGACGACCTGTGTGGCAGCAGGTTCGTATGTAAGACCGAGATCTTTCATTACAAATTCCTGCACTTTGAAGAAATTCTTGCCGAGTGCAGCACCTGTTCCTACAGCACCTGCCATTTTTCCTGCACATGCTCTGGGCACTATCTGTTCCAATCTCTCCTTGTGTCTGAGCATTTCAGCCACATATCCTGCGATCTTGAAACCGTACGTTATCGGTATGGCGAATTGAGCATGGGTCCTTCCGATTTCAATCGTTTCTTTCTCACGTTTTGCAAGTTTTGCAAGTGTGATGATGAAATCGTCCACATCTTTCTGTATCAATTCGAGTGAGGCCTTGATCTGCAATGCGGTAGCTGTATCGACGATATCATTCGAAGTTGAACCGTAGTGAACAAATTTTCCTGCAGTGCCCTTGCACTGTTCAGTCATCGCCTTGACCATTGCCATGACATCATGTTTTGTCTCGGATTCAATCTCCTTTACCCTTTCGATCTTTGTGACTTTGAGATTAGCGACACGTTTGATTTCCTTGGCATCCTTCTCAGTGATGGTACCGAGAGATGCGTGAGCTTTGGCTAATGATGCCTCAACATCCATCTGAAACTGAAGACGGCTCTCTTCATACCAGATGGATTTCATTTCTTCTCTTCCGTACCTATAATCGAGTGGACAAAGGTCGCTCATGATATCAATTGCTGATTGGAACACTATAATAAAAATATGTTGTGAACACACCAGGCGCATACGGATGTTGTGAAAAATCTCTGTCAAGTAGCGAGTGTGCCAGAATATTGTTGGGCATAGAATGAAACATACGGCGTTATTTTCATAGATGAGGCCCAATAGCCAGACGTCGTTGTATTGATTGACACGATATGTACTAACACAATTATTCGTTTTTTCTGTTTTTTCAACAACATATGGCACATGAAATCATTTTCAGTCTTCCTCGATTTTCTCCAAACCTTTATATTTAGCTTATATATCGCGTGTACCAGAGTAAGCCGTAACTCTTGATACGGTGCAAGCCCAGAACATATGAGTGATTTAGATGGTAGAACCGGAGGAAAATATTCAACCAACAGCAGAAACCGAGGAAGTCGTTGTAGATGAACCTGTCACAGAACAGGAACTTGGCAACTTGGCAGATTTGGAAAAGAAAAGAATGGCTATCAATGCAGATGCTGAAGAGCACAGACGTCTCAGAGACGATCTCAATAAACAGACCAAAGAATGGGTCATGAAAAGAGATGCGTTGAATGGTCAGGTGCGCGATCTTGTCGCAGAGGCAGGAAAGCACAGAGAAGAGCGTGACTCTTACAACCAGAAGGTCAGAGAGTCAAAGGATTTGAGGGATGTTGCCAACAAGAAAGTTGCAGATCTCACACAGACGCTCCACAGCATGAAGAAAGATTTGCCCGCCAGGGACAAGGATCAACCCTCGATTAAGCAGTTGAAGAAGGAATTCTCCGAACTCGAAAACGAGCAGATGACGAACGGAACTCTTTCCAAGAGTAAGGAAGAGGCGATTGTCAAGAGGCTTAGAGAGCTTGACACCCAGATTAAAGAAATTGAAAAAATCTCAGATGCATCAGGCGACATCCGTGAAATTGTTGCTCAGCTGAGAGAGGCAAAAGCAGAAGCAGAGAATTGCCACAAGCTTGTTTCAGAATATGCAGAGAAAGCACAGTCTGAGCACGATACAATGATTGGATTGTACGAGCAGGCTGATAAACTCAGAAAGCAGGCTGATGAAGCACAGGCCAAATTCATTGAATGCAAGAAAGCTGCAGATGAGGAGCACAAGAAACACATCGAGCAGATCAAATCGTTCCATGAGACTGATGGTGCTGTTGCGGCCATCAAGAACAAACAGAAGAGTGTACGTAAGAAGAAGACTGATGTCGAATCGAAGAAGGCAGCTGATGACATCTTCGCGAGATTTAAGAACGGAGAGAAACTCAGTACGGAAGATCTTATGGCTCTCCAGAAATCAGGTTATCTCTGATTGAATAATTTTAATGGGGCGGAATGCCCCACTCTATCTTCTATCTTTACTTGATTACCTTGATGGAAAAATTGCGATTTCGCTGATATTGCATTAAAAATACAGGTTTAATAGGATAATATTAAATACTATTACAATAATGGGAAGGTTGGGATTTAGGCTAGCTTTGTAGAGTGCATCCCATCCCTTCTGACTAGGCTGGCCGAACTCCCGTAATTCTTTCATTCGTGTTCTTCATTTCGTGTCTCTCGCGCGATAATCTTTATAATAAATGGTGCAGTTGGCTTACTGAATGGTTTTAGATGGATTGGGAAAATCTCTCAGAAATGCGATAGGCCGTATCACAGGCGCAACATCAGTGGATGAGGCTTTGATCAAAGAGGTATGCAAGGATCTTCAGCGTGCATTGTTACAGGCTGACGTTAACGTTCAATTGGTTTTAGAATTGACTAAGAAGATCGAAGAGAGAGCAATCAATGAAAAACCGGCTGCGGGAAAGAGTGCCAAAGATCACGTCATTAATATCATTTACGAAGAATTGGTCAATCTTCTGAATAACGGCGAAGGATTGAAGATGACTCCGCAGACCATTATGATGGTCGGTCTTTACGGTCAGGGTAAGACCACAACCACCGGTAAGTTGGCCAATCTGTTCAATAAGAAAGGATTCACAGTGGGATTAATTGCTGCCGATGTCTACAGGCCGGCTGCATACGATCAATTATGTCAGTTGGGTGAGAAAGTAGGTGTTGAAGTCTACGGGGAACCCGGAAATCCGGATGCACCAGCCATCGTCAAGAAAGGAATGGTACATTTCAAGGATAAGAAGATTATCATAATCGATACATCAGGTCGTCACGCGCTCGAAGATGACTTGATCAAGGAACTTAAGGATATCTCAACGGTTGCAAAACCGACAGAGAGATTCCTTGTTCTGGATTCACAGGTGGGACAGCAGGCAGGACCTCAGGCCGAGGCATTCCATAATGCAGTCGGGGTCACCGGAGTCATCCTTACGAAGATGGATGGTACCGCAAAGGGAGGAGGTGCGATCAGTGCTGTCGCCAAGACGAAAGCAAGGATCGTATGTATCGGTACAGGTGAGCATATTCGCGATCTGGAACCGTTCGATGCTGACAAATTCATCTCCCGTCTGCTCGGAATGGGGGATATCAGGGCACTAGTCACTCTTGCCAAAGAGGAGATAGGTGAGGACGAGGACGTGATGAATGCCAGTAAGGCCATGATGTCCGGCAGGTTCACATTGAATGACATGTACAGCCAGCTCAAGGCGATGAATAAGATGGGCCCATTGCAGAAGGTCATGTCCCTAATCCCCGGAATGAGTAAGTTCGAGGACAAAGTAGATTACGAAGAGACACAGGCCAGATTGACTAAATACGGTCACATTATGGATTCGATGACCGTTGAAGAGAAGGATGATCCATCTATTGTCAAATCATCACGTGTCCAGAGGATCGCAGCAGGATCAGGAACATCAATTCATGATGTCAGGGAACTTCTGAAACAATACAATAACAGTAAGAAAGCTATCAAAGGCGTCATGGGCAATCGCAAGATGAGAAAACAGCTCATGAAACAGATGGGAATGACAGATCTTTCCGATTTAGAAGATGAAGCTAATGAGGAATGATGATGAACAGATTCATCATTTTAGGTCATCGCGCACATACCACTGCTGATTTCAAACTTGATGACATCTGCGGGGGCGCCGGAAGACTGGATGTTCTGTGCAGATGTGTAAACTCGGCATTCTTTTTGAGTCATGATCTCAGAAAGGATTCTGAGATCTATCTTGTTCTCCAAGGAGGAGAGGATGCGCCGAAAACAGTTAGATTCTATGGTCCGGAGATGAAATATCTCAATCCGGATGAAAGAAGCACAGCATCCCTCATAAGAAACGCGCTTCTTAAGAAGATCAAAGATGGAGAAGTCAATTCCTCACCCGGAGTGTACATTTCAAAAATGTCATTTCAGGATATTCTTGAAAAACTGGCAAATGAATGCAGATTCATATATCTCAGAGAGGATGGAACTGATGTGCGTGAATATCAGTTCCCTGAAGAACCCTGTTACATCCTCGGTGATGATAAGGATCCGAGTGAAGAGGAAGAGGAATTAATGTCAAGATACGAATACGATAAGATCTGTCTCGGACCTGTCAGCTATCATGCCAACCAATGTATGGTCATTGTGCTGAATGAGATGGATCGCAGAATACCAGGAGCTGAATGAATGGCAGAACCTACAGAGAGAATTCCACAGCATAAGCACTGCGTCAAATGCGGAAAAGCATTCGTTGACGGTACGGGCAGATATTGTTCAGAAGCATGTAAGGATGAGAAGAAGGCAGAACTGAAGAAGAGCAAGAACAAACTCATAATAATCTGGCTTGTCGCAGTCGTCCTCATGATCATCGCTATCGCATTCTCGGCGACGAAAAAATGAAAGCAGCTGTCGCAGGTACATTTAACGTCCTTCACGACGGCCACAAATCGCTGATAGACAGAGTGTTCGATGTCGGCGATGAGATATTCATCGGAATAACGACAGATAGGATGTCGTCATCATCAAGGAGTATAACAATACCGTATTATCTGAGAGAGAAGGCAGTCAGAGAATATGCATCCTCTAAATCAAAGAGATTCACAATCTTTCCGATAGAAGATATGTTCGGCCCCAAGGACCTGATGTCCGGGATAGACATACTTGTTGTTTCCGAGGATAAAATGGACAACGGAAAGAAAGTCCAGAACTGGATGAAAGAGAATTTTGATAAGGAATTGGAATTGTCCGTTGTACCGATGAAATTGAAGACAGATGGCAGTTATATCTGTTCCACAGATATACTGGCAGGCAGATGTTCAAGGGACGGAAGGATGGATGCTGTCGATATTGCAGTAGGTTCCCTTAATCCTGTCAAGGTCGAAGCTGTCAGAGATGTCATGGAAAGGGTCTACGGCAGTGTCAGGATATTCCCTGTGGATGTGAAAAGCGGCGTATCTGAACAGCCATTCGAACAGGAGACTAAACAGGGTGCTCTGAACAGGGCGAAGGCTGCGATCGGAGATCACACTTTGTCTGTAGGCATCGAGGCCGGTGTGTTCGACAGGCCGGAAGGATTGTTCGATGTTCAGAATTGTGCGATATGTGATAAGGCCGGAAGGATAACGTACGGAACCGGTCCGGGATTCAGATATCCTGATGATGTGGCTGAACTTGTAAGAAAAGGGATGACTGTCGGCGAGGCTATGAAAAAGATCTACGGCGATAATATCGGACGTAAACAGGGTGCAATCGGCATACTCTCCAAAGGATTGCTTGACAGAAAGGAATTGACAGAACAGGCAGTAATAGCTGCTATGATACCAAGGATCTGTGAGAAAGATGGGCGGATGCAGTAACGGAAGTTGTTCTACAGGCAATTGCTCCAGTTGTTCAGATGATAAAAATGATGACAGATTACCACCGGGGATGCTGTCTGTATACGATCTGAATCAGGACGTAGGTTCTGGAACTGTGATATGGATCGAATTGAAAGAAGGTACGGTGATTGATTCTGTCAAAGAATTGATCGGCAGGATCGAGAAGATAACCGATGATAGGATATTCGGAGTCATCGTAGGTCCGGCGGATATCAAATCACAATTCGATGAACTGTTCTCATATGGAGTCGATACATTGTATCATTTCAGATCCGATATCGAATATCAGCCCGATGAATATGCTGACATGATAATCGATGTGGCCGATAGGGTCGTTCCAATGTCGATAATATTGTCAGGTACTGCTGTCGGCAATAATGTTGCTGAGAAAGTATCTTTCAAACTCGGTAAACCATTGCTCAGGGACTGTACAGGATTGGACTACAGAAATGATCTGCTGACGGTCGAAGGTGCAAAAACTGATTTCATACCGATGTTCACCAAGCACGGCAGATTTCCTATGGTTGTCACGGTCAGACCGGGTTCATTCGGGAAACTGATGTCTGAAAAAAGAAACGGCACTGTTATAATCAGACAATATCAGCACTGATCAGGACCTGACTGCATCATAGACTGCATCTGCATGTCCTTCAGCGATAATATCATTCCAGACGGATTCTATCTTGCCGTCCTTTCCTATGATGTATGTCGATGGGACTTCCATCTCTGATATCAATGTTTTATCCGCATCGGACAGGAGTTTAATTCTGAGTCCGTATTCATCCATGAATTTTCTGTGCGTATCCTGCGTGTCTGCACTGATCCCGATGACAGGCACATTGCGTATCATGAGTTTTTGGTAGATGTCGTTGAAATCGCATGCTTCTTTAACGGAATCAGGGTCGCTGTCGCTGAGATAGAGGAATATTATGTGTCTTATACCCAGAAAGAATGACGAATCGAACACTTCGTCATTTTCATCCGGAAGTCTGAAACTGGGGAAAGTGTCCCCGACATTAAGCATCAGAACAATCCTCTGCTCATTTTTTCTATGAATGGTTTCAGATTCAATTCGAACATTATAATGGGATGATTGATGTCAAAATCAATGATTACCTTTGGTGATACCTCACCGAAGTATCCGACTGTCTTTCCTTCGACAACGACCTCAGCACCTCTTCCGTCGATGAATGTGGTGTAATTCGACTGCTTCAGAGTGTATTCCGAACCAAGCTCCCTGAGGACAGCCTCAGCATATGATTTGATCTCTGTGAATGACGTTTTGGAGTGCATCATCACAAGACACAGGTTGCGCTGTTTCTTTGCATCGACGATGACATCTCCGATCTCGAACATCTTCTGCGGCAGATCGCGACGTTTGTTCCTTCTGAGGAGTCTCATAAGACTCGGAAACAGCGAATATCTAAGACATGTATGGTCCTCGGTGATCGGATTGAGAACAGTCACAACATCCTTTTCCGGGAGTCCGGAATTGGTGAATTCATCCTGTTCGTTGCTCAAAGTGAGTGTGACAGCTTCTATGAAGCCCATACCTATCAGAATGTCACGGAGTTTTTCAGAGAATGCGGTGACATCGGAGAGTTTTCCTGATGTCTGTGTGACCGGATGCGGTTTTCCAAACTTCTCGAAACCGTAACCGATTGCGACATCCTCATACAGATCCGCAACGTGCATGACATCCATCCTTGTGGACGGGACCTCAACATTCACCGTATCTCCTTCGATCAATGCATCCAGACCCATTCTGTTGAGGGATACAACGATGTCCTTATCCTTAAGTTTCATTCCGAGGAATTTATTGCATTCCTTCTTGGAGAACTGCCAGCTTGAAGGCGACAGATCAGGCGATACGAATTCTTTGCCGTCTTCCTTCATATTTACAGATACGATTTGTCCTCCGCGCTCTGCCATGGCAGTTGCGATGATGTCAAGTGCACCTTTCACGGTCTTCAGATCGTTCCCCGTGACATCGATGAAAAGATTCTTCGTTTCAGTGGTAACAGTTGTGAGTGTGCCGTTGATTATTGGAGGGAATGAGAGGACATTTCCGTTCTTATCCATTATGATTGGGTATTTCTTCATTCCTTTGAGAAGGTGTGCATATGCCGTTCCTTTCTCATGTTTCTGCAGTATCTCTTCAAGATCCCATTCCTCTGTCTTTGCCAGCGGAACAAATTTGATATCATGAGGTCCGACCGCTTTGTATGTGAACGGAGGTTCCACCTTGTCAAGATCATGAATGCCTATGGCGATTTTCGATCTCTTCCTCCCTATCGTAATGTGGAGTTTCTCCTGCATCTCCATGATGGACTTCAGAAGGATGTCATTGATTTCTACACCTATCGCTGCTGCACAGCGGAAATACGGCCTTACATCTTTCACGCTGTCGTCGACTATAACATCGATATCGCTGTCCTCAACTTCGTATTCTTTCATTCCCGGTTCGATATCCAGGAATGCTCTCATCCCTCTTGCGAGACCCTCTACACAATAAAGATCGGGTCTGTCAGGGAAGAATTCGACGGACATTTCGTCCACCTCTCCCTCAGTATCGTGCATATCCGCACCGATCATAGGGATTCTCTCAAGCAATGTTTTTCTCGGTACTTCTTCACCGAGCATCGAGCAAAGGTCGTGATACTCGAAGTTGATTACGGGCATGGTTCATGCGTATGCGTATTATATATTAAAACATCAGCGACCCAGGGTCTTGTGTGCATGCCCTAATTCTCTATTAGTCTGTGCTGCCAGAAGTGAAAGTTCACCAGCAAGCACGGTTACAGCCACGATCTCACCGAATTTCTTGGATTTCCCTTCTCCGTAGCAATCGATCATCTCAAGTGCTGCCTTTTGCGAAGGGAGTTTGGTCCCTCCTCCAATTGTACCGATTTCAACGGCAGGAAGCCTGACGGACATGTATAGGTCGCCCTCTACATTCTCACAGGTCGTTATGGACATACTTCCCTCTACGACATTCGCAGGATCCTGGCCGGTTGCGATGTACAATGCGGAAAGCATGTTAGCTGCATGTGCGTTGAATCCGAAAGAACAGGCCATTGCACTTCCGACGAGATCCTTTCTCTCATGAACTTCCACGATACCGTCAGTCGTAGTATGAAGGGCATCTTTGATTACAGACGCAGGGACCGTGACCTCTGCGATAACAAGCTTACCGCGTCCGCGGATCATGTTAATAGCTGCAGGTTTCTTGTCCGTGCACATATTCCCTGATACTGAAACGAGGGTGGCACCTGTGTTCTGTTCAATCAATTCACAAATGGCTTCGGTCGCGATGGTGACCATATTCATACCCATCGCATCTCCTGTCTGGAATGAAAGTCTCAGGTGAAGGTTGCGTCCGTTCGGATAGGTTTCTATTTCAAGTAACCGTCCGTGATTGGTGGTCGATGTCACTGTTTCATCTATCTCTTTGACATGCGATGCGATCCAGTTGATCACTTCATTCGCATGGTCGATGCCTTCCACACGGAATACAGGAGCTCTGGTCATAGCATCCTCGAACACCTTGACTCTGGATCCGCCTGATTTTGTTATAACGGACATGCCTCTGGATACTGAAGCTATGAGTGCTCCTTCCGTTGTTGCAAGAGGGACGATGAATTCACCGCGTGCGAAGTCTCCGTTGATCTTCACAGGACCTGCGAATCCGAGGGGCACCTGTGTTACACCAATCATATTCTCGATGTTCTTTGATGCTATTTCAGAATCGAATGAGAAGTCGGATAAAGCACTCAGGTCCTTTCCTGTAATCTCCTCAACAGCTTTCAATCTCCTATCGACATCGGAACGTTTCTTTCCTCTGTTCTTCAGATCCTCTTGCGCACCCATATGTTCGACTATTACTTGCCGATTAAAATAGTATTAGTCGTACGAATGTCGTATGCTGCTATCAGAATGGCAACGGCGATACCGAAAATACATCCTGTGATGACTCTTGTAGCAGGGATGTTGAGATCCGCAAAATGCTGAACAAACCAATCCGACATCATCAAAATGAATGCCGTTCCGAGCAATAAAACAGCATTTCTCATCTCGATCCTTGATATCTTTACTATGAATGATATGATGCACCCGATGATGAATCCGATTAATATGGAGACATCTCTTGAACAGAATGCAAGCTGCGACCCATTCAACTCGAATGATCTGGATGATTGCTGAGGGCAGAAGAAGTCACCGATGAAATATGTGATGCATGTGATCGGATCCTTTTCCTTCCAAAGATCAAGATGATCTATGATTCCCACACTGCCGTCCAATTCAGTGAATGAACCGAACGGATTGATCAACGGAGTTATGAACAGCATAGCGGCCGCGATCAAGGCCAGAATCAGCAGTATGTTCCTGATGTGCATCGAATTAAGATATTCTCTCCTGATTTATCAATTATATTGAGATCGTAGAACAGAAAGAGAACACGATCAATGCTATCGGCATCATCACACAGAATCTTGATTCGATATCCAGAAGCCCTCCTTTGCACATAAGATTGGAAGACAGAATGGAGATCAATCCTGCCAATTCGATCAGATAGATCATGAGGATGGTGGAAATATCTGTGAAATATGTAACGCCTGTGATATCAGTTATCGGACCCAGCATTACGATGCTCATACCCAGGATCAAAGGAGCGAATATCGCTGATGTTCCGGTCATCATATCCAACATGCTCTTCAGTTTATTGCCGATGTTCTTTCTTACAGAATCCTGATCCTGAAGTTGATGTGCGATGGATGATGCCAATCTGCCTGCATTCTTTATATTGCGTTCAGATGCCCTGTATACATCGCAATAGAATTCTGCAATGAGTTTGGAAATAGGTTCCAATACCGTTCTTACAGCAGATTCCACATCTCCTCTGCAGAGTATAAGTTCCCTTTCCATCATATTGCATATTGCTGTGCAATCTTTTCTTGATGAAAGTGATTTCACAATCGCTACATCGAAATTCTCCCCCATTGAGAGTCTGTTGCCAAGTTCGAACATGGCATCTTTGAGCATATTCTCGTTTTTTGTGCGCATTTTTTCCCTTATCAATGCAGGGAGCATTAATGCGAAGGAAAAAAGACTGGATGCTATTGCGATATATCTTAATCCGTTCTCTGTACCGAGTTCGTCTTTCATCAGGATGAAAGCGATGACGCCGATGATGAACGGTGTCATGTAGAGGATATCGTTAACATTCATTTTCACTTTGAAGAACGGATTCTTTCCCTTCATGGATAATATCACGATGCCGACGATTGCCGGGATGACGAATAAAGTGATGATTATCACCATATCGGAATTTATCACTTCCACTTTGAACTGGCCGCCCATGTTCAACATAGGCAGAACAGAAACCAGAATCATAGGCACCAGTATTCCCAATCCGAATATCAGCATACATGGAGTGTTCAGTTTTGAACTGTACGTATCTCCTGTTTCTCTCAGTCCTTTGAGGATTATGTCCTCTGAGTCCTTGATCATAATCTTTTTCTCATCCGGATCAGTGGATTCGAAAGCAGTGACCAATATGTTCATTGACCTTCTGAATGGGGAGAGTTCCTTCGGAAGTTTGGATAATGTATTGAACAGATTCATCTTTATGTCCGGCGATTCTCTGCAATCGGCATTCATAACTATCTTCTTGAACAACGCAGCCATATTTTCAGGGCCGTTATCTGCTACATCTCTGACTGCCTTCTCTAATGATCCGCCTGCTGACAACGTTACCGACATCATTCCGATGACGGTTGGAGATTCGTTCATCAACACTTCAGGTGTACAGCTGTATTGTTTTTCTTTTGTCTGAAGTGCGATGAAGACAGGTATGAATATTGCAATCGGCAGAGCGTATGTTGCTATATTCCCTAAAATGAAGAATAAGGCAGTGAATATCGAAACGGATGCTATTGCCGAAACAATGATCATTCTTTTTCTATCCATTCTTACTCCTCCGAATCAATAGCAAATCTTGATTTGAATGAATTCAATATCTCTTCAACATCTGTTGTGCCGGATTTGATACATTTAGAAAGATGATCGTTCGCAAATACGATCCACTCCGGACTGTTATATCCATCGGAACCGTTCTTTGAGAGATCTGATAAAAATCCTCTCATCTCCGATCTTATCCTTATTTCGTCGATGATGTCGTTCACATTCATCGATGTGGACTTCATTATCCTCTTTATAGCAGGTGATTCGAACAATCCAGAATTGTCAAGAACATCCCTGAATTCTCCCGATCTTTCTGTCGTTGACACCATTTCGAATAATTTTCTTACCTGTTTTTCAGCACCGCGTTCTCTGGTCGTCCCCATTGTGATCAGGAAATCAGTGGCCTGGAACGATTCAGGTGAGATGCCGATATCATGAACAACCCTTTCGTATACGGTCTTCGCAGAATCACCGTGGATCGTACCCATGATAGAACTTCCGGCACGTCCTGTCCTCATACCCTGATAGAGAGTCTTCGTTTCTTCTCCTCTTACTTCACCTAACACTATTGCTGATTCTCCCAATCTCAATGACACGCGTAATGCCTCATTAGCTCTGTCATTTGCATCTCCATCGATCTTTTCATCGATGAGCATCGATTGTATCTTGTATCCCATGGATCTCATCTTCTCGCCCGGAAGTTCAAGCGTATCCTCGGTAAACTATGATGCAAATCCCCGGCGGGAGGCCGCCGGGTTAAACCCATCCAACCCCGCGGGGAACATTCATTACCCCTACTAACTTGTTACATGTAGTACGTGCCTTTATATTGCGGACAGAAACCTTATGTAATCATGTCCGAAAACGCGACGAACTATCTGGAACTCGAATACGAACACCTCTACAACGTGAGGGACCAGACGATCCTGTTCCTCAAGATGTGCCCGAAGACCACGGGACTGGCCGAGGAGATGCTGACCTGGCTGGATGCGAAGGTCAGGATGCTTGGGGGGAAGCTGATGGTACAGAAGGATTGAAACAGGACATAATCAACCGTGGGTCACACCACGGTTCTTCATCCTCTTCTCCTTCATTTCGGCCAACTTCTTATCGGTGCGGTTGAGGTTCTTTATCCATCCTGCAACCATGCGGCCTTCCTGTGTAAGTGAGATTCTGGACAGACGGTTATTCCGGGTCCATTTCTCGACTTCGATGATTCCTTCCTTCTTCAAGATATCCGTATGATGTTTCAATGCCTGGCGACTGTAACCGAATGCTTCCGCAACATCAACGCTCGTCAGATCTGAATTGTCATTATCGAGGATGTATTCCAGAATCTCCCTGGTGGCAGGACCGAGACCATTCACATTAGGGATTTTCGGAGTGGGAATCTGGATTACCCTCTTTTCTATCGGATCTTGTTCCTCCCCGCGGTCTGCTTTCTCACGGTCGTACATCACATAGTAAATCTCAGCTTTGATGAAGAACGCAGTGGAACAGGCGGCAGCTGCCATGAGATTTGTTCCCCCGGTGATATTGATGGTGTAACGGACATTCTTCTTATCGACGTTCTCCCCGTATATCCCGTATATGGCATCGACGATCTCCTGGAAGTTGAATCCGGAAACCACTATGGTATGGCATTCAATTCCTAGACTGAGCATCTTCTTTTCCAGATCTTCCGCGGTGTGCTTACGCTGGCCACTGGCGATTAGATACAGTTTGTCGATACTGGATACTGCATTGAATCCTATTACGACATTGTCCGTCCCGCCGCCCATCGAAGCTATGTGAATGTGCATCGTAAAATTATTTGTTTTACCGTATATCAATTTTACCTTATCACAACTACACCCATAACCAATTATGACTGAAACAACGATGAGAAAAGTTAGGTCAGCGAACATACACGTGGAAGGAGCATGCAACTACGATTGTGCCCATTGTTTCAGCAGATGTCTTGCGAAACAACGCAAAACTCCCAACGAATGGATCGGTCACCTCGAACACCTAAAATCAATCGGTATAACAAAAATCAATCTGGCTGGGGGCGAGCCAATGATGTACCCCTACATATTCGAGATGTGCGAACTCATCAAATCGATGGGATTTACCGTATCGATAGTATCGAACGGTTCTCTGATTGATGAGGATTCTATCAAAAGACTCTCAAAGACCGTGAGCTGGATAGGACTTTCCATCGATTCTCCGAACGAAGAGGACGAAATTTCAATCGGAAGACACTCCAAGAACAAGAACCATCTGGAACACATCATCCAAGTGGCGGATTGGGCGCACGAAAATGGGATGAAAGTAAAACTCAACATCACGGTCATCAGACAGAGCTGGTACAAGGACTTCAGAGCCATCATCGAAAGAATCCGCCCCGAACGTATCAAGGCATTCAGGGCACTCACGCTGAAGGACTCGAACGATGACCGCCCGGACACGTGGAGTGTATCGAAAGAACAGTATGCAGACTTCAAAAGGAGGCATGACAGGATAACCGGTATCGTATTCGAGGACAACTCCGATATGATCGGCTCTTATGTCATGTTCGACCCGTTGGGCAGATGGATGATCAACAACGACGGAATCGAACGTTTCCTCCCCTTCGAACAGTTCTGCCGCGAGGGATTGGAATCCATGGTGGACGTTGACAGGTACTATGGCCGCAACGGTTTCTACAAGTGGGGGGAGTGAGATGGTAATGAGAGTCGCCGTTTTCGGTACATCCAGGAGCGGAAAGGATTACACGATTCGCGATGCGACGGAACTACTTCAAGAGAAGGGGATGCTTTTCTCCCACATCTCTCCCATCAGCATGGTCCACGAGGAACTCAACGGACGGAAACTCCGTGATTTGTCAGATGATGAGAAAAACAGGATGGTATCAACAGTACGTTACAGGATGACGAATCTCCTTCAGGACGAGTATGTCTTCGTCGATGAGCACTACTGCTTCCCGGAAACGTTCGGCGGCGAAAGGATCGACAACGGTTACTCCGGGGAGAAACTGCCTTACCGTCTTAAGACGGGATCTGAAGGAAGATCGTACGAGGTCGTGTTCAATGATGGCTGGCTGAATAATTACGAGATGGTCGTCTACATGGACATCGACCCATGCATCATCCTTGAGAGATTCCGTACATCCGAAGGGGTCAAGAGGAACCTTCTCGTGACTTATGAGGATGTTCGCCTATGGCAGATGTTCGAGATAGACCATATCCAAGAACTATGCCAATCGCACGGAACTCCGTTGTACTATATCTATGACCACGAAAAATCCGGCGAAGAATTGGAAGCAGTGGTACGCCATTGTATGAAAATGAATCACAGAGGAGTAATAACATAAATCACAGAACCAAATTAGGAGATGAGAAAATGAGAGTCGACAACGATTATTTCTTGCAGATGCTGAACTCAGCACCGCCGTCTGAACAATATGAACTGGGAAGGAAACTGGAAACGGGAACGGATGTGGAAAAGGATCTGTCCCGTGCCGCAATGCTCTATATACGGGCGGCGGAATTCAGGGACCCCCGTGCTATCAAGGTTTTTGAATTCGACTTCAACCGCAAAAAGAAGATGGTTGTAAGCAAAGACCGTTTCGAGATCATTAAGAAAGCTGCGGAAGCAGGGTATGCCCAGGCCCAGTATTCACTCGGAGGAAGGTATAGAAGAGGCATTGATGTACCCAAAGATTACGATCTCGCTTTCGAATGGTTCTCCAAGGCCCAGGCACAGGGCCACGCTGACGCCCAATTCTATCTGGGTGCCATGTACAAAAAGGGCAGAGGCGTAGAAAAGGATCCGGAGAAGGCAGACCAGCTCATCAAGTCGGCAGCCTTCAGGGGATGTGCTGAGGCACAGCACGATATGGGAAAGAGATACGAGGAAGGCAGAGAGGTGCGGAAAAATCTGAAAACAGCATTCAAATGGTATCTGGATTCGGCTAAGAACGGCTACTTCATGTCAGTGTATCGTGTAGCTGAGATGTATCGCGACGGAAAGGGCGTGGAGCATTCCTCATCAGATGCTATCGAATGGTTCCTCAAATCGGCAAAAGCGGGATACAGGATTGCCTGGTTCAGTATCGGACAGATGTATGAGACTGGCTACGACGATCTCGAAAAGGATCTGGAGATGGCCGTAAAGTACTATCGCATAGCCGAACAGAGAGGATACTATGTGGCAACATACCATTTCGCAGAGATGTACGAACTGGGCATCTATTTCGACTGTAACATGGAAAAAGCCATCGAACTGTATCAGAAATCGGCAAAGACTGGCTATCATCCGGCAAAACTCCGTATGCTGAAACTGTACATGGAGGGATTCTATCTCCCCAGGGACGAGGAGAAGATCAAACAACTGCGCGAAGAGTTAAGTCATGTCCCATGCGTAGTGCTGCCGAAGGACTATCACGATAGCGAGGATTGACGGGGGTAAGGAAATGGTCAAGAGTCACTACAACCAACAAGCGCGTCTAAAACAACTGGCCAGATTTGATGGAAAGCATTACAAATTGACATTGGTAGACTTGGAACGTAAGATGATCGGTACAAGGAACGTTGAATCGGCCTTTTATCTGAAGGGACTTTATCCGGACGAACTTGAGAAGGAACTGAAATGGAATATCGAAGATCCGGGAATGAGAATCTTTGATAAGGTGTACAAATCTAAAGGTGCAGTCGTCCTTACCCGTGAAGAAATGGAAATGATGAGGAAGTATCTCCTCGTCCAGTTGTACCGCAATCCAGCAAACATGGCGACATACAGCCCGTCATGGGATGGGGATATACTCGGTATGAACAAACGCTTCGAGAATGATGCTGAAGCCAATCTTTACGTGGCAGAGCAGATTCACGAGATTTGCAGTAGTTCTTGGGATGAGTTGTGTAATTCCAGCAACTTGGAAATAAGGAAAAATGTGCTGACCATCAATGATACAAAGACCCTTTTTGTGAAATCCCCGTTGTTGAAATTTGTCATAAATGATCTTGGGTGTGTATGCGAATCTCAACCATGGGGTCGCTATGACAGAGACTTCATAAAGAAAGAACTGGAAGAGATATGTGGAAAAGTGGTTTCTGATGAGATTGTAAACGAATGGATTGAAACACATTCATACTACAACAACTTCACATTCTACCCCCTGTCATTCAATTTCGGTGTCGTTACCATTAGCCCCCAGTGGAGTTACAGAATCAGCAAAATGCAGCCTTACAAAATCGTCAAACCCCTGGACGAAAATAACGACCTGGACTTTCAAATAAACATGTCATTTTTTAAATGGATGGATGAAAACACAGGCTTGCATTCGCAATTCATAATGGAGAACTACGTCCCCTGTATCAATTTCTACGAGTCTGAAGTTTTGCAGAATGCCAAGCATGAAGATATCCCGGCATTACTTGAAGAACATCGCAGTCCAAACGATCTGTATTTCTGTCCAGTCGCCGAATTAACGTTGAATTGGGCAACGTACCTCAACGGTCTCACGATAAACGAATCTCAGTCGTTTTTTGCCTTCGGTGACAACAATGACGGCAATTACTCGATATGCGATTACATCGATTATGCAATCACACATAAAAATGCGAAATTAGATCTGAAGTGGATTTTGGATACTGACATCAATGATTGGAACATACATCTGAACTGAATTAGGAGATTACTTCCTCCATTATCCTCTTCATCATGTCGTTCGGATCCGCCTTGTTGCAGTATTCCTCGTACACCCTCTGAAGTACTGCCGGATGGACTCGTTCACGATCTCGTCCCTCGAAGGGTAGTGGCCGTTCAGTATGCCGAACGCAGTCAGCACCTCGTCGGGGCCGTCCAGTGTCACGATGGGTACCGGTCTGGGATCGTACACCTCCCTCGACAGTCCAACGGCGTTGCCGTCCCCGTCGTGATGTAGCAGCATGAACTCCTCGGCACCGACGGTATAGCGTTTGGTCGCCACCTTGAAGAGCTTCACGTCGAGGTTGAGGAAGGCGAAGATTCCCAGGGCGGCGATGAACTCGCTCGGCCCGGAGGATAGGTTGGCGTGGACCTCGGCATCCGGGTGTTCCTTACGGATCCGGGAGTAGAGGACGCTCAGGGCGCGGACCATCCTGGGGAGGTCGTAGACGGGGTCGTCGGTGTGCTCGGTCACGAGGCATTCCGGGAGGGAGGAACGGATCTGTTTGCAGACCGATTGGAAGTGGTCCTCGTAGAGCTTCGCGCTGGCGGTCCCGGGATCGCGGATGTAACGGAACAGGTGGGCCTCGTCCGCTTTGTAGAAGATTGAGGGGGAGGAGACCATCACGGTCTCGGTGGTGACGCAGGAGATGACGATGATGTAGGGGTTTGGCATATACATCCGACTTGGATTGTGTAGAGAGTATGGGATATAGGGTTCGTTCGAAGATCATTCTCCGACAATCAGATGCTCAAGACGTTCCTGAAGCTTTTCTTTCGGAACGTTCTCCGCAATCAGGATGTCGTGGCAGCGTATCGCCTGTACACGGGAATCCAGTCCGCCGATGACGATGCAGTCCGGGTATGAATCCGCTGCTATATTCTCTGCTTGAGCGAGAGTGTGGGCGGCAATAATGTCCGTTCTGTCGGAGAATACGATGTAATACTGTTTCCCGGCACCGTTGAGAAGGGTATCGATCTCGAACTCATCCTCGGGCCTGGCAAGGTATGCGAGAAGCTTGTCGCCTACGTTGAGGCCCAAATCCTTGATAGCGTACCCGACAGAGAGGCTGCGCTTCCTGCCGTCCGCAGTTATGGGATTTACGGTCTTGACGTATTTCATCAAGCATGGTTAATAGTCGTTGTCGATATAATAAAGGCGGTAGCAACGTTGCTATCAAATGTTGTATTCCGGGACTAAACTCCGCGAGGATGGCAAGTTTATAACGGACGAACCTGATTACATGGCGATATAATGGGGATCATCTTCATCAGCCATTCCTCCCAGGACGTGGAGATAGCTGAATTCTTCGTGGATTCGCTGAAAGCGTTAGGCGTAGATGAGGACGACATATTCTTCTCCGCCAAGACCCACATGGGCGTAGGCATCGGAAACCGTTTCACGGAGGTCATCAACCAGAAGCTCCACGATTCCGACGTGATTTTTCTGTTGCTGACCAAGAATTACTATGCGAGTTACAACTGCCAGCAGGAAGAAGGCGTCGCTTGGTATACAATGAAGGAGAAGAAGATTTACCCGATCAGAATCGGCGTATCTTTTGACGACATGAAGGGATTCATCGACAAGACGGTGATTGCCTCGGAACCCAGTGTTAACAATCTGCGGAACATCCCGTACGTCCTGAAGGAGAAGGGATTCATCGAAGAAATACCGGAGGACAGGAGCCAGTTCGATTTATTCGTCAAACGCTGTTCAGAATGTCTTGTTGAAAGCATACCCGACACCATGGGTCAGAATGCCCAGGGTTTGCCTAAGATGGTCTTTACTGATGAGGACATGATTCTTCTGAACTATTTTATTGAGAACAAACTCCCATTACTGATACACGAGCGTAAAACGAGCAATAAGAAACGTACCCTCGAAGAATACTCGTCCGATTATCCTGATTTCGATTGCGAATTGCAAGTCAAGTATTTCGTCAAGAGAAGCTGGATTATGATGAACATCGACGATGACTTCTACCTGGCAAGCGATATTTTTGACATGATTAATTCCGACGCCGCCCTAAGATTGAGGATACGTGAGGTAGCGGCAAGGTATAAGAGAGAAAAGGAAACGTTAGGATCGCTCATCCTTGACGGCAATTTGCCGGACACGGTTTTGATGATGCTCATCTACATCTGGCGCAACAACATTACAGAATTGGGCGACAGATGGATGGCTGAGGACACAGTCAAAGAGATTATTTATTGGGAGAACGCCAACAGGCTAGATCACATCCTATCCGACAATTACCTCGATGTGCTGGGCTACATGAAAGATAATAAGTGGGCATACGTCAAGGAAAGAACGTCCTACGGCAATCCGAGATTGTATGGGGTTAGCGAGGACATTATTGTGCAGTTGAATGGACTTCCCGAAAACGTTATTGTATCATTGAAAAAGGTCTGCACACAACACCATCAATGATAATCGACGGCAGGGCTACATTATCTTGATGATTAAAGAACCGGCAACTTAATAGCAGCTGTAGCTGCTTCGTATTTGTTGACCGAATATACTTACGAACAACTGAAGGATGCCCCCTTTGTCATAGATGCGATATACAAAGGCGGTCACCATGGCACTGCTAAGGATGAAGTCCTTCATATACTCGTACCAAAGACCAACGTTCAAGGCGGTTTTAGATACACTTATGTTGAAGGGAATAAAGACGAGTTTGCATTCATTGTGATATTCACCAGTATGTCTGAGTTGGCTTGGCCAGACTATTTTGATGAAGAAACGGGTCTTTTCAGATACTACGGTGACAACAGAGAGCCAGGGAAAGAATTACACGATACCCCGAAAAAAGGTAATCTGATACTGAAGACCATCTTCGATTGGTTACACGATTCAGAACAAATTCATCGTGTACCTCCGATTCTGATTTTTAAGAAGGAATACAAACGTGATGTTCGTTTTCTCGGATTGGCCGTTCCGGGTGCAGATAATCTTGGTTCCGACCGCGATTTGGTCTCGTTCTGGAGATCGATTGGAGGGAAGAGATTCCAGAATTATGAAGCCTATTTTACGATATTGAATACAAAGAGTGATTCCATTTCCAGGGAATGGCTCAATGCTCGTATCAAAGGGGATCCTAATTCCATCGATTTGGCTCCGACTGTCTGGAGACGGTTCATCGAAGAAAGAAAGTACTCTCCATTGGCATCCCCCAGATTGCCCTATTGGCCTCCTATTGAAGAGCAACTACCTCAAGATAATGAAGGAATGGAGATTCTTAGACGCATCTACAAACGTTATCCAAAACCTCTGGCCAGTCAATTTGAATTGTGTGCAACGAAGATTGCAGAATACATGGATTCAAACTTCGAGCCTTTCGATTTGACCAGACCTTGGAGGGATGGCGGAAGAGACGCCCTGGGAAAATACAAGATAGGCCACGGAACAGGGGCCATAACAGTTGAATGTGCTCTAGAGGCCAAGTGTTACAATCCAAACAACGGGGTCGGTGTGGGTGAAATGTCGAGGCTGATTTCACGTATCCGTTACCGGCAATTCGGGATATTTGTTACCACATCGTACATCGCTGAACAGGCATACCTGGAAGTGAAAGAGGATCTTCACCCCATCATCATGATCACTGGTAGAGATATCGTTGAAATCCTCAAATCCAAACAAATTGGAATTAACGAGATAGACGATTGGTTGGACTCCCTAGAGTTAGAAATGCCCATCGACAGAGTAAAATGAAGAGGTCGGGGGGGGGGGAAGGGAAACCCCCGGGATTCACAATTGCTCCAGGATATCGGATAATTCCGGTAACGCAATCGATTTCTCCACACGGGAATCCTTCGATTTGAACACCATGAAGTATCTGAAGTTCGGACCAGTAAGATTGTCCCAAATTTCCCCCATATCTGATTTCTTTCCAGAATCGTCACCATCAAGGTGCATGCCCTTAGACTCAATGAACACGAGTTTTCCGGTCTTTGTCATCAACACGAAATCGGGATAATGGTTGAGGAACCCATTAAGATGGAACTCTTCGGTGTCATTCGATCTTATTCTGTGCCACCATTTCACGTTGCTGTTACCTGCGATAGCCAGACGAACATCGGCTTCGAATCCGTCCACTCTTTCTTCCTCAGTGTAGAGCGAATTCGGATAAGGCATATCCGCTCTGCACGTATCGAAGCTTCTTTTGAAGATGAATGGTTCATCATCAGTTCCACAATTGACTCTTCCCAGATTTTTGAGGTCGTAGAAATACTTCTGACGATGTTGTTCCTTGAATCCTTTCAATGCGGTCTGGAATTGTCTTGCTGTAGACCCCACGTTCTTACGCAGATAGTTGATTGTGTCCAGGTCCTTCGACATGATCGCATCTTCTACGAATCTTGTCAGTTGCCTATCTGAAATCGAGTTGTCATTGATCTGTTTGACCACCTGACGGATGAAATCCGCAATCTTGGGATCATCCATGTTTGTGACCGGTTGGAAAGTTTTGTTGAATAACTCTCTGTCCCTTCTCTCCATGGGTCTGAAGTTAAGAACGTCTTCACGGTCTTTATCCACATCTATGTATCCGATATCCGCTCCAACAGTGTTGAAATTGATGTTCGGATCATAAGCCGAGAGTCTGAAGTCAGTCATGAGCCTGCTAAATGTCATCAGAACGTTCACATACTCGGAGTCATCGAATCCACTCTTGATTGATATCTGGAATTGCGGAACCTTCAGTTCTGCTAGTTCAGATTTGAATTCTGGACGGATGACGGCTTTCTTGACGGATGATCCGAAGAAATCGGTCGGCGGAGGGGATTCTTCTTCTGGTTCTTTTTCCGCTTTCTTATCTTCCTCTTCTGCCTGATCCAAGACCTGTTGTACTGTGGGTGGCACTTCAGTAGGGGGTGCTACAGGGCCTGTTGGTTCTATGTGGCCCATTCCACCGTCGTTCTGCCCGGTAGATGTCTCACCGACTGACACTTCAGGAACTTGTTCGGGGGCAGCAGGAGTTACTGGAGTTACAGGCTGAGGCTCTGGCGTTGCTGGAGTTCCCGGAGACGTATCCGTTCCCTTTCCGAAATCATCGATACCCGTCTGTCTGGACCTCACGATGCGAGTATCGCGTTCACTGAATCCTTCCATCACCAAAGCTTGACCAACAGCCCTGACAGTATCGGAGAAATCGTTCGAGCATGTGAGTATGTACGATGTATTCAGCGGCGAATACGCACAACGAGTAGCGTGCGGTTGCCTGAGAATACGACCAATAATCTGTTCTACATCGGTTTTTGAGTTCTTGTTAGCCAGTGAAGCAAGGATGTATGCGAATGGACAATCCCAACCTTCCTTGAGAGCATTTACAGTGATAATGTACCTGATTTCACAGTCTTTCGATAATAGATCGACGTTCTTCAGATCATTAATCTCACTTGTCTTGATTGCTACTTGGTTCTCTGGAATGTAATACTTCTCAACCAGGACCTTCTTGATGTAATCATAGGTCTGGGCGTCCTCTTTCGTCTTGGGTTGGGCTTGGAAAAGAACGATTGGGCGGATGTATGTGCCGGTTTCTGCCTCATTCTTCTTCGCGATGACTTCCAGTTCGTTACGGATGTCACGAGCCGTTGTGATTACGTCTGTGGAATCGTCACGACGGTACAACAGAGCTGGAATCTTCACCATGTGTTCCTTTTTCAACTGTCCGGCAGATACGAACGAGAACACATTACTTGATTTGAGTGGTGTTGCAGTCAACTCCAACACCAATGTCGGATGAAGATTCTCCAACATCTCCGTGCTTAATGGGGACCCTGCGTTGTGACTCTCATCAAGAATTACCAAAGGCGATAGGTCATATAGGCCCACCATCACTGAGTCGATATCAGCATCGGTTATGGGCGATTCAGGATATTTTTCCGCAAGATCGAACTGCTGCATCACGCTGTTAGTCCTATACATCCTGCGTGAGTCCTTCTTCTTTGCACGAAGGACATCGTAACTCAGAACGAATATCGACAACTGATCCTCGATTGTAAAAGGGGAGAAATTACGTCCGGTGAGAAGTTCTTCAACATTGTAAACCTCGACATTACCTGAGAAATCAACATTCAATTTCTGCCTGTATGGGTGATCTGGATTGCGAAGATTTGAAAGTGTTTGAGACAGGATGGCGTCAGATGGTGCGAGCCAAACAACAGCCATCTTGTTTCTCTTGAATATGTTGAAGAATCTCCTGATTGAAGAAACGGCGATGAATGTCTTTCCGCCTGCTGTTGGAACTTTAGCACAGATGCGTGCAGAATTTGCCAGATTGTCATTAAACTCTTTGATGCCGTCCTTTCCAATAATGTATCCTTTCTGCGACCAATACTCGTTGTAAGCTTCTGATGCATTATTGCTCTCATGAAGGATGCTACAGAAGAGTTCGAAGTCATCAATTACTGTTGACTGATACGGTTTTAACTCCATTTTATCCCTCACACACGTGATATGTCCCTTGGAATCTTCTTAAAAATGATTCCGTTCTTTTGCAATTGTTCCTTCGATAAGACACAAGAATCAGCAAATATTACGTGGCCCTGTGCATCGGTTTTTATTTGTTCAAAAGATGCTTCATTTAACACGGTTTCCTGGTTTGTTTCGTAATAGAAATAGTATGCAGTCCCGTTCGACGTCCCCAAATGGAAGTCGTTCACACAGCAATCTTTGTTGTACTGTTGTTTTGTCTCCGAATAGTATATGTATTCACGGATAAGCTCGGTATCGACCTTCTCATTAAGACAATCGTCCACAAAGAGAGGTTCTCCAAGTGTATAGAATGAGAATGAAGAATCAATACCTGCATAGTTCCCATATCCAGATATTACACGTTTGACACGCTCAGCAGTAACTGCGTCTGCATAATCTGGAGATTGTTCAATCATGATGAATTTGCGTTGCTCTCCGTCATTTTTATTAAGTTTAAGGATTGCGTGTGCAGTCGTTCCAGATCCTGCAAATGAATCTAGAATAATGTCCCCGTCATTTGTGACTATTGAAATCAGATCCATAATCAATTTGGTAGGTTTGGGGTAATCAAAGACTGATTCTCCAAATAATTCTTTAATTTCTTTGTTGCCATCGCGGGTCATACCAGAATTAAGAAGTATGCTACGAGGTTTCACTTGGTATTCTGAATCACCCTTGTGCAGATACATCTTCGTGTAAACATTCCAAGTTCCATCTTTTTTCTTTACGAATTCGATTTCATCATTGGAAAGAGCTTCGTTAAATGTTTCTTTTGACCAACGCCAAATTGTTGGGGGCCATATCTCTGTTCCTTCTGGACTGGTGATCGCATACCTAAGATTTGGACGATTTGTATCAATTCCACTTTGATACAAGTTTTTAATTTTATATGGCCCGTAACGATCGTAGTTCGAATCCTTATATTTGTAATCTTTACGCTGCTCATCCGTCATTGGAATAAACCAACGATTTTGAATAGACTGATCTTTTGCATAAACCAGAACATATTCATGATCCACAGCGATGAATTTGGTGTCTGAACCACCACCGCTTTTCTTTTTCCAGACAAGTGTAGCAATACAATTATTGGCACCGAATATCTCATCACAAATGCACTTCAGATTGAAGAATTCATTATCATCAATAGAAACAAAGATTACCCCATCTTTCGACATCAATTTGTGAATCAATTTCAATCTAGGGTACATCATGCATAACCATTTGTCATGACGATTGAGATCGTCAATATGCACAAATCTTTCGGATTCTTTTTCTTTTAAAGCATCCTGTAGCCATTTCTGAAATATTGGGGCATCAACATTATCGTTGTAACACCAGTCTTTATTGCCTGTGTTGTAGGGGGGATCAATATAAACACACTTGATTTTTCCCTCATACTTGGGCAACAAAGTTTTCAATGCATCAAGATTGTCGCCTTGTATGACCATGTTTTCCACAGTTTTATCATACTTGTGTTGGCCCGTTTTATCAAAAGAATACTGCCCATTTAGGACATGATATTGAACTTTTTTGTGATGATTAATAATCTGTTCCTTTCCTACCCAATTCAAAACCGGCATCTCTCCACCCCTTTACGGCATCCACTGCCTCAACTGATCTAGTGTAATTCCGATGGTCTCACCCAGATTGCAATCATACTCTGCATTGGTAAGATTATTCGGACTTTTCTCCTTGAATCTCGGTACTTCTGAAGCTGGAACGAACTTGATGTTCCTCTCCAGATATGTTTCATCATAGACCATTCCTTTCAATTCATCATCGGAATAATCTGATAGTTTGCTCTCAATGATGTTCAGACGTGCATAATCCGATGCATACTTCTTACGGCAGAAATCCACCACATCGAAGACAGAAATTCCCTGATTGGCTTCTCTTAACATCAGAGAAACGACCATGATGTCATAGTCCTCGTAGTAAAGCTGCTCGTGCTTGAAATGATGTTTACGTTCGGATTCGACCGCAGTCTTTACCTCTAACCTTTTAGTAGGACTTATCGTGAAATCGAATTTCATCAGGTCCTTCTTCTGCCATGCCTTAGAGACATCAATTTCTTGAGATTCCAGATAGTATATCGTGTATAACTCTCCAAACAAACCGGTGATTGTATTCACATCAGATTGACGTTTGGTGGTGAAAAGCCGGGTCAATGCAGAGAACAGTTCTGTAATAGAACGGCTGTTGAGATCATCCCCGGCGAAAGCTGTGCACAGACGGACGAACGCAGCAATATCTGTATCGTCAGAACTCTTACAAACAAGGATGTTGGATAGCATCGAATGTTCGGAACCATCTATGTTGAAGCCACATTCTAAATCCAGAATCAGGGAGAGTTCCTTCGTTGCGCGTGATGACTGACGGGGGTGCGCGGAATTAGAAGGAATCACAAAACAAACGTTCCCTATCTGATTCTTACCGAAGAATGGACCGTTTTCTTTATCAATGGTGATGAGGGAATAGGAATTCCCGTCGTTTACAGGGGTCAAACCCTTGATTTTGGATATTATCTCGTCAGTCATCATACAGGTCGCTCTCCCTAACGTACTTGTTATTGCAAATGTCCTCTCTTATGCGGCCAGAGAACTGAAGATACAGTGCCATGGCAGGTTTGTACTCATCCATACCCATGGGTTTGATGAAGTGTATCTGAAGCTTTAGATGTGTCGGATAACTCAATTCCATATCGAAGTAGCGGTCACCAGGATAGTGACTGTTTGAACCGGACATCAATTGATTGATCTTCCCGTCTGCATCTATCGTACGTCCCTGGTCGTTTCCCTTTCTCATCCAGATGACATCAACTAGCGGATCCTCATGATTGACTTCCATTATCTTCTCAATAAGATTGCATGCTGATCTGGAGAAACTTCCCTCATGCGGCAATTGGATCTGGTCAAGGAACAGTTCTCTGAGGACATGGAACGGGACATTGTATGTGATATGGTGTGTAGTCGTCCCCCAGGACATGGTTTCTATGGTACACCTGGAATAGAAGTCCTCTGAAATATCCCAGTTATGTTTAGAAACCACATTGTCGAGTATCACATAGGTCTGCGTCTCGCTACGAGGAATCTTGAGTTTCTTTGCCTTGGCGACATTGGCACGGGTGAATTTGAGATCGGACCCATCGAGTTCGAGAAGACGCGGTATGTCTCCGAACTCGTAGCCTTCATTCAGATAGCCACCTATATGTGCCCAGAACTCTTCCTCATGATCGAGGATACTGGAATAGTCATTCTCGATACGCATGGTCGTGTACAACCTGCACACATTGAGATGCTTCATACGATATCCGAACCATCTTGCCCTTTGTTCTGTGGTATCAACGGTGGATTTCTTTTTGGCCCTACGCGTCATGTATGTGACGGACAGGCCGTTGATTGTGATTCCTCTCTGGAGCTTATTTCCTCCGACGAAGATGTTGTTCTTCTTGTATTTCTGATCGGCACTGTCATCCCTGTCGCCATTACAGATTAGTATCTTCTTCTGGCAGTCGCGGAATGCCTGAGCGATGTGGGGATCCAATTCATCATAAGGTGGCAGGTGGGTGTTGGTCAATCTTAAATCCTCATAGGCTCCCTTGAAATAACACTCGATACGGTTGGTGTATGTATCATCAGGGATGCCGCTATCGTGTATCTGGACGTAACTGTCCCAACGTTTCAACAAACTCTTCAAACGATCGGCAACGACGAATTGTGGTTCCTTGTTTCCGGTATTGTGGACCAGCATCGCGTGTTTGCCCATATCTCCATTATACGTCCTCAGGGCTGCTCCCACAAAGAACATAGCAAAAGCTCTGAGGAACGATTCCGGGATGTCCTCTGTCAGCAACTCCATGGCCTCCGAATCTTCTTCAGTGATCTCCCTGAAGAAACGGCCCTTGTCTTCACCATGGAAAACAGATAGACCACAATATCCTTCGCCAGGTTGAATCAATATTCCAAACTTGGGTGACAGGGCATCATCGGAATTGATGAGGTAATTTGCTTGGGGAGTGGCAGTTACGGAGATGAAACTGCAACGCTTAGGGATGTTCATCATGTTGATTGCAGATATGTAGGTGCTGCTGGCTTTTCCCTGGAATACTTTCCCATTAGGGGTGGCCTCGTCACCTTCATCGTCAATAATCAGAACAGGTTCAAAACCCACTTCAGAATGTATCATTTCTGATACTTTGTCCATCCTTTGACTTTTCTTCAGAACAACCAGGACAACCCGGTCGCCATTGTTTATCAAATCCCAGATGAATCCTTCTTCCAACACGGACGAGTTATCATGTTCACCTCCGATGGCCATGACCTTTACGTCTTCAGAATTGTCAAAGTATTCAGAAATACGTCCGCAGTTCTGATCGACAAGATTCTTTTTTGTTCCTCCAAGGACAATGATCAGGGGATAACCGTTGTCCATTGCAAGGGCGGCCAATCCTATGAAATTTGATGTTTTACCACTCTGGACCTTTCCAATCATTATTCCAACGGATGGTTCGCATGGTGAGTTTCCAACCCCTGGGCAATGACTCAATATGGCAGCTGCATTATCGAAGATGCGATCTATGGCATCCTCTGGGTAGGTAAATTTAGTTCTGAGATTCCTAACATGAACTCCATCCATCACCAGAGTTTTCTCTGATTCATGTGGAAGAGTCATGGTAATCTGCATCACTTCACCTCGTCAACCTGATTGTAAGCAAGTTCATTCAACTGAAGACGGATGGAATCGGCACCAATGTTTCCAGATATTGCGTCAGACTCTATCTTCTTCTCCGATAGCGCTAAGAAGATTACCATCTCAACGAGGATCCCCATAGCCTCAGAAGAAGCCAGTGCTCTGATGACCATCGGGTGAAGAAGGTTGATGAACACATTGAATTGATTCTTATCTGTTGATTTGGTGAATAATATCGAAGCACCAGGTAATTCCTTGAAAGTAATGCGGAAATTGTAGACCTCACTTGTCCCGATCTTAACCTGATAGTTCTTGGTATTCGAGACAGTAACCGGCTCATGAGTCGAAACAATCTGTCCAACTGACGGGGTCAACTGGGTTGGTGTATCTTTAACAACCTCCGGTTTAACAGGTTCCATAGCAGCGGGCGGTACATTAACAGGCTGTTTCGGAGTATTAGCCGGAATCTCGGCACCATAGGCATCTACCGGTATGACGGGCGTAGGCGGCTTCGGAGGTTGTTCTTCCCCCTCATCCTTATCCCTCGGCCTTGCACGATAGTTCTGAGCCTGGTTCTTGAGATCGCCGATACGCTCATTGATTGAGTTCTTGAACAGTTCCTCTAGTTCTTCTCCCCAGGTGAACTGGTCCTTCGCCTGAGATACTGGCCAGTTATCAAGATTGATCTCTCCAAATAACCTCTGATAGACGAAAGAGTTCGATTGACCAAAGATCTCCTTGGGCCTGTATGTTCCGCTGAAACCTCCGATGATGACCCTGTCACGACGGAATAGGGTGAGACCGGCGTATTCTGTGCTTGCCTTTTCCCTAATGGCCACGAATCCCTTCACGGTGTACTCTTCACCTTTGTACGGGATGGTATAGTCCAATTCCTTCTTCCAAATCCTCTTGACTCCATCCTTGTCCTCAGCTTCGAGGATTGGCGGGGCAGAATAGGACAACTCCTCGTCATTGTAGTGAATGACGATCTTCTTGTTGGCGATATCTCTGCGATAGATTCCACCGATATCCTGGCGTAGTTTCCCCATACTCCTCTTCTTGGGGTAATCTACCCTGACGTTCTCAATCACGATGACGGTGTAGTGTGATTCTGGTGAAACAGTGTTAGTGATGAGCGGGATTGTTGCATCCTTGGTTCTTGCCAGTTCCTCGGTGTTGACTGTGGCGACATATTCATGGGTCGAACCGAGCATGGTGCTTCTCACAGTCCATTTCCTGCCGAACCATGAAGCAGCGGCCTTGAGTCCCATTCCGAACTCGTTCCTTCCTGTGGTGTCATCCGGGGCGCTATTTAGAATGATTGCTCTCTTGAAATCCTCAATCTCCATTCCGTAAGAGTTGTCCACGATTGTAATCAGACCTTTGATGGGATCATGATGGATGTCGATGTTGCAATAATCAAAATCCTCCAGGGACTCCAACTCATCACAGTGGTTGAAGTAACTCTGGGTCGAATTGTCAATAAACTCCGCATAGGCCGTACTTTGGGAGTAATTGTACCTTTCGAAGGTCTTGTACACCGCAGTTGTGGGCCTGATGTTGATTGTGTTAACTTCATCAGTCATTCTTTGTCGCCTCCAATTCAAACAATCTTTCACCTAGAATCTTCAATACCCTCACATTGACCGAATTACCCAACTGACGATACACAGTCTTGTCTTCCCCCACAAGATGGTATCTGCCGTGGAAGCTCTGCATATTCGCAGCTTCTCTCGGCGTAGTATAGCGGTATGCGTTTTTATTTACATCCCAAACGATGGGCGTGTTCACCATCGCAACTAATGCAGGATAGTAATTCGTACGCTTACATCTGATACCGGACTGACGGATCTGGATGATCGTATCCTTCATCGTCACATCTTCCATTCCCAAATTCCATTCAAACTTCTGATGGATCTTGCTTCTGCCCGTCATGTGATACTTCTTAACCCACTTGTCGATGAATTCACGATTTGCCGTGTACAGCGCCCTGTTCTTCTCGTAGAAGCGCTGTTTCCATTTCGGCATCCGCCAATATCCGGAACGATAATAGAAGATGTAATTCTCTTCAATCCCGAGGCCGAATGCACATATCCACACGGGTGCGCCGATTTTCTTCAGATTGGTGCCAATCCTGAATTCTTCCCAGGCATCCAGGACCTCTACGATATCGTCGGGAACTAGATAATCGTCGGAGACCGATTCTGACGGTTCCAGTATACTCAATGCCGCATCAGGTTTGCATTCCTTATAATAATCCTCAAGATGCAGATCCTTCAAGCGGATGCACGGATACTGGAGTTTCTTCTCGTCTGCAATGTCTTTCCTGATACCCAAGATATAGACACGTTCTCTCACCTGAGGGATACCAAACTCGTGTGGAGATAGGATTATTGGTTCCTCTGTAATCAAAAAGTTCTCCTTTTTGAGTTCAGACTTGACGATTTCCCAGTTTTCCTTCTTGTCTGCGAGATTACGTACATTCTCTAGGATTATGAATTTCAGATTGTGATTAGCATGAATGAAGGACATTACGTGGAAGAACATATTGCCCTTAGTAGGGTCCTGGAATCCCAACTGGTAGCCTGCTTTGCTGAACGGCTGACAGGGGAAGCCGGCACACAGTACGTTGTAAGGTTTCACATTGAGCGGTTCAATTGCAGCTATGTCGCCTTCCAGTAGCGTATCGGGAAAATTCACTCTATATGTATTCTGACAATCGGGATCAATCTCTGATGCCAATACGCAGGTACCGTTCAGGTATCTCATCGCCTGGTGAAAACCGCCTATCCCCGCGAAAAGGTCAACAAAAGTAAACGGTTTCTTCTTCTCTTCCTTGTGACGTCCCATGTGGCTCCCGATACGTTAGGTGTGCTGAGCATTATGCACTCCTAGCATTTTAACCATGTGCCCTATAACTTTTTTTTGTTAATTGTACGTTCAGTGTTATGACAATTAACACCTTTTACACTGAACAAGATGACTGGATATGATTTTTTGATGATATTGTTATTGGATTGAACGTCTGAATCCTGTGTAAATGATGTTGCGAACGACTTATGTCGTTCGAA
>JAZRYJ010000045.1:0-3451 GCA_045600635.1 Candidatus Methanarcanum sp.
CCGCGCGTCAAATTACACGTCATGAAAAGCGCTCACTGGCGTTCGCTTATTGTCCTCGACGGAACTGCGTTCCGTCTGCGGAAGAAGACAGCCTCCGCAGTCATTCAGCACAGGCCGGAACTTCTCAGATAGCACATGGAACGGAGATTCCTCCAATCCCTGTATCCTCTTGCCCTGTTCTTTACCGCCTGAATTACGCTGTTTATCCCTTCCATGACGCCGTTGGACATACCCGAATTGAACCAATTCAGTATCTCGTTGAAGTGGTTGTCCACCAGTTTGATTATGTCCCTCAGGGATCCCAGCCCCGTGTGCTCCGCGGCCACAAGCCACGTCACCAGATGGTTCGCGGCATCGTATTTCGATTCGTAGTCCCACGTGTCCCTCAGCGATTCCTTCAGGGAATACACGGTGCCGATGTCCTTATGGGTGTCCATGATCTCATCCACGCGTTCCTTCTGCCATCCGTTCAGGTTGCCGTTGTTCCTCAGCAGCAGGAACCTCTGGCCCTTCAGATTCGTCGCATCCTTCAGTCTTCCGGCTTCCCTCAGAAGGTTCCATTCGTGCCTTCTGGCACGGTCAACGGCCATCGTCATATGTTCCATCACATGGAACCTGTCGTAGGTCACCACCGCATCCGGGAATTCCGCGGCGATGCCGGATTGGAATCCCTTCCCCATGTCGCAGCAGATGTATCTGATATTACCGGCTTTTCCTCCGCAATCTTCCAGATGCATCCTGAATCTGGTCATGGTCGATGCGTCGTTGCCTTCTGTGACAAATATTATGTTGTGATTTCTGTCGGCGAATATGCTGATGTAGCTGTGACCGCGTCTGCATGCGGTCTCATCCACATAGAAAGAATCGAGATCGCTGAGATCCAGATTCGACATGCGTTCGTTCACATATCTGTCCAGCACCCTCCACAGCCTATGATCCACGACATTCAGATACCTTCCGGCCGAACTCACCGGCATCTCTTTCATCAGCGCTATGCTCTTGGCTTCGAAAAGAAGCGTGAAACCGCTTCCTTTCGACGCCCAAGGGACATCCAGCATCTCGATCTTCCCGCACTTCGTGCATTTCATCCTTGGAACCTGGCAGTGGATGTGGCATTCCATGTCGAACAGATCCGAATGCTGCCACTCCCTTTCCTTGCGGTCGTGGCATCTGCGGATGCATCCGCATCCGCACACGGTCTCAGGTATGCCGTCATATACGACACGGATGTCCACACGCGTCTGTCCGTCGTTCACGTTCACGGTGCTTACGCGCCAAGGTTCCTCAAGGTGCAGAAGTTTGGTGAAAAGTCTCCCTACGTCGCCTAACATCGAAGGATAATCGCGATTCAGAAATAACGATTTACCTTCCGATTACATCGTTTCCACTCGATTCGTCGAAGAGGCGAATTTATAGAATATTTTCAGGAAATAGTCGAAAACAACATCATCTAAATGCCCAGCAGCTATGATAAATTTCTGTCGTTATGTCAATTTAACAAGTGTTGTTAATGAATTTAACTGAATACTCAAATTGAAGATAATTCATTTCGACATATTTTTCGGATACTGAATCGAATTATGCTTCCATATCACAATATGTTAAAAGATTACGTATTCCTTTTGGCAAAAACCGTATCTAAATGGTGACAGTAGTTGCAGTGAACCGAGAAAGCGGAAATTGGTCCCTGAGACCGCGACAGATAAATTGGCAGACAGCGACGGATGAGACGAATCATGGATCGATGTCGGGATCTTGCTCCTGACATTCTGTGTGTGTTTCAGCGGATGCTTTATACTTAGTTTGCATAATTACACTCAGACCAGGTCACAGGTCACGGATTTTAATGGGATAAATCGAAACATTCATCTTTTTTCTAAAATCGATATATTTTTCTGAACAATTGCATGATAAGTAGACTTTCTTTTTGTTTAAAATTTTTATTTTGAAGAGGTCAAGATTAATAGTTAATGCAATCAAGCACTAATTGAAATATGTTAAAAATACAACCTAATTGTTTCATTTGTAATTATATATGCACAAATATTATATTTACAAATATATTAATTCCACATCATGCAACAATTCGTAGACCGCGAAAAAGAGATGAAAACTCTCGAAGATGAATACAATGCGAAGAGATCGTCATTCATCGTCATCTACGGCAGAAGACGTGTCGGAAAGACCACACTCATCAACAGATTCCTTGACAAACATGAGAACACGATATACTACATGGCCACTGTCGAAAGGAACGAACAGAATCTCCGTTCATTCAGAAACGAAGTGTCAAAAGCCATTGACAACGATCTGTTATCAAGATCGGAAGCGGATTGGGAAGAAACATTCAGATGCATAACCGAATACGAACCAAAAAGAAAAAAGATCATAGTCATCGATGAATTCCAATATATCGCAATGAAGGATCCCTCATTCCCGTCCGTATTGCAAAAAATATGGGACACCGTTCTCAAAGATGACAACATCATGCTCATAATCTGCGGCTCGCTGATCAACATGATGCGCTCCCAAACTCTGGACAGGAGCAGCCCTCTCTATGGAAGAAGGACATCTCAAATATGTATGAAACAGATACCTTTCGTCAACTACAATGAATTCTGTCCTGATCTGGATGACAAAACAACGATAGAACACTACGCCGTGACCGGCGGCGTTCCCAAGTACATTGAATCATTCATCGGATACGATGACATCTTCGAAGGGATAGAACACAACATACTGAACGAGAACAGCTATCTCTTCAACGAAGTATCGTTCCTTCTCGAAAAGGAAGTATCAGATGCAGGAAGCTATTTCACATTGCTCAGAACGATCGCCGCAGGCAATCACAAGTTATCAGAAATAGCATCATACATAGGTATGAAGCAATCGGATCTCACCCTTATCCTCAGAACATTAAGGGAATTGGATATACTGGAACGCAGAGTTCCCGTGACCGAGAAGAACCCTGAGAAGAGCAAGAAGGGATTGTATTTCATCAAGGACAATTACATCTCATTCTGGTTCAGATATGTATATCCGAACATGAGCATCCTTGAGAGAGGAAAGAAGGATCATGTGCTCGATATCGTCAGAAGATCGTTCTCTCAGAACCATATGCCCGGAATCTATGAAGATATATGCAGAGAGATCGTTTGGAACATCCCTGAAGATGTGCTCGGATTCAACGTATCCGAAGTCGGAAGCTATTGGGGGAAGGAGGCACCTGAAACAGATATAGTGGCACTGAGTTCTGACGGGAAGCATGTGCTTTTGGGCGAATGCAAATACAGCCAATCGCCTGTGGACACGGATGTATTAGAACATCTTGTCGGGAAGAAGGATGATTTCATGAAAATAACAAATGCTGAAAAATTCAAATTCGCAATATTTTCGTTATCAGGTTTCACCGATGATGCGAACAAAATGGCAAAGAAATCAAAAATACTGT
>JAZRYJ010000046.1:0-11372 GCA_045600635.1 Candidatus Methanarcanum sp.
TAAACTGATTTCAAAGGGGACACCGATCCCCTTTCTTTTGATTCATCATCAGAATTTCAGTTCACTATCAGGATTTGATGATAATCAGATTGCATATTGACGATTTCTTCGAAAGTATACAGCCTGATATGGGACAGAAACGAAAAAAATGAAAAGAATTTATATCGATAATATATTATCAATCACAGGATTCAATATGATTGTCGTCCCCAGTTCTGATTTGAGAAACAGATATACAGAGGTCACGGACAGATACCTCGATTCCGGCGAACCGATATATCTTACAAAAAACGGGTATGGTCATGCAGTACTTATCAGCATAAAGCAGTATGAAAAACTCGTCAAAGACGATCTTGCCGCAAGGATAGACGAGGGAATGAGGGAAGCCGCTGAAGGGAAAGGAATGACTGTCGATGAAGCGATAGATTCCCTGAAGAAGGATCTCGGCTTATGAAAAGATTCGTTGTATCGGTGATGCCCTCCGCCAACCGTGACATCGCCAGAATCATAAGATACATTTCCGACGATCTTTCCAATAAGACAGCGGCTTCAGAACATTTACGCATGTACGAAGAATCACTGAGGTCGTTGGAACAGATGCCTGCGCGCAATCCTGTTTCGTCGATGCCGACGCTGTCATCAAGGGGCATAAGGCTGCTTCATTTCGGAAATTACGCATTGGCATACAAGGTGTTTGATGAAAAATCGCTAGTTGAAGTGTATGGCGTTCTTTATTCAGGTTCCGATATCAACGAAAAATTTTTGGAAAATGATGATTGATTGTTCTCTGATGTATGGACAATCAATATAGTTGGACATAAGATCGGTAAATGTATTCTTTTACATGTCATTAACATTCAAAAAAAGACATCCTGCGCCCGGGTCACAGTATGACCATCATTTTCTCAAATCCGGGGCAAACAAATCACATCAATGAAATCATGTATATCGGCATGTACAGAATATTTCCATCGACTTTCACGTTCCTGGAATGAACGACGATTGTTTCATCGATTCTTTTTGAATATCTTTCCATAAAGATATCCAGAGACCTGTGCTTAGATGATACTGAAGATTTGACCTCCACCGGGATTATCTTCTTTCCTTTCGGCAGGATGAAATCGATCTCGTGGACGTTCTTGTCATTCTCCTTCTCCTTGAATTCAACGTAATGCAGTTCCTTTCCAGAAGAACGGAGCAGCTGTGCAGCTACGTTCTCGAACAGCATCCCTTCATTGATGGATAGCTTTCCTCTGGTGAATGCAGAATAGACTTCAGGCATTGACAATACGCCGTTATCAAATGCTAGGGACATCAGGAGGCCTGTGTCGAGAAGATAGCATTTGAACGGCTCGCCATTGTTCAGATTGCTCGTTATATCCGGATCCGTCGTTGCTTTGCATCTCTCACAGATCCTTGCCGATACAAGCCACTCGATACCGGGTGTGAAATAAGTCTGACGGCTGTTCTTCTTTATCATCCCTGGACGGAAGTTCTTCCTGTGGGTGGACAGCATAGACGGTATCTCCTCGAATATCGCTCTGGCCTTCGTTCCCGCAGAACCTCCGATCTTGGACATGTCATCCCTGTACAGATCAAGGATGACTTTCTTGACCGTTTCCACGTCGGCCATATCGTGCGTCTCCACGTATTTGGAGACGGCCTGCGGCATCCCCCCTGTGAGCATGTATGTCTTGAACTGCTCCATCACCGATCTGTGAACCGGCTCTATCAGCGGTTCCCTCTTCTCATACGCTTCCCTTATGATCCCGATCATGTCCTCGAACCCGCAGGCCCAACACCACTCTTCGAAATCCATGGGGTACATGCGAAAGTGCATCTCCTCCGACGGGATTTGGATCTTGCGCGTATTCTGTTTGAGTGTGATGAGAGAGCCGGTTTCTATGTAATCAAAACGTCCGTCCTTCACCAGATACTTGATGAGCTCTCTGGCCTTTGGGTACTTCTGGACCTCATCGAACACGACAAGACTCTTTCTCGGCTTTAGCCTCACATTGCAGACCATCTGAAGTGTGGACAGGAGTTTATCGATGTCGTGACTGTAAGTCTTGAACACTGATATGATGTCTTTCTCCATATGATTGAAATCGATCAACAGATAGGAGTCGTATTCATTCTTGGCGAACTCCTCTACGATCGTACTTTTCCCGACACGCCTTGCACCTTCAAGCAGCACGGCGTATTCGCGTGCCCATTTGTTCTTCCAATTGAGCAGCTCATCGTAGATTTTGCGCCTGAATACGTTCATGACGATGCATGGTCGTTCGTTTATTTATACAATCCCTTAGTTCTTTTTTTCATTGAAAATGACAATCCCTTAATTCCTGTATATCAAATTTTATACAATCCCTTAGTTCAATTTTTATTGAAAAATGACAATCCCTTAGTTTCTTTTCCGGTCATTAAGCACTCATTAAGCAAATAATATCATGTTTTTTTTTTCATTAATATAGGGTTTTTTACAGACTTCTTTATAAATAAGATTACCAAAAATAGCTTTTCAAACCAACATTAGGACAGTCAATTAAGCACCCATTAAGCACTTCAAAAAATCGATGTAGTAGATCTTACGCTTGAATATATTCATCGCAATGTTATCGGTACGGTTATCCATACAATCCCTTAGACAAAACAAGATGGTGACAACATCATTCTTTGTTCAATAATCATACAAACCGATCCGATGTGAGTATCGGTTCTAGTCTCAAGTGTCTGTTCCATTCTCTGTCAAGTTTACTGTTTTCTGAAACACCTTTGTTCTACACTGTTGTTATTCTTTGGTATCAACTATTTGTTATATCGAAATGAGAACTTACAGCTGTTTGGGAATTCTTCAGTTAAATCTTCAACCTGGTATTATGTTGTGTTCGGTCACCACATCAGAACATAATCTCTTGGCATTAATTCCACAAGTATCGGAGTAAATTTTCTACAAGTATCGGAATATACACAGATCATATCTTAACAAAGAATATGGGCGGAACTGGGTTCTGTACAGACCACGAATCGTGGATTCAACACTGAAAAGAAAAATCAAAGGCAAAGGGATCATTCTGATCGAAGTGAAACTGGGCGGTGAGGTGCTCATCAATGAAGGTGCGGAAGCACTGAAGAAAGTACTGAGGAGGATAGACACGGATAAGATGGGGGAACCTGCATTCATGGCCGTCATTACGGGAACGGAACATTATGCGTACAGGCGTGAGGACGGCATCCTGATAATCCCGATAGGCGTATTGAAGAATTGATGTGTATTGTGAACAAGACACATCCTATATTTCACATATTATACAGATACCGTGATTGTTGCGGACAGGGTCGATCGTCCCTCAATGGCCTGTCAATGTGTCATCCATGATGTTCACAGGAACAGGATCGACTGCGATTCTTTTCATTAGATAATAAAGGCTACCTGTTAATAGTCTGAATGAATATAGTGAATCATGGACAGGATAAGGGTCGCATCGGTGATCGCAACGTGTCTGCTTCTGGCATCTGCTGTTACAGGCATCGTCTTTGTAAACAATAATAATACGAATGATGACCAGGTCAGGATACAAATAGACCAGGTGGATGATGATCTGTATTATATTGATTATCTTACAGACTACCGTCTTCGCGATTATATGGAGGTCGGAGGTGCGGATGTGGACGGCTTGTTCGAATTCCTTGCGGAATATGTATGTGAAGGACGCAATCCCCGGTCCGAAACGATGGATACCGGATGTTCGGTATTTACGATAAACGATCAGAACGGTGACAGTACCCTTGCCAGAAATTTCGATTTCAATTCTGTCAAAACATGTGTCGTCAGGACATCGCCGTCGGATGGGTATTCCTCAATATCGGTTACGACGCTGAAGATGTTCGGATATGATGGGCAGACATTGGAAGAGATGAGATCCAACGATTACACATTCCGCGGTGTTGCGTACATCCCGATGGACGGTGTCAATGAGAAAGGCCTCAGTGTAGCGATCAATGCCGTCCATAACACTGACGGATTGCATCAGGATGCCGGGAAGGTCGCGATATTCACAACAGCGATACAGAGGATCATACTGGATTATGCTGCCACGATCGAGGAGGCCGAGTATCTGATATCCCAATTCGATCTTGTCCACAGCGGAACAACGAATTTCCATCTCTTTCTTTCGGATGCATCGGGAAGAAGCGTCGCAGCCGAGTTCAAGGAGAATGATGTCGCATATACTGAAACTGATGATATGACCAACCACTATCTCGATCCGGAGATGGCCGAGGGTGTGGATGTAACTGAGAGCAGTATCAGCAGATTGATGACATTGGATGAAAGGCTTGAAGGCAGGGAATTCATGTCATATGAGATGATCCTGGATACAATCGCATCTGTTGCACAGAAGGACGATCCCGAGACGCACTACACCCAATGGACGTGCATATACAACATGGACGATCTCACACTCCGCATATTTCTGATGGCAGATTATTCCAAATGTTATGATTTCACATTCATAGGGTATGTTGTGCATGATGTTCTGTGTGATACAGCACCTGTATGAGGGAATATGACAATCATATCTGCCAGCAGAAGAACGGACATCCCTGCATTTCATTCAGATTGGTTCTACGACAGGTTGGGAAAGGACGTCATTGTCGCAAATCCTTTCAATCCGAAGCAGAACAGCAGGATCAGTCTTGCGAAGGACGATGTTGATTGTTTTGTATTCTGGACTAAGAACGTTTCGCCATTTTTGGAAAGGATCGATGAATTGGACGGATATGATTATTATTTCCAATACACTGTGAACTGTTACGGCAACAGGATAGAGCCGAACGTTCCCGACAGGAATGAAGTGCTGGATTCCTTCATTGCATTGTCAGAGAGGATCGGGAGCAGGAAGGTCATCTGGAGATACGATCCGATACTGATCGATGATGAATTTTCAATAGAATGGCATATCTCCAATTTCAGATCGATCGCGGAGAAACTGTACAATCATACGGAAAGATGCGTCATAAGTTTCATCGACATATACAGGAAGAACAGAAGGAAAGTTTCAGAATACAGGATAAGAGAACCATCTGTCGATGAGATTCATGAACTTGCTGAGAATCTTTCCGATATTGCGGAACATCATTCAATGGAATTGTTCACATGTTCTGAATCATTTGATCTTAAAAGATACGGGATAAAGCACGGGAAATGCATCGATGATGTGTTGATCAAGGAACTGTTCAACAAGGATGTGAACAGATCGAGAGACGATCAGAGGGATGATTGCTGCTGTGTGAAGTGCCGCGATATCGGTTCGTATGATACATGCGGACACGGATGCATCTACTGTTATGCCAACAGATGATGAAAAATGGGCGAAGACCGACCGATACGGTTCATGGATAATTCGCATCATCCATTGTTCTAACCACCAATTCATGAATGATATGCAGGTCGTGAAACGGATTGTGCATCCGGTACGGTTTTTGCCGTGTGAAGTGTTATGACATCGGATCGTTTGCACATATGGGCGCGGATGAATATACTGAAGTGCCATTCTATGATGAGGAACGGGCGAAGGCTGCGGTTCATGAATAATTCGGATCATTCATCCTCAACCATGCCATTGCGACAGCCGGACAATGTGAGAATTCAAACAAATCGGCATTGGCCATTGCAACAAGCAATTCATCTCTGAATTCTGAAAAACCATCCATTTCTTCGATCATCGGCCTTATTGTGACGATGAGTCTTGCCGCAGAATCCGACAGTTTTTCCGGATTGATGTCGTAACCCTTTTCTTTGACTTTCTCAGCAGCCGGTATCAAAATATCGGATATCTCATTTTCACTTCCGTCGATGACCGCACTTATGAGTGCCAGGATGTCCGAGTTCATCACGATATCCGATATCATCTTCACAGAATCTGTCATGGATCTGGTCGGCATTGATGACATTATAAAATCCGTTAAGGCAGGTTCTAACATTTCCGCCCACAGTGCGCGATCGTCATGGAATACGGCGGACATCCTGTCTGTGAGGTCAGTCATCAGGTCTCTGTATGTCCAGTCTGCTTTGCCGGGCATTTTGAAGTCGTCAATTCTGTATTCTATATCAGATTCAGAATCAGGAAGGCCATTGTAAATCCTGATGTACGTTTCTTTGATCTCATCATACCCTATGTCACCCTTCATCGGCGCATACATATCTGTCCCGAAACGTTCAAAACCCATATTTCTGAATGAAATCATCGTCGACGCATCTTGCGGATACAGTATATTGAAGATATTGTTGTAAGTTGCAGAATGCGGATCCAACGTATCCGGTGCACAACGGGATGAACCGAATGTATAAGCGTACAGATTTGTCTTGGATACTGTAGAACCATTGCCGAATACATACACATCATCAATCATGTGCATGTCAAGCAGACCAGCAACAGTATTGGTTATGCAAGCTCCGCGGCTGAATCCGGACATCCAGATTGCGATGCTTCCGTTTATGCTGTGGTCGACGAGATATTTGCTGATACAATCAATCACTTTGTTGGATGAATTGTAGAATCCTTCATGGATGCCCATTGTATCCTCGCCTGTTCCCGCAGACAGGTTATTGGCCCATTCCAATCCGTAATTGGCACTGCGGATTCCGACGACAATAATCGTCTTCTTATCCACGACCTTATTTCCTATTATGACACCGACGCTGTCCGACGTCGGTACATTTTTGAAATCCTCATTCACATCGATTTCCTTGAAACCCATGGCTGTTGTCAGGTTCATGATATTCTTGTATTGAGGAACAGGTTCCTTTACAATCGCGATAGATGACAAAGCCAAACACAGTGACGCGGTCGCAAGAGACGGATTGTATGTTGTGGAATCAGTTGAGAAATATCCATCGCTGTAGTAGCATCTGTCCTTGTATATCCTGTCATCAAGAGAGTGAACATATTCGAATTCTATGCTGTTGTCATCACTTCTGTTGTTATCGGTTATGATTATCGCAGAAATGGATGCAATAATCACCGTAATTGCAACGAATATCGCTACAAGATGTTTCTTTTCCACTGATGTCACTTTCTGTCAGATGGAATTGATGATATTTATCTGTCTTTGTTCTGGTGTTGTGTTGCGGTGAAATGAGGCATGAAGTACGGTGCGAAGACAAGCCGAAACAAAACGCATCGTACCTCAGGAACGCGAGTATCCCATTCCCTGCCTGTGGTGAAATTCACATCCGATATGATAAGCATTACCTATTCTACGTGTGCTGTTCTTTTCCCAGGCTGATGTATGTCAGTACGACGCTGATGATCATGACCAGCATTGACAGCAATCCCGTATCGAAACCGTCCAGGAAAAGATATGACAGTATGATGATGAACCCTATGGTGAGAATAAAGGTCCACAGTTTCGCGAATACGCCTTTGAATGTGAGATTCAGGATCTTTCTCAACACCAATGTCACCATCAGAGATATTATCAGAGGTATGATGAACGACATGACACCGATCATCAGCGACTTTACCGCCTCATCATTCTTTATGATGTAGTCGGTAATCACATCGGTGAAGAATCTGACTGCGAATACCAATAAGAGCGAGTAAAGGAAAGATGCGATAATCATCAACAGTATCTTCTTTCCTTTGCTGCTCATTTTTTCCGCCTCAGTAATTCTCATCCTGAGATATCAGCCAAGCTAATATCATCGGCGGATAATGCGGAGATATCGACGTCATGAATTGAGATTCAAATGATGAATTCACACTCATCGATACAAGATCATTGATGAGTGCATTCGGATCTTCCGAATTCTTCACTACATCTCTGATCGATACTATCATTTCGGAAAGTGCCATTGTCAATTCATCGGCCGATACAGATTTCGGCTGCAGTTTGGATATGGCGTTGACAACAGCTTCATGCAGGGCATTGTAGATATCATCAGTGCTTCCGTTCCTGATAGTGTCAATCAATTCCGGAAGTTCGAGAATACTGTAGACGTTCAGTATTTCTGTGCCAATGGCTTGTCCGATTAATATGCACGTTCCGTCAGGATTATCTTCGAACACTATCCTGAATATGTTGTTGATAGGATTTTGCACATCTCTGTAATATATTGTGCGATCATCACCCAGACCTTTAGACAGCAGACGTGTGAAGTCTTTTGAAAGATCGTTCATTCTCCAATCCGATTTTGATTTATCAACGGAGATGTAGGGGAATGAATTCGATATCTTATGCATTTTGAAATCATTGATTTTGAATTCAACACATGGGCCGCCATCCGCCATATTGTTGTAGATGCCGAGCATTTTTGATAATTTTTCATTGTATCCTGCAGTGCCTTCGACCGGGATGTTGATGTCAATGCCGAAACGATCGAATCCCAGATTGCTCATGGCCACATGAGTAATCACATCATATGGGTATATGATGTTGAACACATTGTTGAATTTTTCAGAATCGACATCCATGTTCTTGGGTGCGCCCATAGGTGTCTCGAAGGTATAGACGTACATATCGGCCTTGTTGAGTTTTGCTCCGTTGTCGAACGTCTTCACGCCGTTGATCATATCCATATCGATCCTTCCGGCAGCAATGTTGGTAACTGCTGCACCGCGGCTGTAGCCAGACATCCAGAGTTTGATGTTCTCTTTCAGATCGTATTTTGTCAGGTATTCATTGATACATTTCAATATGATGTCTGAGGATATGTAGAATCCTTCGTGCATATTTTCACTGTGTTCGCCTGTCCCTATGGTGAAATTGCTGACCCATTCCATAGAATAGTTGCCTCCACGGTGAACACTCCCAATAATGTTTTGTTTTCGATGACTTTCGATCCTATGATCACGCCCATGGAGAATTCAGTGGGTTTGTTCTTGTAGTCATCATTGATGTAGATGTTTTCAAATCCGATTTTTTTCATCAGTTCTTCTATGAATCTGCATTGTTCGGAATAATTGCCCCCTATATATGCGACGGATGCCATATTCATACACATCGACATGGTCGCCAATGAATTATCATATTCAGTTGAATCCTTCATGAAATATTCGTCGCTGTATCTGTATTTGTGGCTGTATTGTTTGTCATCATAGAAATTCTGATATTCGAAAGTCGAATCATCGGATCTGTTGTTGTTCAGTACAACAACGGCAGCCGACACTGCAGCTACAACGACGACGATTCCGACAATCACGGCCAATAGTTTCCTGTTATCCATCTGGAATCACTTCTTTAATTCAACGATTTGATGAAATCATCAATACATTTGCCTGTTTTAACAAGTTCCTTGCCTTTGACGAAATAAGCTGTATTTTTGAATCTGAGATCGATGTTATTTGTGATACGATCCAACTGTTTCTGTGCTTTTTCATTGTTGCTCTCATCACAGGTGACGAATAACGACACATTCTTTTTCGAAAGCGATCCATTGTTCTTCGCAATGAATCTCCTTATTTTTCCGGATATGCGACCGGCATGCACCATGCTCCCGAATATGACGATGTCATATCCGTCGACGGATGGTTTCTTCTTGATGTTGATCGCATCTCCGTTGGTCTTTTCAGCGATGTATTCGGCAACAGCTCTGGCGTTGCCGGTGAGTGATGAATAGATAACGACCGATTTCATGAAAATCGGTATCAGTTATAAGGATTTAAGATGGTCGCATCATTCTTTTCTTCTCTCTTTGACGAAGTAGAAGATCAATCTTACCGCAACGAATGCGAAGATCAGGACCATTATGATTATCGGAGTTATCTCCATACTGTCATCATTCCGTAATATGTATTTAAGAACTGACAAATGCAGTAATTGTTCTGAATCTGTATGGTATTTTTAACAGGTTCAAATGTGGTTTCATTGATCGACATCATAGTTGCTGTGGATTAATTGACGGAAGTTGTCAATGGTTATCAGATTGTGACTAACGAAGGTACATCGATCATCCTTTCGATGTAGATATTCGACGCAAACATCATCGATGGCCTGTATATGGTGGCAGTCAGGAATATCATGTCGGAGTCGATCTTAAGGATGAATGAACATCTCACATCTGCGAACTTCGATGGAAAAGACAAACAGGAAGAGGTACTTGCCCCCTTCCGTTTTATGCAGGTTATATCAAAAAGTTTGTGCATGGATTTGATCTGGAATCATTTCCTTATTACCATGCCGTATATTGCTGCACCGAGCACCATTGTGATGAGAATAACTCCTCCGAATGTGAACATATTGTTCCTCTCCTGTCGATCGTACATCAGACGTTATCGACGATTGTGGATTGAAATGAGGATATATAAAATACCGTATCAGAAACCGTGTTCAGTAATCCTTGTATGTTCAGTGTAAAGTGTATCATTCTACACAACACTGAACATACAAAGTCAATTAAAATGACGCTTGCGATACACTTAATTAATGCACAATGGGATGCATATCATATGAGTGACAAGGGCAGACTTACGCGTGAGCGTAAGAAGGCGTACATTTTATCCGCAACTGTTCTTGTCATGGTCATTGTTCTTACCGTTGTGCTGATGGCAACACCGGATAACTCGGGAGATTCCGATACCGAGACGTTCGATTATGATGGTCTGAAGTATGAGGTGACAGAGAACAATACGGTTAAGGTCATCGGTCTTGTGGATACCACAATGGAATCGCTGATGATACCGGAGTATGCGGAGCATGACAGCATACGGTATAGGGTGACAGCGATCGGGGAAGGTGCATTCTCCCAGTGTAAATTCGATGGAACTCTGACTTTGAACGAAGGCATTACAACCATCGGAGGTAGTGCATTCTACGGATGTACATTTACTGGAAACCTAATGATACCTTCGACCGTCACTACTATTAATGCATACGCATTCTGCGGATGCGGATTCGGCGGCAAGATGATATTCTGCTGTAATCCGCAATATATCGATAACGATGCGTTTGTTGACTGCAGTTTTACTGATCTTGAAATACAACCTGGTGTAACAGCTATCATCGAAAAAGCATTCTACGAATGTAAATTCAGTGGGAGTTTAACGATACCTTCGAGTGTAAAGACCATCGGCGACAATGCATTCGGCGGATGCGGATTCGGCGGCAAGTTGACTTTCAGTTGCAATCTGGATTCTGTCGGTGGTGCTGTGTTTAACAGATGCAGTTTTACCGATCTTGAAATACAACCTGGTGTAACAGCTATCATCGAAAAAGCATTCGACAATTGTAACTTTGAATCCTCAATTTAGGGATTAAAGATCATTGTCGATTCATTTTAACAAATCTTAATTTTTCCATCTGGTCATCAATCGAAGTTTGTCGAAATATTTATATTGTATAATCCCTATATGGATTATATGAATTTTACT
>JAZRYJ010000047.1:0-24778 GCA_045600635.1 Candidatus Methanarcanum sp.
TGTGCGGTTCATGTATCGCAGAGATAAAGGACATCTCAAGGGAGATCAAGGTATTGCTGAAATGTCTGGCCTACAACATCGATTGTCTATTCCGTTTGAGATTGGATAGATGGTTCATCGGAGGGTTTCAATGAGACTATATGCAGCGTATCGATTCATAACGTACCATTCGTATGAAACCGCTTTTGAGATTTTGTTTATTCCAAATTTTATATACATGTAGTAAAAATTTGGAATAAGCAGAATGATCATGCGATTTGTCTTTACAGATTGATGTGTGTACAATAGTCCTCTTCGATGTTATTCTGTATGAAATATGCAGTTGATGAATCTTAAGTGAATATTCTATCCATTGATTATACAATCAAAACAAAGTACGAAATGATAATATCCTGCCACCTGCGTATTTAAAACAGATATGAACGCCTTGAAGTACGATGCAGTGAAGTTAGTGTTATGTGCATTCTGCATAACGATAGCGGCATCATGTGCATTGTCTGTATTATCCTCGGATGATTCTCATGCGGAGAGCGATCGTGTGTTAATAGACGGCATATATTATGTACTGAATGAAAATGAGGCCGCTGTCGTTGGACCGAATAATCCTGCAGAATATCACGGCAAAATAGTCATACCCGAGACGATCGAATATAATGATCCATCCACCGGCATCAAAAAGACATATACTATCACAAAAATCGGCATGGGTGCATTCTATGATAACTCATTCGTTCTGACAGTATCCTTGCCGGATACGATCAATGAGATACAGAATATTGCATTCCAGGAATCGGGCATAGGATATGTGAATATGCCAGCTGGTTTGACATCGATCGGGGAACAAGCATTCTATGGTTGCACAGATCTTCAATGCGAATTGATATTCCCGAAGTCTTTAGCAAATATAGGTAGATTTGCATTTTGCAATGACAATAATTTGAAAAATGTAACATTCATGGGTGAGAATACAAAACTCGGTGAAAGCGTATTTGACGGAGATTACACACAGATCCTCAACGGAGAATATGCGAAGAAGGGCAGCTTCGTTCTGTCTGATGGCGTATGGGTACAAACAGCCGGTAAATGCGGCGATAATCTGATGTGGAGTTACGATGAAAATACATTGTCCATAACAGGCAGCGGTGCGATGTACGAATTCAACGGAGCGCCTTGGGATCTGTACAAAAGTGAGATAAATTTCATTGTAATGGATGATACTGTTGAATCCATAAGTAGCAATGCATTCAATGGTTGTACTAACCTTTCAACAATGAATATGCCGACCGATCTGAAGTCTATAGGTGATTATGCATTCAGCGGATGCACGAATCTTCAATGCAATATGGAATTCCCTGAATCATTGGTAAGTATCGGCGACTGTGCTTTCAGCGGGTGCAATAGTATCCAAGACAATCTAGAATTTCCGAAATCTGTTACAATAATCGGCAATAATGCTTTTGAAGGATTCACATCACTGAAAAAGATATCCATGCTGTATCATGTATCTGTCGGTGCAGATGCATTCAAAGGATGCACATCATTCGAGTGCATCGTCATAGGGAAGGACGTAACGTTCACACGCAATCCGTTCCCGGATTACACATTCTTCTCATCTGACGGAAAAAAGATCGATATAACATCAACTGATTTCTGCGGACATGAATACAAGAAGAATAGTTCCGGACAAATGACTGCGATCCCTCAGCATATTGTTTCCTACGATGTTGACGGCGGAAGTGAGGCAGCTCCGGACAATCTGCTCATAGAAGAGAACAAGACATTCAAAGTCGCGGACTATTCAGGAACCAAAGCGGAATATGTTTTCGGAGGATGGAAATGTGACAACAAAAGAACATATCAGCCCGGGGACATTGTGACCATGGGCGATAAAGACATTGAATTCACCGCGATATGGATTTATTCGCCCGGACCCGGTCCGATACCGCCCGAACCGATCCCCGATCCGCCGGAAGAAATCAATCATGATGTTGAATTCATGGCAGGGATACTATCCGTAGTGTTCGCACTGTGTGCATTGGCATTTGTTATCGGCAGATTCAAAAAATAAATGCTCCGTTCGATCATGAACCGAATAGTGGCCTATTGCTGAAAACCGATGGTTCTGATTATGTCAGATACAAATCAACCTTCCCATCCAGGAAATCTATTATGTTGTAATGAACAATTCCGTCCATGGACATGTCAAGTTCATCCAATGACATCACATATTTCGGACTGGCACTCTTGATCGGCGAGAACGCCCCGAATTCACGTTCAATCGTCTCATCGTCCGTCATCAGATATGATATCTGAACAAAACATTTCTTTCCGTCCTTTACAACTACAAAATCCACTTCTGCCTTGTATGTCTCTCCCACATAAACCTCATATCCCCTGGAGATCAATTCATCATAGACCAGTGTTTCCAAAAAGAATGTGTCTCTCAAATCCATAGAATTGGTATTTATGAATGATAATCCGTTATCCAGTGCATAATTCTTCACAAAAGAATCCATTATCTCCTTTCCGGATATATTGTACTTTTTGATACGTTTTATGAGAAATGCCTTCTCCATCCTATCCAAATAGTTATACACGGACTGCAATGACAGATATCTGTTCGAATTATGCACCTTGTTGAGATAATCAACGACATTCTGAGCAGAGAATCTGGAACCGCTGTTGGACAGAACGAACGACGCTACATGTTTCAATTTCTCCTTTTCGCCGAAATTATTTCTTTTTATAATATCTGTTGTTATTATCGACTCATACAATTCTTCCAGGTATTCCCTTATTGCTGTCTCGTCAGTAAATTGAAAACGCTGAGGGTATCCACCCAAACGAAGATAATCTTTAAAAAAATCACGACCTGGTTCATTTCCCAAGAACCTCACATATTCTTTGGCTTCGGAATAACTGAATGGCATTATCAGGAATTCCTTAGTCCTGCCGACAAGAAGACTCGACAATTCACCGGAAAGCAGGGTGCTGTTGCTCCCGGTAACGAATATCGAACAATCATATTTCACTCTGAATGATGCCAATGCCCTTTCGAAGTCTTTAACATGCTGTATCTCGTCAAAGAACAGGTAATATCGCCCGTCTTTGATCTTCTGTTTAACGTAATCATTGAATCTGAACACGTCCTTTATCGAGTAATAATCCATATCCTCGAAGTTTATCATTATCTTATGTTCATCATCAGCTTTTATTTCATTCATGATGGTTTTAAGAATCATGGATTTACCTGAACGTCTGGGTCCAACTAAGACTTTAATCAGATCGGTTTCATAGTACGGTCTGATTCTGTCCAGATATTTGTTGCGGATCATGATCTTTTCTGAGGACATGATCATTAATATCTTTGAAATTATTAAAAAATTTCTTTAAATTTCAAAGAAGATAACAACCGATCCAATACCATGATTGCGACAGGACCACCCAATTATTTGGACTAAGAACTCTCACATTAGCTTAAATTAAACACCTCAGATTTCTTTTATCGATTTATTATGAGCCGGAATAGGCGATTTTATCTTTCATTTACATCTAGACATTCGTTGTTGTACAGTTTGGCATATGTACCGTCCAGTTTCATAAGTTCCTTATGTGTACCGGTTTCTGTCACCAGGCCGCAGTCCAAAACGATTATGAGATCCGAATCTGCTGCTTCTGACATTTTATGTGTTATTGAAAACGATGTCTTGTTTATACACATCTTATCTAATGCATTTTGCACATTCTGTCCGTTTATGATATCCAGCATGTCTGTGGCTTCATCACATAAAACTATCGGAGAATCCGTAATCATCGCACCGCTGATCGAAAGTTGCTGCTTCTGACATGCAGATATCGCCGTGTCAGTGGGAATCGGTGAATCATACTTGTTCGGGAACGACATGACATAGTCATATGCTCCGGAGCCATCCAGTGCCTGAAGTATCATGGTGTCGCTCACATCAGTTCTGTTGTGGACTATATTTTCCCTGAAAGTACCTTCGAACAGCCAGCTGTTTTGATCTATCATATTGAATTGTTCATGGACACGGTTTCTGGATATATTTTTGATTGAAATGCCATCGATCAGTATGTCTCCGGAATCGACTTCATAGAATTTCATAAGCAAATTGATGATCGTAGATTTACCGCATCCGGAACGTCCTACAATCGTTACTCTCTGCCCCGCATCGACTTTGAACGATACGCCCTTCAGAATTTCATTCCCGGGGGTGTAGCTGAAATGGACATCTTTGAATTCCACGCTGCCCTTCACGCAGAGTTTTTCCGTTTCGAATTCCTGTTTCATTTCTTCCTTGTTCAAGAAATCGAATATTCTGCCGTAACATGCTGCGACGATCTGAATGGATATTGCCGCATTCGACAGCTTACCCACTTCTGTCATGAACATTTTCACATACAAGATGAAGGCGGCGACGGTTCCGAAAGATATCACATTGTTTATGACGAGTATGGCACCTGCAATGCACACGACAGCAAAGCTGAGTTGTTTCGCAAATGTCATGACGGGCACCATCATAGTTGATTTTGTACACGAATGAAATGCACTCTTCCGTAACTTTTCGTTTATCTCGTTGAATCTGGCTGTTATTTTGGATTCCGCATTGTAGATTCTGACGATCTCTTGATTGCAGCAGGTTTCAGTTACAAATCCCGTCATCTCACCTAGTGCATCCTGTTGTGTTTTGAAGTGCTTCTGTGACATTTTGACAATAATACGTATGACCAGAAGGCTCATCACCGCTATACCTAAGGAAATGACGGCTAATGCCCAGCTGTTCACCATCATTACTATAACAGAACCGATTATGATTACAGCAGCGGAAATGAACACATTAAGGCTTGTGCTCATTTCACGTCCGAGCAAATCCGCATCGTTGGTCAGAAGACTTGCGATGCCACCCCTGCTCATGGAATCGATTTCGGAAAAAGGGATGCAGTTTATTTTCGATACGATGTCATGACGCAGTTCTCCGGCGACTTTGTTTGCAAGCGTAACAGTAATGCAGCTCTGCAGATAGCTGAGTATACCGCCGACGGCGTACACGGCAATCGCAATGACGCCGATGGCTGCGATAGCATCGATGTTTTGACCTGGGTTATTGATCATATTTTCGATTTCATCGATCATGTCGCTTAGAATGTTCGGACCCCAGACAAAAAGTGCGGCCGCAACAGCAGAAATGGCAATCGCCAGAATGAACAGTTTCTTCACAGGACCCATGTATGTGATGAGGCCGGCCCAGGAACCTATGACGCTTTTGACATTGAATTGTTTCACTTCATGTCCTCTCATCACGTTCCCTCCCTATTTTGAAAAAACGACAATAGAAATCACAATCCGCCTCTAGCTGTTCATGTGTTCCGCATCCTACGACTCTGCCGGAATCCATCACTATTATCCTGTCGGCAAGTTTGGCCAACTCCAGCTTCTGGGTAACGAAGAACATGGTGGTTCCGATCGTTGCACCGTCAAGGGATCTTCTGATTGCTTTTTTCGTATCACTGTCCAATGCGCGCAGCGGATCGTCGAAAATAAATATCTCCGGTCTGCGATAAAGCGCACGGGCCAGCGATATCCTTTGTTTCTGCCCTCCGGAGATGTTGCCCGCTCCGTCGCTTAATATGGTTCTGTAACCGTCCGGCATATTGCTGATAAATTCGGAACATTCAGAGACGGATGCCGCCTGTTTCATTTTTTCGTCAGAGATTTCCTTTTCATCATCACACAACCTGATGTTATTTTCCAATGTATCATTGAAAAGCATAGTCTTCTGCGGAACATATCCGAACTTTCTGTTCAGTTCGCTGAATCTATAATCCTTCACATCCACACCGTCAATGGATACACTCCCTTCCGAAACATCGTACAGACGCTGTATCAATTTGACAACGGTCGTTTTTCCGGAACCGGTCGGACCCACAAGTGCCACTTTTTCGCCTTTTCCGACATCAAAACTCACATCTTTCAAAGCGAAATTAGGATTCCCCTCGTACCTGAAACCGACGTTGCGGAAGGATATCTCTCCGTTCATTGAATTATCGGAATCCGCCGTGCTTTCCGTCAGCAGAGGTTCGGTTTCAATAATCTCATTGACGCGCCTGAAAGCTACGACCGCACGCGGCAGATAAATGAAAACGAACATGATGAGGATGAACGCCGACAGAAGATACAGCGCCACGGATGTGTACGACATCATTTCCGCGAACACGATCTTTCCTTCCTCGGTTCCGGCAGCGGACATCAGAGTTATGCCTGCACAATACACGGCTGCCGATAACACGCCTGTCATTGCAAGATTCATGGGGGTGACGGCGGCACTGCATCTGGCCGTTCTGCTGTGCAGATTGGTAAGTCTGTCATTTATTTCGTCGAATTTCTTTTCGTGATATTCCTCTGCATTGTGCGCGTGTATGACCCTGAGACCGCTGACGTGGTCTTTTATCAGACGATTGATTCTGTCATTGGCCCTTTGTATCTTGTTGAAACTCGGTACAGTTATGCATAGGATCATCAGCATGACGAAAATTGTGAATGCGATGCATGCAACGGTTATCGCATTCCACAGAGGGAAACTGTACAATGTCATTAATTCAATTATCGAGATGACCAGTATTATCGGGGCCTTTATCGCAGCCAACGCCCCTAGCGATATCACCATCTGTATCTGAGTTATATCATTGGTCGAACGGCTGACAAGACTCCCGATACCGAATCTGTCGATGTCCGCCAATGAGAATCTGCTGATTTTTCTAAATTCAGCAGAGCGGAGATTTTTAGCGACGGAACTCGCGAGATATCCTGTGGTAATCGCAGCTGCGATACCGAGGACAAGGGATCCGATCGCATAAAGGATCATTATGACGCCCTGTGGAATGACGGAATCAACAGATTCTCCCTGTTCTATCATAAATGTGATGTCTGACATGCATATCGGTATCTGAATCTCCATCCATACCGACGGTATGCATATCACAATCATCAGCAGAATCAGGAAAACATTGCTTTTCCCGATATATCTCCACGCTTTCACAGTTTGTAGACCCATTTTAACAGATAAAAACCATCTGACATCGAAAATGTGTTCCATAACAGAATACACAATAAAATGGCATATCATACTCATCTGCCAGTATGAATGTCATGTCTAATCCGATGAAAATGACAAACATCAATGCGAATAAATCGATAACAACTGCACCTGCAATGAATATGATGTTCTGATTATCAGCATCGCTGAGAATGTCTATACTAACGAAATGACGGATCTGTAACGTAAACCGTTACCTGCACGTCACACTCCAAATCCAATTATAAAATAACGGTATCCCAATGATCATGAAATGCAAAATCGGAGAATTCTCCAAACTGGGAAAAGTATCCGTCAAAACCTTGAGGTACTACGATTCCGAGGGTCTGCTGAAGCCGGCGTACACCGACCAATGGAACGGTTACAGGTACTACACCCCTGAACAATTGAACGATTTGATGCTCATCAGGGAATACCGCGCCGCCGGATTCAGCATTTCTGAGATCAAAGAGTTGCTGTCTGACGGTGACCCAGATCAATATTTATCCAAACTAAGGGAAGATCTCGAAGAACGCATTTTGAAGATTGACGAAATAACAGAGAGGATCAGGAATATGTCATACAATTATGAGATCAAAACATTGAAAGCATGCACCGTGGCGTACATGGAAGGAACCATACCGACGTATGCTGACCTTACATCCTTCGTATTCAGATTCGCCGAGTCGGCAAAAAAATCCAACCCGCAGCTCAAATGCTCTGAAGACTATTGCTTCGTTACATACACCAAACAAGAATATCAAGAAAATAACATAGAGCTCACTTACGCCCAACAGGTGGACGAAGCCGGTATTGAAACCGATGAGATCAAGTTCAAGAACCTGGAGGAAACAGCCGCTGTGTGCGTGAAACACCGCGGAAACTACGAGCATCTCAGGAATGCGTACGCGTTTGCCGTGAAATCGATAGAGAACAATGGATACGAGATCTGCGGCGATGCCAGAGAATGTTACATAGATGGATGTTGGAACAAAGAGTCGGAAGGTGAGTGGCTTACAGAGATCCAGATACCGATAAAAATGTGATTTCTGGTTGAATACTCCACTTCTTTACGGTCGTTCCGAAAGCCGATTGATAATGTTACTGCATATTATCCTATCCAGAAAAGAGAATGGCATCTCGTCTAGAACTGTTTATCTGTCAATAAGACGCTAATTACCTTTTCCCGTTAGAGTATTGTCCTGCTGTACTAGAATTCGTGTTCTGTGAAATTTAACCCTCGGAGTGTGATTTGCACCTAAGTCTTTTGATATTATGGACACATTCTTACAATAATTGCATATACATTGTTTATGGAATAACAAATGGAGCCGCTGACGAGATTTGAACTCGCGGCACTTATCCAGCCCATTGTATCGGATAGCTGACGACTGCGAATATGTATTGAAATCGTGAAGGACCTGACAGTAGAGGCTTTCATAAGGCATATTATGGCTGAACGGTATCCGGTAAAGAATTGGGGGCGGCTTTCAGGCCGCCCATATAAATGAATTCATTCCCCTCTGAATACTTCTACGCCGTCCACACATGTTGCTACAAGCTTGGCCTCGGCCGCATATTTCCTCTCATCCAGAGAGCAACGCTCCGGAGTTATCAGATTCCTGTCATACACGGTCATATTTGCAACCATGCCCGTGGCCAGAATACCCAAGTGGGCCTCTTGTTTGAACGTATATGCCGCAGCCCTTGTCATGCACATGAGCGCCTGTTCCGGCGTGATGGCCTCATACGGATTCCTCTGATGTCTGGGGGAGAACATCGATGCGTTTCTCTCTACGGCGCAGTAGATGCTCTGGGCATTGTCTACCACCGGCGATATGGGGAAATCCGTATGGAAGGACGTGACCACATTGTTGTCGATGAAGGACCTTATCGGATAATCCGCATACGCCCTCTCCGGACCGATCCATCTGCATTCGGTATCGTAGAACTGACCTCCGTCCGTCGGGACCCAGAGGGGCGGAACGATGGCCATTATGTTCAGTTCCCCCATGCGCTTGAAGTCGGCGGGATTCACACATTGCAGATGGCACATGGCGTTGCGGGGGTCCATGATGCCCGTCTCCGTCTGTGCGGCCTCCATACAATCGATAACGAACCTGATGGCGCCGTCGCCGACTGTATGGCAGTGGACGAGGAGCCCGAGCCTGTTGGCCTCTTTGATAAGCTCTGTGACTCTTTCCCCGTCGGTAAACAGTTTTTCACCGTAGTACCCGGGCTGATCGCAATACTCCTCCAGGAGCCAGCCGGTGTGAGCCTCAATGACTCCGTCGATGATGATCTTGACGCCGGTGATCTGGAAATACTCGCAGTTGCACTCGTCGGCAAGTTCCTTGATCTTCCTGACACAGGCTATGTAATCGGGCGCACTGTTGGGTACGAAGACAACTCCGTATGTGCGGAGCTTCCAGACGCCCTCGTCGCAGAGTCTCCTCATGAACCTGCACTCTTTCTCGTTCATGAGCGCAGCGCAACAGACTGCAGTCAGACCTTTTGAAAATGCAAATTCCTGCCATGCGAGCATCATCTCCTTGTATTCATCGTATTCCACATCAAGTATGGAATAGACCAGAGCGGTCGCCGGCGTCTCCGATATGAATCCGGATGCAGTACCATCCTCCCTCACCCTTATCATACCGGGTCCGTAGAAATCCATGACCTCTTTCGTATCCAGTCTGTTGGCTTTCATGGTCGCGGTATTAACCCACATCGAGTGCCCATCCATTGTGTTCAGAAGCATCGGGACATCAGGACATATCTCATCGAGCATCTTCGCGTCCGGTACGTGCACACCATCGAATGTCCATCCGGAACCGATGTATTTCGATCTGCCGGGATGATCGGCCATGTACTGTTTCATAGTCGCGATTATCTCCTCCAACGACATCCCCATGGTGAGCGGTGCTTGGAATACCAATCTGTTCCCCGCCATGTTTCCATGTGTGTGAGTGTCCATCATGCCTGGATAGATGTAATTGTCGCCGTAGTCCATGACAATCGTCTTGTCATCGCAAAGTTTCCTGGCCATCTCCTCGGTTCCGACATATTGAACTAATCCGTCCTTAATCGTCATCGCCTTCAGGATGACTCCTCTGTCGTCGCAGGTCACTATGTTTCCCAGAACCAGTCTGTCTGCCTTTCCCTGAATCATGATTATTTGCTCCTGGTAACATTGATACTTTTTCTGTAAATAATATTTAGCCAAAAAGCAAAACCGCCCAATAAAAGACCGCCCATTTAAAATGAGAGCCGCTGACGAGATTTGAACTCGCGACACTTCTGATTACGAATCAGACGCTATACCACTAAGCCACAGCGGCGTAATGAGAACAATATTCATTTCGGATATAAATCTGACCCTGGATGAAAAGACATCTGATATTCATATTATGTTACCATTGCACAACAAAATCAAATTCGAGATGCCATGAAAGAAATATGATCTTACGTATACGTTGCATTATCACTGCAAAAACCCAAAGCAAATCACTGCAAAAACCTAAAGCAAATCACTGCAAAAACCCAAAATTATATATCGCCCAGCATGATATAACAAATACAATGAAAAAATACATCCCCCGTGTAGTCGATTCGAAACTGAAATTCAAATTGAAAACATTCGGTGCTGTTAACATAATAGGCCCCAAATGGTGTGGCAAAACAAGAACAGCGGAAGAAATGTGCAACAGCTTTCTGTATTTCCAATCCATTCCTGACAAGGATGCATTGATATCTACTGCATCTGTCAATCCCAAAGCATTATTGAACGGAGAAAGACCTATGCTCATTGATGAATGGCAGGATGCACCCAACATTTGGGATGCCGTACGTTTCGAATGCGACCATTCAAATGGACCGGGACAATTCGTACTTACAGGCTCAACATCCAAAAAAGTGAATACATCGCACACAGGTACAGGAAGAATATCGACGCTCCGTATGTACCCAATGAGTCTCTACGAATCCGGAGAATCCAACGGAAGTGTTTCATTGTCATCTCTGTTCGATGATCCCGAACAGGACATAGGGTGCAAATCAGAACTCACGATTGAAAATCTCATTTTCGCTGCCTGCCGCGGAGGATGGCCATACAGCATACTGCTGAAAGATAGAGAATCCCAATTGGATGTGGCCAAGGATTATTTCAATCAGATATACACAACGGATATGTACGCAATCGACGGAGTCAAAAGAAAACCTGCATTGATGCAATCCATCCTCAGATCGTACGGCAGGAACATCTCAACACTTGCAAAAAAGACCTCCATATTGAAAGATGTCGGTGATGTGTCGGAGCCTACACTTTCAGATTACATAGATGTGCTGAAAGAACTGTTTATTATAGAAGACATGAACGGCTGGAATCCATTAGCACGCTCGTCAGCCAGTGCAAGATCCGGTCCAAAAAGAGAATTTGTGGATCCGTCGTTGGTGGCCGCAGCTCTGGGAGTATCACCTGAGAAACTGAACAAAGATCTGAAGACGTTCGGCTTCATATTCGAATGTCTGTGCATCCGCGACCTCAGAGTATATTCGTCTCCGAAAGACGGTAAGATGTCGTATTATCATGACCGTCTGGGCCTAGAAGCTGACGGCGTTCTACATCTGGAGGACGGCAGATATGCCCTATTCGAATTCAAATTGGGATCCAAAGAGATAGATGAAGGTGCAGGGCATCTGTGCAAGATAGAAAAGAAGATCTCTGAATACAACGAATATAATTCTGGATACAGGATGGACCTTCCGAAATTCAAGATGGTAATCACCTGCGGTGAATATGGTTACATAAGACCTGACGGCGTGTATGTTGTACCGATCGGATGTCTTGGACCTTGATATGGAATCAGAACATCCTTTTGAACACGACAGCATCCTGTTCCTGAAGCGGCGATTCGCATATGAAAGTACAGTCATGCTTCGAATCTTTCAGAACATTCGCAAGACATTGGAGATCGGGATCCTTCGCTTCCAAAGGAAGATGGGATATCTCTCCTTTGTCGCCATATTTTATACAACTGATGTGGAAATGCGCAATATCGCCAGAAAGATTGAAGAATTCGTCTGTCAACGATCTCATCTCATTCTCTGACCTCAGCCATCCGCCGTCCCTCGCGTGTACATGCGCCACATCCAAAACCGGGTGCACTCCGTCAACGGATCCCATGACATCACCGATCTCCCTGAGGGTGCCCCATTGTCCTTTCTTACCCATGGTCTCCACTCCCAGGATCACATCGTTGATACCTTCATCATCCATGATGTTGCGGCATTTCGTCAATCCTTCGATGACAGAATCAGTAGCCGTTTCAGGACTCTTTCCGTAAGATGCGGCATGTATCACGATGAGGTATGCACCCAGATTGTGTGCTGCACGGACCGTGTCCATCACCCAGTCAATGCTCTTATCCCTTGTCTCAGGACTCTCTGAATTGAAAGATATGAAATACGGAGCATGACAGCTCAGTCTTATGTCCAATTCCTTCGCAATCGAACCTACTTCCTGCGCTTTCTCAGGAGATATCCTCGCTCCTCTAACGAATTCCACCTCAAGAGCATCCAATCCCAATGATCTTGTGGTGTTCAATCCATCCTTGGGTGTCTTGCTCCCCGGTGGATATCCTGCAGGTCCGAATCTCATGCATGGTAATCAGCAAAATGATATTTGATACATTCCCGATACGTACCATATGAAGATCGAAATAGACATCTCATTGGACGATACACTGGGATGCGGACAGGCCCACAGATGGATCAAAAAGAACAATGTCTGGGAGGGAGTGTTAGGTGACAGGATAGTGACTGTAAAGCAATTATCGGACGGCTTCGAATGTTCAGGAACAACTGACAGGAAGATGATCCTGGATTATTTCAGATCCGATGACGATCTTCAGATGATACGCGATGAATGTGCTGGATCCGATGCCTACGTTTCAGAATTGATAAAATGCTGTCCCGGATTAAGATTACTGAGACAGGAACCCTGGGAATGCACTGCTACCTATCTTCTGGCCACAAATGCCAACGTGAAACGCATAGCGATGATGGTCGACAATGTATGCAGAGAATTCGGCAGGGATCTCGGCGGAAGATATTCATTCCCCACACCGGAAGAAATCATCGCCGGAGAGGATCGCATCTCGAACTGCAGATTGGGATTCAGAGCGAACAGGTTCGTCGAGTTGGCCCACAGAGTTCATGACCGCGATATCGATCTTGACAGGATCAAAAAGATGGATTACTGTTCATGTGTATCCGCACTTCAGGGGATCAAGGGTGTCGGTCCGAAAGTAGCAGACTGCATCGCATTGTTCTCGATGGATCACATGGAGGCTTTCCCGATAGATGCCAGGATCGAGAAAATTATGAAAGCGAAATACGGAATAGAGGGCTCATACAGGGCTGTATCGGAAAAAGCCAGAATGATGTTCGGTAAATATCCTGGGTATGCTCAGGAATATCTGTACCACGGCGACATCATAATGGCTTGACAGCCTGATCGCATGAATATGCCGGTGGTTTTTTACCGGTCTGAGCTTCATAGATCTTTTCCAGAATGCCCAGACTCTTGACCACTTTACATATCCTGCACATCTCGGCAGCGAAATCGGATTCATTATTGGCGATACGTTCTGCGGATACTTTGAACTCCTGTTGAAGAACATCGTAATGAGGACTTCCTTCTATGATCTGACTGTCCCCTCTCTTCTTTTTCAGATATTGAGAAATGGCAGCGTCTGTTACACCGAATTTCTTAGCGACTTCGGACTGCAGAATGCCATGTGTCTTCACCAATTCTCTGGCGACTTCCCTGCGGATAGTCGGCAGAACGTACCACACCACAATTTCACACGGTATCTTCATGTTATCCAGAGTAAAACTGAGATGAATATAAAATCCTGTGCCTCAGTCATCCTCAACCTCCCTTACTGAATATTTAGAACTCATCGTACAGCCGATGATCAATGCTATAATGAAAAGAATTCCGGCGACAAAGAACGCTGTGCACAATCCGTTCGCAAATATGTCCTTGACGAAATCGACCACCTCTGAGGGTATGCCCGGTATCTTAAGCACCATCAGCAGATCCAATCCGCGTATGCCCTGAGTGTATTGCGCATATTCACTTGCGGCCACCTGTCCGTCCATATATGTCGATATTATCAGGGAGAACAACGCAGCTCCTACTGTGGAACCGATCGAACGCATCACATTGACTGTTGATGTCGTCATACCGATCTCACCTTTTTTCGCACTGTTCTGAACTGCGACCATCACTGTCGAATTCAGACAGCCGAGTCCGAATCCGAATATAAAGAGACAGATTATCACGAACACAAGTTCAGAATCGGCACCGAGTATGGACATCAGGAATAGCGATAACGTTGTCAGGATCGAACCGATTACGATCCATACCCTGTAACCCGTCTTGGCAACACTCATTCCGCTCCCCATGGATGTGAGCATCATCCCCACCACCATGGCTATGAGAACGAATCCGCATTCGAGAGTGTCGAAGTCATAGATTGTGATGATATACATCGCAATATATGTCAGAGTCCCGATCATCGCCAGACCCATGATGAACATGAATGCGGATGATTTCACGACTGTCTTGTTGTGTATAAGACTCGGGGCCATCACAGGATCCTCCGCTCTTCTTTCCAGGAATATGAATGCCGCTATCATTGCTATTGCAAACACTATCATGAGTATGGATCTCACACTGATGAATTCCATCTCCTTTCCGATCCACTGGAAGTACAGAAGAACATCGAGTATCAGAAGAGTGAGTGCACATATTCCGAGATAATCGATCTTCTTCAACGACACATCATCCGACTGCGGGAATTTCTTGATCGTCAAAAGGAAGCATATGAGGATCAAAGGTACATTGATGTAGAACGCCCAATTCCATGATGCGAATTTGCATACCGCTCCTCCCACCAGAGGTCCGAGACCGCTTCCGATACCGAATATCGCTCCTATCGCACCTTGCATCTTTCCGCGATCCTCAGGCGGATAGAAATCCGCAACGGATGCTGTCGCCACCGGGATGATTATACCGGCACCAAGTCCCTGGATCGCCCTGAACACGATCATCTGTTCCATAGTCTGGGATGTTCCCGAAAGAATGGAACCTATCATGAACAGCAGAAGGCCGATTATGAATAGCTTCTTCCTTCCGTAATGATCGGACATCTTTCCTGCGATCGGGATCATCGCTGTCTCGCACAGAAGATAGGATGTCATCATCCACGAATACAGATCCATGTTTCCGAGATCCATGGCGATTATTGTCCCGCATGTACCTACGATCGTATTATCCAAACAGGCCACGAGCATGGCAAGGAAGATTCCTGCCATAGCGATACGCCTTGATTTTGGGTCTATGGTGCTATAGGTCATCGCTGTCATTATAGTCAGCGGCTCTCTAAAGATGACATATTAATAACAATAGCCTAATAATCAACGTTTTAAACGAAACATCAGCGTGCGCCTGGATTGGTCTTGATATAGAACTCCGAAATGTCCCAATCATCATCCTCTTGGACCCTCTGGTCTTTATCCAGTTTCACACCGATTGATGCTGCTATCTCTCTGAGATAGCGTTTGGCCTCCGGCGAACCTTTGAACTCTTCAACCTTGGCACCGGAGATCGTCAGTTTACCTTTGAATGAACCGATTATCCTTGTTCCTTTGAAAATGACATTCTCAGTACCGCCTGCCTCACGTTTGATGTAGTCTCTCAGGTACACGCTCAGATTGTCCTGTGTATTCAGAAGCATCATCTCGCTGCGAAGAGGATGTACCGTCTTGTCGACATCCTCCTTGAGCATCCACATGAGAGTGGGATCATCCTGCATGAAGAATCCTTTCACGATGAATCCGTCATTCTCCATCTCGGCCAACAACTGTCTCACAACGGACATCTTCACCTCCAGGAAACTTGAAAGCTTGTCAGCAGAGAATATTCCGAAATCCATGAAATGTCTTCTCGCTATCTCACGGAGTGAAGCCATCCTGTCCTTCTTCTCCCCTTTCAATGCGTTATATGCAGATGATGAATCCTGATAGATCACCGCACCGTGCATAAGGTCATTCAATGCCTGGACGGTCGGTTCCTCTGACAGTGGCGACAGCTTGATTATGTTCTTCCTGGCGATGGGCTGTTTCTCCGATATGATGTCGAGAACAACCCTCATGTTCTCATCGATGGGTGCATCCTTTGCTGCCCGATAATTCGCCGCCATCTCCAAAGTGGTATATCCCATGTATTCCGGAACCAATGATGTCCTGATCAGATTGTTCGTTTCCATCTGTCTCTTCACAGATGTCCTGTCGGATACCCTGGTCAATATCTCTGCATCAGTTCTGATGTATCCGCGGCCTTCCAGTGCCTGTCCGACGAAATGATATTTCTCTCCGTCCACAGCGTGCTGTTTCCTGAAGATGTAACTCAGTATCTGAGCCTCACTGAATGTCCTATTCACGAAATTGCCTTTTGCGAAGAATCCGTTGACCAGAACGTATCCGTTCTCCTCCAGGATGCTGATTATCTCCTCATCCATATTCTCGGGATCCTTGGTGAGGATCTCCCTGATACGGACTATCTCCGTACCTTTCATATTGAAGAATTTCATCAGTCTGTCAACAGCTTTGAGAACATCCGGCAGCATCGATGGGTCATCCATATCCATGGATCTTATCTCGATGCATCCTGACATCTCCCATATCTCCAATGCTCCGATAACGTGGCTGTCCCTTACGAGGGGGTAGATCCATCTGTCACCGTAACGTGATGAGATCTCGGCCCATTTGGATGCCAGATCCGGATCGAACAATGAGTATATGCGTATGGAGTCATCCTCTTTGATGGGTTCGCTTATCTTGCCGACCTCATTTGACATTACAAGCATGGGTGTCTGCCCGTCCCCGACCAATATAGTGGAGATGTTCATGCTCTTGGCCAGTGCCAACGCATCATCCGGACCGATCCCCAAAATGAATCTGAACGCCATCGGAGGTATCGGACCGTATGCTTTCACGGCCTGCAGGAACAACCCCGGGATCGGATCCTCCTTCACATCATTGGGGTGGTATACCTCGTAATCATTCTCGGTACCCCAATCCTCCTTCTCGTTGAAGGCACGAATGACCTTGAGTGCCTTATCGAGACGCATGATGGATTCTTTGATCTCCTCCTTATCCCTTCCTGTCTCCGAGACTATCTGGCGCATGGTCGCAGAACCGAGGCTTGCGATAAGATCCAAAAGATTCTCATCATCAGGCGAAATGGCTTCATGATTCAATATCGCCATCTTATCACCGGTCTCAGCAGTGACGAATCTGACCCTTCCTTTCAGGAATCTTCCCAGAAGGATCTTTCCGTTCTTACGCAGCTGATACCATTCTTTGAGATCGAAACCGTCGACTCTGTTGAATACATCGATCTCGCTCCCGGCTGAATCGTAATAGTCGAAGAATTCCATGATGTTCTTGAATCTCGGACATTTGTAGAATCTGTATCTCTCCACAGTCTCATAATCGTAGATGTTGCTCTTACCGGCCTTGAGTCTCATGTGGTCGACTTTCTTCATGTACTGATCGTTCTCTGATATCAGGAAACGTCCGCATACGACATCCTCATTGGCGGTCAATGCTTCCAATGATCTCTTCACCTGTCCTTCGGACATCGACAGTGCATACGATATCTCCTGAACAGTGGCAGGTGCGAAACATTCCAGGAATCTCATTATCACACGATCGCACGCTTCATCCTGTTCCGCGAATCCGTCGAGATATTTCGCGAAATACCATTTGTTATTGTTGGAGATCTGGACTCTAGTCATGAGGTACATCGATTCCAGTTTCCTCATCGATCTGAATACTACATCCTCATCCATCTCCAGTTTTGCAGAGATGTCGCTCAGCGCCATGGCCTCGTCTGTCAGCGCCTCGAGGACCTTCTTGTCCTCCGGCATCAGATCCTTCTCTTTCTTCGTAGCTGCCGCATAGAAGGGGATCTCTTCCGTAAGCATTATGTGCGGTTCATCCAGGAACACCGTTCCGATCTTTCCTTCGTTTATGAGCTCGCGCACCCAACCGTCCACTGTCTTCTTATCGGCATCCGAATAAGCGTAGATGTTCCTTCCGCGTTCCCTGATCGCCTGCAACGGTCCCGTATGTGAAAGAACTGTCAGGATGTCGTCCTTCACAACTATGCGTCCAATCTTCTCTCTGAAGTACGGAATAACCTGATCCTCTTCGAATTCGAATTCTTTTATCGAATCCCCCATCGCACGGTACAATACCTTACGGTGGAGTTCCCTGAGCAATGCTGAACGATCCTCCATAAGAACGATGTCCGAGAATCCTGATAATATCACACTGTGTGCGAAAGGTGACGGGGTGCCGTTGAATCTGACCGTTGTCAGTTTCATCTCGCCTGATTCGATCATCTTCAGAACGTATGATGCATTCTTGATATCCATGTCATCTTCAAGTACCTCTCTGTACGTCTCTTCGATCACCGGCATATTCTCCATGTTGCCCAGAGTATCGAGGAGGTATGATGAACGCGTCTGCTGTCTGTTGACTGAGATCGGACGTCCCATGTAGTTCCTGAGGATCATGAAACTCCTGGATGCTGTATGTCTGAATCTGAGCTTGAATATCTCTGAATCTTTGATCGCTTTTCTCAAAATGGTCTCCAATTCCGTCGATGACAGCATCGAAGGTATTTTCTCGATGTCGATCTTCCTTGACATGCCGATCATGAAATTATCATCGGACATCGTCACAGACACATTGACGCCTATGACGTTGGATATCCTGTATGCATAACCCCTGGACAGTGCATCGTTCACTCTTCTCCCGAACGGGAAGTGGAATATCAGCCTCTGATTTCCTGAGGGATCCACATATTCTTCTATCGTCAGAAGTTTATCATCCGGAATAGAACCGGAAACAGCCTTTTGTTCTTTGAAATATGATATGATGGATTTCGCACAGCCGTCATCGATGTCGAAATCTTTTATGAGTTCAGCTTTCAGTTCCTTCTCATCTCTCGTGAGGTTATTATTCATCTCACCGCGGAACCTGGCCACATCCATTGAGAGATCGAAACTCCTCGGCAGCATCTCTCCCGCCCATGACGGTACGGTGGGTTTCCTTCCGGTGGCTTCCTTCACATATGCCGTCATACCTCTTGATCTGACAAATTCGAATGATCTTCCTCCCAGTACGAAGATGTCTCTGGCCGATAATCTTTCAACGAATTTCTCCGATAATTCTCCGACTGATGTTCCGTGATTCGTTATGACACGGTAATTGGCCTCTTCCGGGATCGTTCCGAGATTCATGAAATAGATCATCCTGGAACCTTTCTTCTTCCCGAATGCATTCTCTTCCTCATCATACCATATCTTGGAGTATACTCCTTCGAACTCATCCTTACTGCCGAGATATCTCAATACACTGATGAATTTCTCTTTCGGAAGATTACGGTAACAGTACGACCCGCGAATGAGTCTGTATGCCTCTTCAACATTCCAGCGTGCACTGAGACTCATTCCTACGACCGCCTGCGACAGGACATCCAGACAATTCTCCGGAATACCGACCCTGTCTATATTGCTGCGATGTGCTGCACGGCACATGACGGCACATTCCACCAGATCGTCCGGATCGAAGACGAGAAGACGTCCTTTGGCAACCTTTCCGAAGCTGTGTCCGCTTCTCCCGATCCTCTGCAATCCCTTCGCCACAGACTTCGGAGAACCTATCTGACACACCAGATCGACGGAACCGATGTCTATTCCCAATTCCAATGAAGTGGATGAGACAACACATTTGATCTCTCCGCGTTTCAATCTCTCCTCGACATCCAATCTAGCTTCCTTGCTCAATGAACTGTGATGGACCTCGATATTGTCCAATCCGCGTTCTTTTAATTTGTAAACAACACTCTCCGCACCAGATCTGGTATTGGTGAATACCAATGTCGTATCATGATTGTCCACCAATTCTTTCAGAGTGTCATACATCATCGAATTCACGATATCCGATGATAATGCGGTGACATCTTCTGTCGGACATATCACTTTGAGATCCAGTATCTTTTTGGAACTGGATTCTATGAATGTCACATCCCTTGTCTCGCCGTTCTCATCACATCCCACCAGGAATCCTGCGATCGCTTCCATCGGGGCCATTGTGGCTGACAGACCTATACGGACGAAATCCGTTTCACAATATTCTTTGAGCCTTTCCATTGTGAGTGAGAGGAAGGCACCTCTCTTCGAATCGCATATATCATGGATCTCATCCAGTATCACCCATTCGACATTCTGGAAACTCTCTTTGAATTTAGGAGCCTCCAATATCAATGCCAAGGATTCGGGTGTTGTTATCAGAATATGAGGGGGATGTTTCACCATCTTCTGTCTGTCGTATGATGATGTGTCTCCTGACCTTACCGCTACGCGGATGTCCGGAACATTCATGTTGTTGTTCCTTGCAACTTCTCTCATCTCTGCTAACGGCGTGTTGAGATTCTTGTTGATGTCATTGGCCAAGGCTTTCAACGGCGAAATATAGATGCAGTAGACACGCTCCTCAAGCTTTCCCTCGGATGCATATCTCGTCAATTCATTTATGATGCTCATGAATGCTGTCAGCGTCTTACCGGAACCGGTAGGGGATGACACAAGAACGTTCTTTCTGTCATGTATCACCGGGATGGCACGTGCCTGAGGTTCTGTCAATCCGTCGAACCTCTCATTGAACCATGTGGATACCAAAGGTTCCATCAATTCCATGACCTCTTCTTTGGTATATGTCTTGTCAGAACGTTTCATTCGAACACCGATAATCCGTCAGCACTAGATTTATCGCTTTATTTATCTTTCGCTTAGCAACCCGATTTTATAACGTAACATACGGATAAAAAATGGTATTGAATTTACAAAATAGATTTAAACGAGTGAGTATCTTTCTTTTAACAATGAAGAAATCGTTGATCTCTGTATTCATCATCACATTGCTTGTAATAACAGCAATCCAGATTGCATTCGTTTCCGATGCAGCCGATGACGAAACTGCCACTGTTGACGGCTATATCAAGATCAATGGTACTTTCTCAGAGAATAAAGACATCATCATTACGTTCTACGACAGCGCTGATGATCTGCAGCCGATACAAAAAAGGGGCATCAATGAAAACGGATACTTTTCACTAAATGTCCCCGGCGGGATAAAATCTGCCGATTGTATGATCAGTTTCTCATTGAACGGTCATTCTGTAGAGAATCTTCCGAAAACCATAACCGATGATTCGATAGAATACAAAGGCGAGATATTCTACAGGATGTCCAATGAGTTCGCGGGCGGAACGATAGAAGCAGGACATGTATACAGCCTGTGTGAGAGAGATCTCCACAGCATCTCCATCATAAGTACATACGGTGTAGTTACCGGCAAAGTAATCGCCGATACGGTAACACCGGTCGGATTGAATGATGTGAATGTCCTTGTGATGGATGGCGACAAGATCATTACATCCACCATCACATCCAATGGAGGTAAATTCACTATCGGTATGTGTCCTACCGGAACATACACTATAAAATTCACAACGAATGGGTACGGAGATGTTTCGGAAACGATAATAATCGAACAGGGAAAGACCGTAAATGTTCCGGATGTAGTTATGATTAAGACCGCTGACATCAATGGATTATCATTTGTTCAGATCGCAATGATCGTCGGATTCGCAATCGCCATGTTGGCATTGCTGTTATCCATCATAGGATTCATAACGCTGAGATCCGGTAAACGCGTCATCGTCTACAAGAAGAACTGATCATCTCTTCAATGATTCTCTCACTTGCTTATACAGGCTGTTACCGTTACTGTCGATGGCGACTATCAACGGACCCAATCTGTTAGTTTCGAATTTCCAAATGGCCTCAGGCATTCCGAGATCCTCCCATTCCACACCTTCGACCTTTGCAAGACCTTCTGCCAATGTCACTGCCGAACCGCCAGTCGCAGCAAGATAGACGCAACCTTCCTCTTTCATGGTTTCAACGACATCATCTGACATTCCGCCTTTTCCGATGATTGCACGTATCTTGAATTCCTTGATCATTTTGGATTCCAATTTATTCATTCTTGCACTGGTCGTAGGTCCGGCCGCAACGACCTCCCATATTCCATCAGTTTTATTCATGATCGGCCCGCAATGATACAACACAGCACCGTTCAGACATTCCGGTGTCTTCTTTCCTTCATCCCTGTATTGCAGAGCACGTATGTGCACCTCATCCCTTCCGGTGATGACCGGACCATTGATGTAAACAATGTCCCCGACTTTCAAAGAACGTACGGTCTTCTCATCAACTGGAGAATTCAAGAATTCCATCATTCTCCCTCCTGGATATATTCAACGGTGCCGTTGGGCATGATCCTTGCTGTGGCCCTTCTTGTGGCCCAACATCCGATACTCACTGCCACCGGTAGACTGGCTGTATGACAATATGCTTTTTTGATCTTCACAGCCAATGATGTTGTGTTTCCTCCGAGACCCATCGGTCCGAGTCCGCTTTCATTCAATTTGATGAAAAGTTCCTCCTCCATATCGCGAAGAACTGGATCCGGATTCTGTTTGTCCAATGGCATCAATAATGCCTCTTTGGACATGGCTACACATGTATCCGCCATTCCTCCGATTCCCACGCCCACAATAGTCGGAGGGCACGGCTTTCCTCCCGCATCCAGAACTGAATCTATGATGAATCTCTTCACACCTTCGATGCCATCGGAAGGATTGAGCATCGCCAATCTTGTCATATTCTCAGAACCTGCACCCTTCGGCAACACAGATATCGTTATGAAATCATCATCTGTCGGAATATAGTGGATGATGGGCATTCCGTCACCGAGATTGTCGCCGCTGTTCTCCCTCGTCAGGGGATCCACCGCATTCGGTCTAAGCGGCACTTCCTTTGTAGCCTTCCTCACTCCGTCAGCGATCAGTTTTGAAATCGATGAATCAAATTTTCCTGAAACATAGAACACCGGGATGCCGGTATCCTGACACATCGGCCTTCCTAGGAATTCTGCCTTTTTGACATTGTCCATAATGCATCCCAGTTGAGAACAGGCGATGTCATTGGTCTCCCAACCGGCTGCAGCTTCCAAGGCCCATCCTATATCATGTGAGAGTCTTGTGTTCGCCAAACGCAATAATTTCGCTACCACTTCATCGACCGTTTCAGGAAGAACTATCATAACAGAGTGAATTGCTAGCAAAGATAAAAACTGTAGTTTTGAATTGAATACAATAGACCCAGACCTTACATCTCTATGGTCATTCCTACGCCAATACTTTTATTATATAACAGCTATCCGAAGCCTGGGTATGCCGGTGGTGTGTCTGACACAAACAAGCTTATCCACGAGGTCATAGGTTGACTGAATATATCAGAGCAAGGGCTCCTCTGAGAATCGGTATCGCGGGCGGAGGTACGGATGTTGATCCGTATGCCTCACAATACGGTGGGTGTGTTTTCAACACTACCGTGAACAAATATGCATACTGCACATTAGTTCCGCGTGATGACGATCTCATGAAGGTGAAATCGCGTTATTACGGAAGATACAAAACACGTCTCAATCATGTTCCGTTGAAATTCGACGGAAATATGGATCTGGCCAAAGCAGTGGCCAACCATTTTGATCTGGATCAGGGTTTTACCATCAACATACATTCCGATGTACCGTCAGGTTCAGGTCTCGGAGGCTCATCTACGATGATCGTTGCCATCATCTCTGCAGTAGCAGAATGGCAAGGTGTCAAGATGAACAAATATGAATTGGCACAACTGGCATACAAACTTGAAAGGGAAGAGATCGGTCTCAAAGGCGGAAAACAGGATCAATATGCAGCAGTTTTCGGAGGATTCAATCTCACCAACTTCGGAAAAGAAGTCAAGGTGAATCACATCGATATAGATGAGACCATTATCGATGAACTCCAGTGCCGCTCTCTTATGTGTTTCACCGGAATGTCCAGAGATTCGGCCAATATCATCAGTTCACAGATCAAAGCATATGAGAACAAACAAAACCTCGATGCTCTCGATCAATCCAAGAGACTGGCCAAAGAAATATGCGAAAGCATCAAAAAAGGAAAACTTGACGATGCGGGAACTCTTCTTGATGAATCCTGGCAATACAAGAAACAATTCTCCAACAGTATCTCCAACAGAAACATCAATTCATTATACAACACCGCAAAATCACAAGGTGCAATCGGCGGTAAAGTATCCGGTGCTGGTGGTGGCGGATTCATGTTCTTCATCTGTGAATATGATAAGAAGGCTATCGTAGCACAGGAACTTAGGAAACACGGAGCCGATGTCACCGATTTCATGTTCGAACCGAACGGTGTGAAAACTTGGAGGTTCGATGACGGAAACGCTCCCGGTGATGTCAAAATTGATGAATAATTCGTTACGAAACAAGGCTTTGAGGAAACCCTCATTTTGAATTTTTGAGATTTTTCTTTCATTTCTCACGTTTCGGATCCTGTCGTTCTTTTGTTTTTAATAATTAATACTTAATTATAATTGGATAGCAAAGCTATCCAATATATATTAAGT
>JAZRYJ010000048.1:0-1524 GCA_045600635.1 Candidatus Methanarcanum sp.
AAGGAGCAGAGAACCCGATGGTGATTCCTTTTCCCATGTGAACGTCTGGCATGATACGGATATGTGATTCTGCAAACGCAGGATGTTCAAGCATTGTCTGAACAAGTGCGACTGCATCCTCTTCGACGTTGTCAGTAAAGATCTTACAATCCTGACAATACTTTCCTGTTAATTGTCGCATGTTATTCTTAGTTTTGTGTCAGAGGCGATGGGAATCATTACCTCTGGCTGGTTGTTGTTTGATGTTTTATGTTATCGGTGCCTAGAAAGTAACCCGTATTGGTATTACCTTTTGTTAACGGGTGCAAAGATAGGGCATAAAAAACAGATCATATGTGAAATCATGTATTTCATGTATTTTTAGCCGAGATTTCGTATAAACGGAGTGTCTTATGCAGGTCTTTCAGGATGCCACTTCTTAATTTAGAGGGAGAGAGGACGATGATCTTTGACCCCCACCGCAACAGTTTCCGGTAGAGTTCCATATTGACCTTGACCTGCATCCTGAACATCTGATAACCTGGCAACGGACATGTCTCGCCTTTGAGGTGAACCATGCTTTCATGCAGAGGATTGTTCATCAGACGATGTACAATGTTGTTTTTTACAGCAAAACGAATGTCCGAGACCGGTTCCGCAGGATCATTGTCCACACCGATAATCTCAGAGAAGTAATCTTCAAGGTAATCCTCAATGCCGGATGCAATAAACGGATACTGTTTCGACGATAGGGGAGTGGCAGAAGTGATTACGTGAAGAGGAATACGCTCACACGGAGATGTAAGAACCTTGCCTTCCAAAGTGGTGGCTACACCGAAAACATGCCACAAGGTATTATACTGGCGAAGGAACTCCGGATAAAGGATCAGTTCTTCAATGATTCTCTCGTCAAACTGCTTATGCCTCACGATACGCAAGGCCTGTTTGTCACGGATGGCTTTATAAATGGGAAAGAAGAACTCCATGTCTTGATGGATTCCCATGTTCACCTCGTACGCTACGACAGGTTTGTCATGAGACTCGGCCTGCTCACGTTCCAGCTTGCGGATGCTTGAAGTGGCTTCCTGCAGTACACCTTCGGGCAGCACACCCTGCATCTGGGCGAGCATACTGGTCAGTGTTACATTCTCTGAGCCATAGAAGCGTTCCTGACGAAGCTTCAGCAGATCGGCCTGTCCTTGAAGCCAGAACCGTTTGTTACGGCCAATCTTCTTCTCGACGAGCGTAACGCCCTCAATTCTGTCGATAAGCGTTCGGATGGTAGTAAGGTCACGGCGAAGAATGCCTTTGGGATCATCGGAATCATCAATGAATTTTGTACACTTTTCCTGCATCTCTTCGACGGAAACACCTTCAGGGCGTGACAGCATCGACTGCCAGATAGGTAATCGGTGCTGTATGCTATTCTTTATCTTTGAGGCTTTCATTATTCTTATATATTATACGCAGATCCATTCTACATTTCTTGCTTCATAGGCTTCAGCGAGGTGCGTTACATACAGCTGTTCCAAAAGAAATATGATT
>JAZRYJ010000049.1:0-1085 GCA_045600635.1 Candidatus Methanarcanum sp.
TGACGTTCAGCGGAATCCTGTCCAATTGTATCACGAAGGACGGCACCATGTATTGGGGTTTCCTTTCGGAGACGAACGTCTGAACGGATTGTGCATCGATCTGCGAATCCGAAACTATGTAAGCGCAGAGCTCCTTCCCTCCGGATTCGTTCACAATAGCCTGTACGGTAACGTCCTTTATCCCGGGGATCCGTCTTATGCATGCTTCCACCTCGGTGAGTTCCACCCTATTGCCGCGGATCTTCACCTGTCCGTCCCTTCTTCCTATAATCCCCAATGTTCCGTCGGGGAGGTATCTGAAGAAGTCTCCCGTGGCGTACATCCTCTCATAGCCCTTCTCTTTGCAGAACGGGTTGTCGAAGAATGCTTCCGCATTCATCTCCGGACGGTTGAGATAACCGAGCGAGAGCTGGTATCCAGAAACATACAGTTCACCAACCGCACCATACGGCACCCTGCGTCCTTCCCTGTCCAATATGTATGCTTTCATATTGTGATTCAGCACACCAATGGATGAGTCATCGATTCTCAACGACGAATCTGCGAGGAGTATGCTCGCAAGACTTTCCGTCGGTCCATATCCATCGTACAGCTTGTAGTCACCGTTGAGTTCCACAGTGCCCAATTTCTCTCCACCAGATATGATGGTCCTTATAGTGGTATTCTTCACCGATAAGGCGAATGTCTTGGCAATCTGCGTCGTGAACATGGTGTTCATTATCGAGTTTCTCATGATGAAAGAATTAAGGGCATCCATATCGTAACGCACACTATCAGGTATAATGACCGATGATGCTCCTGAAACAACGATCGGTGCTATAGCGTTGATGTGCGCATCGAATGCGAAGGACGAGTACAGACCGTGAACACCATCGGCTTTGAGTTCAAATCTCTCAGCATACCATTCTCCATACGATATCAATGACAAATGTGGAATGATTGTACCTTTCGGTTGTCCTGTCGTGCCCGATGTGTATAGAATTACGGCGGGATCGTACGGCGATATCTTTACTGGAGAGAATATTCCCTTGATCCTATCCGATACTTTAACAACAGGGGTTCTGAAAGATGCAGCACGTTCTTCC
>JAZRYJ010000050.1:0-1704 GCA_045600635.1 Candidatus Methanarcanum sp.
GCTCCGAGCAACTGATCTGCGATGCCGAACATCTCTCCTTCCTTAATATTTGGGAGACGTACACGTGATACATCCTCCTCTGTGCTCTCCATTGGTTCTTCAATACCCATTGTACAGCTCCTTTTACGTTATCTGATTATACCCCTATTATTTAAAGCCAATCTAAATTTGGCGCTGTTAGTTTTTATGGGGTAGTATAAAAGGACTTTCGGTCTTTATATCAAAGTGTTCGCTGCGCCCACACTTTGAAATCCTCGGCCGACTGCGTCGGCCTGCGGGAGAAGATAGGCTCTGCCATCGCTCTTTTTACACTGAATAGAAAATAAAAAACGGGTGCGATTTAATCCGATGTTACCACACATTCAGAGGAAATCGCATGCCTTGCAACAATGCTGTAATTGATAATTTTTATGGAAATATCGGGCCTAATGATGAAATCACTTTCAAACTTGATCTCGATGAGAATTGGAAGATTGTAAACGAACTGACATACAGATACAGAAAGCCAATGGACACTGACACATGGAAAAAACACTCTCTTGGTAAATCTATAATCAATATCGAATTTGTTGAGAATGGTTCCCGCAAATGCCCATATTGTTCCTCTGATGTGAAGATCAAACAATACCGTGTGCGCAAACTTTCACATGTCATGGGATACGGTTATGATACGATATTGATGGTCCGTACGCCACAATTTCATTGTGTCAACTGCGGAAAAACTTCGATGGCCGAATTTTCTCCGGCAAGACCCTATGTGGGATACACAAAGGAATTCGAAAAATGGATTCTGAGATTGCTGATGGACAAGAATGTCACCAAAGCATCGGAAGAAGCATCCGTGGGGAGATGGATAACATGGGACATCCTTGCGTACAGAGTAAAAGAATCACTTCCGCAATTTGACCTGAGCGATGTTTCAGCGATTACAATCGATGAAACATCATTTAAAAAACGACACAATTACGTGACGGTCGTAAGTGATCAATGTTGCAGACTCATTTTTATGTGCAAAGGCAAGGGGAAGGAAACACTGGTTATGTTTTCGGATTGGTTGGTTTTGCACGGAGGGGATCCGAGTAAAATAAAAGTCGTAAGTGCGGATATGAGCACATCTTACGAAACTGGTGTTGCGGAACAATTACCAAATGCACAGTTAGTTTTTGACAAATTTCACATTTTCAAATTACTCAACGATGACATGTCAACAATTTACAAAAGATTGAAAAGAACAATGTCATCGGAAGAAAAAAGAAAAATCGAATTGACGAAATTTACCGTATTGAAACATGAAAGGAATATGAACAATGTAGACAGAACCCGTCTGAAAAACATCAGCCTGGCAAATCCTGAATTGATGTTGGCTTACGATATGAAGGAAGCTTTCTTCAAACTGTATGAACAAGAGAACAAAGACGACGCAGAAGCATTTTTCCATTTTTGGGAATCATGGGTGATCGATGAAGGTTGCAGAGAACTGAAGATCAGGGCCAAAAAACTCGAAGAAAAACTTGACAAAATACTGGCTTATTACGACTTCAGATGCACAAATGCATATGCGGAAGGCCTGAATTCTAAAATTCAGAAGACGAAGGCAGATGGATGCGGTTTTACCAATCTTGATAACTTCATCAATTTCTGTTACTTCAGATACGGAAATCTCCAGATCGAATTCGATTAAAAGGAACGTTGGCGGAGCCTATC
>JAZRYJ010000051.1:0-46563 GCA_045600635.1 Candidatus Methanarcanum sp.
AAAGCTGATAATTATAATTCCTATATAATTATTGGCGACGTTGCATTCAGGTCAAACGCAAAAAAACAGCATGAATTAGCGTGGGCTATAGATTTTATTCAGAAAATTACAATTCAAAAGGGTTTTGTGTCGAAGTCACGATTATTGCTTTGTGTAGCGATTACAATAGCTGCCACGATCACTACGACAGCAATTATTGCAACAGCACAGATTGCGATTGCGGATTTCTTTTCCATGTTCAAATATGGAACTGGGTTGATATAAATACAACGATTATTTCGTTTTATCCGAAGTTTTTTTTACCCATCTCAACAGTCATTATGCTGAATGAAGTTCAGGTCACTTTACGCTGATTTGTATGATGTAGTTTAATTCGAACTTTTTTCTTGCAAGGAGCAGTTGAATGTTTTCGCTTACTATATATAGCGCTGATGCGGTATATAGTCCAGATGGCGGATGTGCACATCAGTGTCATCGGCGAAATGAATGGATAATGATAAGATGGCGAACTACAGACCGGTAGTTATTATTGCAGTTTTTGTTCTTGCTGCAACGGCATTCGCAGGTGTAATTGTCACATCGTCGAATGACAGCATGCCCGTCACTGATGATGTTTCGTTAGCATCAGACGGTCGTTTTGACGTCAGATTGATGGGAGCGATTGCTGTCAGCGATATGACGATTGAAGAGATTGAGAAAGAAAAGTGCACACTCAAAGCTGAAAGGGCAATTAAACTCTCAGTATTGCAGGAAGCGAAAGAGAAAGGATTGGCGGAACTTGAAAAGAAATTTGATGCCGAGGAAGACGATCTCACATCCAGTGTGAATGAATGCAGGGACGAGATCAATGAACTCAGAGCAGAGATCGCTACTCTCGAAAAGAAACAGGCCGACGGTACGATAACCGAGGACGAGCTGGCAAAATTGTCAGATGACAGGATTTCATTGACGAGGTGCGAAATAAGATACTCCACGTTGCTGTTCGATGTTTTCTGCCTCGACAATGACAGAGAGAGCGATATCGGTTACTTCATCGGTCAAAAAGATGCCGAGATCAAGAAAGTAATGGATCGTTACGATCCTGAGATCGCAAGATTGACTGCAGAATACGAATCCGTGAAAGATGCTGAGCATGAATCGATAATGGCTTTCTTGTGCGGTGAGATATACCGTTTAGATACAGAAATCATCGAATCTAACAGCACTATATCCAAAGAAAAATTGGATATGGACAAGGTATTGGTCGATCTGTACAAAGAAGACTTCTATGCGATTGCTGTAGAATATTACGGCGCATAAGACAAACATATTGAAGGCGCGGGAGACCGCGTCTCAACCTATTTTTGTATGTGAAATGGTGCACTATCACTTAGCTGTTTATCAATATGAATTCTGCAACAGGATATCTGGCGAAATCTGTTTATACACACGCGCGCATCTATTATTAGTGGGGATCTGAAGACAAGAGTCTCAGATAAATTTGGGTTTGCGTTGACGGAAGGAAAGGGCGATGAGTGGAAACGTGTCTGATAAGGTAACTGATTTGTTGACCTCAGTTCTATCCCGCTTACGTTCGAATGAAAAAACAATCGTTGCTGTCGACGGAAATGGAGAAAGGTATGTTTCTTCAAAATCATTTCTCGAAATGGTTGACCGTTTCGTTTTTTTGCTTAAGAAGAAAGGTGTGAAGGACGGAGACTTCACAATTGTCAGATTGGAGAGGAAAGCCGAGCATATTGCCGCATTCATCGCATGCATGTGCATAGGTTCGCCGTTTGTCACTGTCCATCCAAAGTATCCGGCTGACAGAGCGGAGAAGATATTCGCAATCTGTGAGCCTGTGGCTGTCATTGATGATGGGTTCGTATCGGAGGCTGAAGCCCTGGGCACCGTGCCGAAAGTTGTTGCGGAGAAGATATCGGATGAATGTCCGTTGGATGTATTTTTCACATCAGGCTCCACGGGAGAACCCAAAGGAGTGATGCATTCTCGTAACCGTTTCCTCAGGGCGGAACAAATGGTACACGCATACAGAGATTCTATGGGAGATTCTGCTATGTGCATAGTGGATCTGTCATTTGTGCTGTCCGAGGTCGATTGGGCATTCTCCATATTGTCGGGATGTACGATGCATATAGCGGATGACAATCTCCGCAAAGATGTCGTCGGATTGAAGAAATATGTCGCAGATCACGGAGTGTACAGAATTGCGACGAGTCCGAGTTTTCTCCGTATCATAGGATCCGACATAAGTGTGAAAACGGTTTTTATCGCCGGAGAGAAACCGGGAGTTTTCGAGGGGTTCGATGATGTTGACATAATAAACATCTATGGTGCGACGGAATGCACTGTCATCGCAAGCCATAAAATGGAAACTGATGGAGAGATAACCATAGGCAATCCGCTGCTAGGTGACGAGCTGTTTCTTGTTGATGAAAACGGCGACCATGCAGAAAAAGGAGAAATATGTCTGAAATGCAGACGCAATATGATGAGATATATGCACCTTCCAGATTGTGGCGGTGTATATACGGATTGCGAAGATGGATACAGCATCTATCATACCGGAGATCTCGGAAAGATGACGTCGGAAGGCATAGTGGTCATCGGAAGAATGGATGGAATGGCCAAAATAAACGGTCAGAGGGTGGAATCTTCTGAAGTGGAATACTGTATGTCCAACATCGACGGGGTGAAGGATGCTGTTGTAAAAGTGTTCGATGGCAACGGAACGCAGTATCTCTGTGCATATTACACATCGGATAGTGTGGGTGAAGATACCATCAGATCGGAAATCGGTCGCAAACTGCCGCCGTATATGGTGCCTGCATTCGTCATCAGACTTGAAAAGATGCCGTTGAATGCTAACGGCAAGGCGGACAGGCATTCGTTGCCCAAGCCGGACATATCTTCTTTACGTAGCGCATATGTCGAGCCGCGCAACGATAACGAGAGAAAACTCTGCAAAGCGTTTGCGGAAGCACTCGGATTGGAAAAGGCGGGAATAGATGACGATTTCATACAGCTTGGCGGAGATTCTCTCAAGGCCATGCGTTTGGTGATGATCTGCCGTTCTCTAGGTGTGAAAATAAAGGCCAACAGCATAATAACGAAGCGTACGGTCCGTGCATTGCTGTCTGATGCATCTGACGGGGAGGATATGGGTTCGTATTTCGGGCCGATAGCTCTGTCCCCGGTACAGGAGCTGTTCATGTCAGAAGGCACCCCGGAGAACAGGGATGCCTCTGTGTTATTCGTTCTTCTGGAATGCAAAGAGAGTGTCGATACCGCATTGATTCAGAAAGCCATTGACTGTGTGACGGACCATCATGACATGTTGCGTGCAGTGTATTCCGACAAATCGTATGTGAGAGAACCCGGAATATCTGTTTGCACTGTAAGTGAAAGAAAATATGCCACGGAGGAAGAGGCGATCAAGAGATTGTCCGTGTTGTGGAAGATTTCCTCAATCTCGGAAGAAAGGCTCATAATAGTCTCCCATGCGTGGGTGGGAAAGAAAGAATACATTTTACTGGCGATACACCGCATGATCGTGGATAGGAAATCGTGGTACATAATTTTGGACGATTTCGTTACTGCATATGATTCATTGAAATCCGGAAATAAACCGTATCTGCCACCGAGAACAGCATCGTACCAAAAATGGCTGAAAACGAACGATGAAACAATCAGCAAAGAGGACAGAAAGTACTGGGAGAAAGCATTTGAGGATATACAGCAAGACGATCACGGCCCATCATCGTCTTTTCATAAGTATTTCGGTGTGAGGGCCTCTGTTTTGGCAGACATCTACGGTATGGATCCTGCAGATATCATGTTGACTGCGTTCGTGCAGGCATACAGCAAAGTCACGGGCAGAAAGAATATATCTTTGCGTATCGAAGACGACGGGCATCATTTGGCAAACGCTGACCGTACTGTAGGATGGTTTGCGGGATTTTATCCGATAACTGTATCCATCAGCGGAAGGTTTGAGGATGATATACGTTCGATAAGGAAGGCGATACGCAATGCACACGGCGGAGGGGCATGCTATTGTTCAATCAACCGCGGACATCTGAAAGAGAGACTCCCGGACATATCATTCAGCTACACGAGTGTGAATTTTGAATACAAGAAGTCGATATTCGAATGTGTTGACTATTCGATAACGGGATTGTTATACTCGGGTCCGGTTCTCGGAGAAGCAACTTCAATCAACATCGTGGAAACTAAAGAAGACACAGTTCTGTTGGGAAACAATGCGTATCCCGGGTTGCTGGAAGAATTCAATGTGGCAATGGAGGATTTTGTAAATCGCTTCTCGTCAATCGAAACGAACGGACACCTGATGTCCGAAAGCGAGCTGAATGCGTATCTGGATGAGGTTGTCCGTTCAAGAGAGGACGAACTGAAGCGTGCATCTGTATCAGATGTCATTCTGATGAAAAACAACGAATCGTATTCAGGGCCTATCGGTCTTTCTCCTGTGCAGGATATGTTCATGTCCATGGGCACTCCAGAGCAGAGGAATTGGTTCAACAATTCCCTGCTCTTGGAATGCGATGAAAAGATCGATGTTGCTATCATGCAGGAGGCTGTGGATACGGTGACAGCGTATCATGATACACTTCGTGCAGTGTATTCCGACAGGAATTACATCAGAGAACCGGAAGTCCGCATTTGCGAAGTACAGAATGTTGATATTGACACATCGGGAAACGTACGTGCATACATAGACGAGATGCAGCAGTCTCTTTCGCTGTCCGACGGAAGACTGATGGCCTGTTCTGTGATAACATATGGGGGACATCAATACATATTCCTGACGATACACCATATGATCGTTGACAATCTGTCGTGCAGAATATTGCTGGATGATTTGACGGAATCGTATTGTTCGCTCATATCCGGGATGAAACCGGAATTGCCTGACAGAACAATGGCGTATCATAAATGGTTGGAAGCGCACTCTGTTATCGATAAGGAAGAGGAGAAGTATTGGCGCGCAGTCTCCAGGGAGATACATAATGTTGCAGGAGGAAGTTCCGAACCATTCAGGTTGCGTTCTTCGGTCAAGATTTCAGATTTCGATGACAATGTGTACGGACTCAAGGCAATGGACATCCTGATTACGGCATTCGCTGAGGCGTACAGGGATGTGACGGGAAAGGACACAGTATCAGTGCGCATTGACGGAAGCGGCCGTAGCACTGATGATGTCGGGCGTACTGTCGGATGGATGACAGAACCATACCCCCTGAGAGTCAAGGTCACGGGAACGCTCTCATACGATATGCGTTCCGTGATGAAAGCATTGAGCGAGGTTCCGAAAGGAGGATCCGGATTCGGAGTAGTGAATCGCGGACGTATGAAAGAAAGACTCCCGGACATAATTTTGAGTTATGCAAAGGAACCTTTTTCATATAACAACGGACCGTTCCATTCTGTACCCGATGTGCCCATATGGACGACGGCAGGACTGTCAGTGGGATGTTCCACATCTTTGGACGTGACCGATTTGGATGTCGGTTCTGTCGTGAGCGGCACATCAGTCTATCCTGGATTGCCGATGGCGTTTATGCGCCGTCTTTCCCAGATAAGCCTGAATTTGGAATCCGCTATGGGTGATGAATGTCCGTTTTCAGACAGTCAACTCAATTTCTATCTAGATTTCATTACGGATCCGAACACGTATTCCCTTGATGTTGTGTTCCACAAAGAATGCCCGAAATCCCAATGCAGCTTGGAATCGCTCAAAGATGCGTTGGCGAAGGTGCTTCTGTCCGTACACTGTCTTAATGTGAAGATTGAAGATCGTGACGCTCCGTATATGCTGTATACCGGCGGAGGGGCCACGATAGAGAAAATTGCGGACATAGGGGAGTTTCTGAAAACTAGACTGGATGTCCGTGGCGGCCGCATGTATATCGCAGGAATATTGGAGACTGAAGACAGTTATACGGCCATTGTAAAAATCAGTCACATCGTTATTGACGGAACATCCGTCGGATTGTTGCAAAAGAAATTGGATGCGGCGATTGCAGGGTCGGCATTGGAAACGGACACAATCATGTTTAGATGTGCAGACGTTTCCGCAGACGACCTGAAAGAAGGTGAAAAATTCTATGCATCCATGTTCTCGGGTTGTGAGGTCACAAAGATAGAACGCGATATGCATTCTTCGGGCGGATCAGCATCTATGCATGAATCGGTGTATGTTACGGTCCCCATGGGGGTAACGCCCAATGCACTGATCACCTCGGCTGTTGCATATGCGATATCCAAATTCACTGGTAATGATTACAGTACGCTCAGCATCGTCGACAGCGGAAGACAAAAACCAGAATATGGGGATGCAGTGGGTTTGTTCATACGCATACTTCCGTTATGCATAAAGAACATAGACAATGCCAAAGAGTACATGGAGAGTGTGCAGAATCTTGTCATCGAGAGTATGGAGCACAACTATCCGTTCAGGATGCTGGCCAAAGAATACGGCGTAAGTTCCGATATGGTGACCGTGGACTTTCTGAGTCATGGCCTCGGTATCGAAGAAGGGACCATAAATATGGAAACTGGCCGTGTTGATACGATATCTGATATAACGCTTTACGTGACCAAGACAGATTTCGGTTATGACATAAATGCGGATTACGATTCAGGGAAGTATTCAGAGCATTTGATGAAGTCGTTTTTGAAATCAATATCGATGATTGCTGAAGGACTCGCATCAGGGGTCAAATTGTCCAAGATCGATTACGTCCCAGAAGAAAGCAAACAGATGCTAGAGAGGTTCAACTCCCTTTCCACAATCCCGCTGTTCGACGATGTTGTGGGAATGTTCGTGCAATGTGCTGAATCATTCCCGGACAATGTCGCGATTTCATTCAATGATAGGAAAATCACATATTCAGAACTTGATTCCATCACGGATTCGATAGCGTTCCACCTTGCGGATATGGGCATAGGAAGTGGCGATGCGGTCGCAACATGTGTGCCAAAGAGCGAATGGTCTGTAATACTTCCAATGGCCGTTGTAAAAGCCGGAGCAGCATATGTTCCGATCGATATAACATATCCCGAAGAAAGGATACAGGATATGATGGCAGGCTCCAAAGTCTCCGTCATGCTCACGATAAAATCATGCTTTGGGCAACTGTCTGTTTTCAAACCGGTGTATGTTGATGAGCTGGAACACCGTGAAGGTAAATTCAGAATGAATTATTCCGATGACGACCCGTTCGTTTTACTGTACACTTCCGGTACTACAGGAAAACCCAAAGGGATAGTTGTAACTCGCGGAAACGTGGCATGTGCGTCCGACTGGTACAGAAGAAACACAGACATTAGCGAGCTGAACGTATCCGCATTCTATGTAAGTCCCGGATATGCACCGCATTACGATTCAGTGTTCGCGCCGCTCACCTGCGGAGCGTCCGTCGCGGTTGTTCCTGAAGACATACGTATGGACATGGCGAAATTGGATTCATTCTTCAGATCGGAGAACGTGACACATGCCATCATCCCTTCGCCCGTATACAGGGCATACTCGTCTGCCGTAGAGAAGACGAATGTCAAGTATTTCTTCACACCCGGAGAAATGTTGGGCTCTGTGAAAGATATCGGCGCCGAGGTGTTTTGCGATTACGGTCAATCTGAAAGCCCCAATATGGTGATCAGCAGGATATCCGAGAGAATATCAGATGCTGATCTGGGGCCGCATACAGACAGCACTAAGATCTATATTCTTGACAGTGAAGGCAGGCAGGTGCCGGTGGGTGCTGTGGGTGAAATATGCGCTGCGGGCCCCATGGTGGCCGTAGGATATGTCAAATCGCTCGGAGGATTCACAATCAATACTTTCAGTGCTGATGCGGGTTATTCAAGATTAAGACATACAGGGGATGTCGGCAGATATTCTGTCGATGGACACATAGAGCTGTTCGGAAGGAAGGACGGAATGGTGAAGATCCGCGGAAACCGTGTGGAACTCACAGAAATCGCAAACGTTCTGAAATCCGCCAATGGAGTGAAAGATGCCATAGTCAGAGCGGTCAATGCGGACGGCACAAAGTTACTGTGTGCGTACGTGTTATCTGATTCTCCGATAGACACATCATATCTGCGCAATTTCGTGTCCGAAAGAAAACCGCAGTTCATGATTCCATCGTTCATAATACAGATTGATGACGTCCCTCTGAACGTCAACGGCAAGGTCGATGAACATGCTTTGCCTAAACCGGATTTCAGCACTCTTCGCAGCGAGTATGTTGCACCGCGCAATGAGAGTGAGAGACGTATTTGTGAGGCCTTCTCAGAGGCTCTCAGGATCGACAGAATAGGAATTGATGATGACTTCATACATCTGGGAGGGGATTCGCTCAGGGCCATAAAGGTGCAGAACATCATACACACCGTGCAGGTGGCGGATATCCTCAGGCTGCGCACACCGAGGTCGATAGCTGAACTGTCCCCGGAATCCAAAGCGAGCGTTCAGAGCTACACGTTGAGTACAGGATGTCCGCTGTCGGAAAGTCAGCTGAATATCTACCTCGATATAGAATTGCACGGGAACGAGGGCACATATCTGCTTCGCGGTATGATAGACACACGTCACATGAAGCAAGGCGGTACTGAATCGCTGATATCCAAACTTGTAGAAGCACACCCTGTGCTGAAAGGCCGTATCGTCGATAACAACGGAGTTCCGTGGCTTTACTGTGACTCTTATCCGAAAGTGACGCACGGTGAACCAGAAAAATTGGATATGACGAAGGAAGTGTGTTCATTCGGCATAGGAAACGGCAGCATATCGCTGTATCTGAGCCATGTGGTGTTCGACGGATCATCGATAGCGATATTGAAAAACACCGTGAAGAGGATAATGGCTGATGAAGCAGTCAGTGTGGATACGGGATTCCTCATACCGCCGTCATACGATGCATCGGTCAAAGGGACGGACCGCTATGCGAAAGCCAAAGAGTTCTTCGGAAGCATGTTGTGCGACTGTGATACCGACTCCGGGCTAGTTCCAGAGGTCACAGAAGGATCCAATGGGATAATAAGAAAGAAACTCAGAATCAGACCTGATGATGTAGCCGGTGCATCCAGAAAGATCGGCGTCACGTCAGGAGCATATTACGCAGCGGCATTTGCCTATACATTATCGAGGTTCACAGGGCGCTCGGATGCGGTGTTCTGTCTCATCGAGAACGGAAGGAATATACCTGGATTGGAAGACAAAGTGGGAATGTTCGTCAAGACTCTGCCCGTACGTATGGAATGTTCAGACAGACCGGTCGCAGAATATGTGAACGATGCATCGGCCGTTTATCTGGGTGCCATGAGCAATGATATCTATCCGTTCAGGTTGCTCGCTAAGGAATACGGTGTGAAATCCAATGTGCTGTTCCAACATGCCGTAGGAGTAGATATAGTAGACAATGAACTTGAGACAGATATATCTGAAAGTTTGACAGAAGATATTTCAATCAAAGTCGGGGACAAAGATGCCGGGGTGTATATCGAGGTCATCTATTCTGGCAGATATGTCGGAATCGCAAAGAGATTTGCGGATGTGTTCGATTCCGTGGTTGAAGGCATGATCTCATGCGAGAACCTTTCGGATATAAGATACACCTCCGAAGCGGACATAGCATCTGCGGAGAAGATAAACGCAACAGAAAAGAAACTCCGTTACAGAAATGTGCTAGAAGCATTCCGCGAAAATGTCGAGAAGCATCCGGACAGCACCTTTGTGGCGTATCTCGACAGATCCTACACTTATGAACAGGCTGACGAGAAAACGGACGGAATTGCATCCGCCCTAGCAAAGGAGGGAATCGGAAACGGTGACAGAGTCGCCATATTGGTACAGAGGAGCGAATGGTACATTCTGTGTGCGCTCGGAGTGCTGAAGACCGGTGCCGCATACGTTCCGATAGACGAATCACATCCAGATGAAAGGATACGGTTCATAATCTCGGACTCTTCATCGAAGATTGTTTTGGTCACTGATGAGACCGAGAAGCGTGCCGAATCTTTCGGTGTGCCTGTAATGAAGATATCCCCATCCATGTGCGGGAAATTCTCTGTCAGAACGATATGCCAGGATGATACTGCAATGATACTGTACACTTCTGGAACCACAGGACAGCCGAAGGGTGCTGCTCTTACCCATCTGAATGTGGAGAATTACTCGGAATGGTACTGCGGATACACTGGCATGGGAAACACGGACAGATTCATGATGTACTGCAGTTTCGGATTCGATGTACACATCGAGGTGTTCTATGCATCCATTCAGGCTTGTGCGGCAGTGGATGTGCTTCCGGAGGAAAGGCGCTTTGACATAGATTCTATGGCTGATTTCATTGTCAGCAGGAAAGTGACCCATGTCCACCTTCCGGCAGCAGTCGGGAAGATATTCATCGTGAAATACCCTGCTCTGCCGATAAACGTCATGTGTGTCGGAGGGGAGAAGTTCGGAGAATTGTCCGTGCTGCCAAAGTATAAACTGTATGATAAATACGGGCCGACTGAGGCTACAGTTTCGGCTACCGCTACGGTCATGGCAGAAAAGTGCGATTCATCGTCGTTAGGGCGTCCGTTGCAGAATACCAAATTGTACGTTTTGGACAGGGAAAAGCGCAGGGTGCCCTACGGTGCCGTAGGTGAACTGTATATTTCCGGATATCAGCTTTCTTCAGGATATATCAACCGTCCTGATATGGACAAAAAGGCATTCTTTGACAATCCGTTCTGCAATGAAGAAGGATATGAGAGGATGTATGCCACCGGAGACTTCTTCAGATACCTTTCTAACGGAACTCTGGGAATAATAGGCAGAAGGGACGGACAGATCAAGGTCAGAGGAAACCGCGTGGAGCTCACAGAAGTAGAAGCGTGCATAAGACAGATGTCCGGAGTGAAAGATGTTACAGTTCAGGCCATAATGAACGAAACTGGAGTAAAGGAGCTCTGCGCTTATATCGTGTCCAATACCCAGATCGATCAACAATCGTTGCAGTCATTTGTTTCGGAAAGAAAACCGCAGTACATGGTTCCGTCCTACGTCATGCAGTTGGAAAAAATACCGTTGAACGTTAACGGAAAGGTCGATAAACGCGCTCTTCCGACTCCGGATGCATCGTCGATGCGCAAAGCGTATGTCGAACCGCGCACAGAGAGCGAACGCAGATTGTGCGAGGCCTTCTCGGAAGTTCTGGGGATAGAAAAGATAGGGATAGACGATGATTTCATACAGCTGGGCGGAGACTCTCTGAAAGCAATCAGAGTGCAGAACACATCGAAGACATCGTCAACCGCCGACATCCTCAAGTATCGTACCCCCAGGGACATATGTTTGCACATTCAATGCGAAGACATCGATTTGAACAGATACAGGCTGGACACCGGGTGTCCGCTGTCCGAAAGCCAGCTCAATGTTTACCTGGATATAATCGCCAACGAAAAGAAAGGCACCTATGTCATACCGTTCGAGTATATCATTTCGAAGAAACTGTCGCTGAAAAAGACAAAGGAGATCGTTGACAGAGTCATCGATTCGCACCCGATTCTGAAAGCACGTGTCTCGGAGAAAGACGGTGTGCCTTGGTTGTTCTGCGACTCGTATCCTGAATTCACCGAAAAGCTGTCTGTCGACTCTTTGGATGTAAAAAAATGTGTTTCCGTGTTCTCTCTGTCCGAAGGGCGCGTATCAGTGATGATAAGCCACATGGCCTTCGATGGTTTCTCCATCGGTACGCTGAAAAGGGCTTTGGACGATGCATTCAACGGTAGGGAATGTGCGGAAGACACAGGGTTCCTTCTGTCTTCCTCGTTCGATGCGTCGGTAAAGGAGACAGAACGCTACGGGAAGGCGAGGGAATTCTACGATGCAATGTTCTGTGATGCTGATACAGATTCATCGTTTATCGCAGACATAGACGGAAAGGCAGGATGTTTCAAAGAAGATCTTTCTGTATCGAAAGACGCAATCGTATCCAAATCCAAATCTTTGGGGATCTCTTCCGGTGCTTTGCTGACATCTGTCTTTGCATATACGCTCTCAAGATTCACAGGACGCTCTGACTCAGTGTTCACTATAGCCGAGAACGGCAGAGAATTGCCGGGACTCGAGAATGCGGTCGGTATGTTCGTACGTACCCTCCCTGTGCGTATCGACTGCTGCGACAGTGAAATCAGCGAATATATCAAAAAATCGGCAGATGCCGTCTACGGCACCATGTCTTCCGGGGTGTATCCATTCAGACTTCTAGCCAAAGAGTACGGCATTCGTTCGGATATAATATTCCAATATATGGCGGGAATCGAGGCGACAGTGAACACTTCCTCCCTCATGGAAGACAATACGGAACCGACTGCATTCATATCGGACATGCTGTTCGCGGTGATGGATCTGTCTGACAGATTCACTGTTTCTGTCACACATTCATCGAAATACAGTGATGCGACTGCAAAACGGTTTGCGGAAGCATACGGCAGGATATTGAAAGGATTCCTCAGATGTGAGAGACTTTCGGAGATACAGTACGTTTCCGATAAAGACGTGGTGTTGGAAGAAGAGATTAATGCCACGGAGAAGAGATTGTGCTTCAATAATATTCTGGAGGCTTTCCGTGCAGATGTGAAGGAGCATTCAGAGGACGCTCTCGTGACATTCCTGGATAGGACGTACACATACGGGCATTCTGACTGCATAACCGACGGCATAGCGGCGGCATTGGTAAAAACAGGAATCCGTAAAGGTGACAATGTCGCAATATTGGTGCCAAGAAGCGAGTGGTATCTCCTTTGTGCTCTAGGAGTTCTCAAAACAGGAGCAGCATATGTGCCGATTGATGATTCGCATCCTGATGAAAGGATACAGTTCATGATAGCCGATTCATCAGCGAAGGCTGTATTGGTCACGGAAGAGACAGAAAAACGTGCAGAGTTATTCGGTGCCCCGATATTGAAAGTTACTGCATCCATGAACGGAAAGTTTTCCGCTCCTGCGATACATCCGAATGATGCTGCCGTCATACTTTACACATCAGGGACTACAGGTAAGCCGAAAGGTTCGCTGATAACCCACTTTGCAGTGATAAATCTCTCAGAATGGTACTGTGCTAATACCGAAATGACCGAAACGGATAAAATGGCGCTGCATACAGCCTATGCATTCGATATGCACACAATGGCGATGTTCCCGCCCATAGTATGCGGTTCGTCTCTGACGGTGATACCCGAAGATGTGCGTATGGATATGGATGCATTGGATGAATTCATTGCAGAAAAGAAGATTGCACATCTGTTCATGACCACTCAGTTGGGCAAAGTGTTCGCATCCAGGTTGGGAAAGACCCCGCTGAAGGTTTTGTACGTCGCAGGAGAGAAGCTCGGAACGTTCGAACAGCCAGCGGGCATCCGCATGTATGACGGTTACGGCCCTTCAGAGAATCTTGCACTGTCAACTTCCGTTTTAGTGAATGAAAGAACGGATCCGTCCGATGTCGGAAGACCGAATACCAATGTGAAAGCGTATATCCTTGACAGAGAGAGGCGCAGGGTGCCGTACGGTGCTGTAGGAGAATTGTATCTTTCCGGATATCAGCTGTCATTGGGATACCTGAACCGTCCGGATGCGAATGAGAAAGCATTCTTTGACAATCCGTTCTCCGCTGAGGAAGGACATGAGAGGATGTACGCCACAGGAGATTTCTTCAGATATCTTCCCGGAGGGACTTTGGGAGTCATCGGAAGAAGGGACGGACAGGTCAAGATCAGAGGAAACAGGGTAGAACTCACCGAAGTGGAATCCGCGATCAGGCAGATGCCTGGAACGAAGGACGTTACCGTGCAGGCTGTTGTGAACGAATCCGGAGGAAAGGAGCTGTGCGCCTACATAGTGTCTGACGATCAGATCGAACCGGAGGATGTGCGTTCGTTTGTTTCGGAAAGGAAGCCTCAGTACATGGTGCCTTCTTATGTGATGCAATTGGAAAAGATTCCGCTGAATGTGAACGGCAAAGTGGACAGACGCGCTCTGCCAAAGCCTGACACATCGTCAATGAAGAAGGAGTATGCCGAACCGCGTACTGAAGACGAACGCAAACTTTGTGAAGCGTTCGCAGAAGTTCTGGGAATAGAGAAAATAGGAATAGACGATGACTTCATCCAGATGGGCGGAGATTCATTGAAAGCCATACGTCTCGCGTCACTGTGCCGTTCTTCCGGAATAACAGTGAATGTCAATGATGTCATAACCAAGCGTACAGTGCGTTCGATATCGCCGTCGATTTCCGCGGCCGAGGATATGGGATCATATTCCGGAACGATAGGATTTTCTCCACTGCAGGAGATGTTCATGTCCTCCGGAACACCAGAGAACAGGGACAGATTCAACCAATCCATGCTTCTGGAGTGCAAAAATGCGATAGATTCAGAAATTCTCCAAAAAGCCATAGACTGCATCACAGACCGTCACGATATGTTACGTGCGGTGTATTCCGACAGGTGTTATATCAGGGAGCCCGGAATATCGGTCTGTACGGTATCTGAAAATAAGTTCAGATCAAAGAAAGCTGCAACGGAACACACGGGTGTGCTCCAGGAATCGCTTTCGTTGTCCGAAGGAAAGCTGATCGCATGCTCATTGTTCTCAGTAGGCAGGAAACAGTATCTTTTCATCACAATACATCATATGGTCGTAGACGGTGTTTCATGGTCAGTACTCCTCGACGATCTTACATCAGCATATGTTTCAATCAAATCAGAAGAGGAACCGTCGCTTCCGCCGAGGACTCTGCCGTATCAGAAATGGTTGGAATCCTATATCGAGCCAGATACGGCGGAGAAGGAATACTGGGAGAAAGCATCGGAAAACATTTCGCATTCTGATGGTACTCCGGTGCCTTTCTGCATCACAGCCCCACAGCCTGTGGACACAATGTATGGCGCGGATACGGTCGATATACTTCTGACAGCGTTCGCTGAGGCTTACCGCAATGTCACCGGGAAGGATACAATATCTGTGCGCATGGAAGGTCACGGACGCCAATCAGGAAATGTTGACCGTACGGTCGGATGGTTTACAGCAGCATATCCGCTGACACTGACAGTATGCGGAGAAATTGCACGCGATGTGCGTTCTGTCAGGAAAGCGTTGCACAGTGTACCGAACGGCGGAATAGGGTACGGAATGATCAATCGCGGAAATCTGATGAAGAAGCTCCCCGACATGACTTTCAACTATCTCAGCACAGCGTTCTCGTATTCTAATGATTTATTCATATCATCTTCGGGCATACCGATAGGAAGAATATCCTCAGAAGCGCCCATGGGCGACACAACATCATTCAACATCACTGATACGGGAACGGAATTGATGGTTTCAGGTTACACAACCTATCCGGAGCTTCCGAAAGCATTCGTATCGAAGTTGGAAGAGATGCGTTCCGGTTTGGAGACTGCACTCGGAAGCGAATGTCCGCTTACCGAGGACCAATTAAATCTGTATCTGGACTTCGCAGATGATCCGGACTCGCCGGTATTGGATGTAACGCTCTACAAGAAATATCCCAAAAAGAAAGTAAAGAGGGATGAACTGGCTGTTGCGGTATCGCGTGTGCTGTCATCTGTAAAGTGTTTCAATGCCAAGATTGAGGACCGCGACATACCATGCATGGTCGCTGTTCCGGGACCGGAAGTGGAACAGATTGATGACATAGATGCGTTCCTCGAAAGGAGACTGGATGTCCGCGGAGGCCGTATGTATGCCGCAGGCGTTTACGAAGACACCGGAAACGTCGTCGCAGTTGTCAAGATAAGCCATCTGGTTGTGGACAGAACGTCTGTGGGTGTGATTCAGAGAAAGATCGATGGCGCACTCAAGGGAGAGTCGTCAGATGCGGACAACGCTATGTTCATGTGTCCAGACGATTCGGCCGATGCGATGAGAAAGAGTGCGGAATTCTACAGTCAGATGTTCTCAGGATATGATACCGTCAGATTGGAACCGGATGCCCACAGGGAGACTGAGGCAGCTGTCGCCGTCAAAGATGTGGCAATCCCGCAGATTCCCGATGGCATAACTCCGAACGCGCTGATAACATCGGCCGTTGCATATACATTATCGAAATTCGTGCATGAAGAATACAGCACGCTCAGTATAGTGGACAGCGGAAGACAGAAATCTGAATTCAAGGATGCTGTCGGTCTGTTTATACGCATACTGCCGTTGTGCATCCAGAATAGCACAGACGGTAGGGGATATATGGAGAATGTCCAGAAACTGATAGTTGAAAGCATGGAGCACAACTATCCATTCAGGATGCTGGCTAAAGAATACGGTGTCGGATCGGATATGCTCACCGTGGACTTCCTTGATCGCGGTCTCGGAGCTGAGCTCGATGACGATTACAAGAGCAAAGGGAGACGTGCGGACACAATGTCTGATGTGACGTTGTACGTAATAAGATCTGACAGAGGATTCCGTATGCTTGCGGACTATGATTCTGGAAAATATTCAGAACATCTGATGAATACATTCTTGGAATCCGTTGCGATGGTCGCCGGAGGTTTGGCTTCCGGAAGGAATCTTCCGGAGATAGATTATCTGCCGAAGGAAAGCGTTTCGCTGCTGGAGAAATTCAACTCCGATTCCGTTGCACCTGAATTCCGCGATGTCGTGGATATGTTCTCTGAATATGCGGAAGCACATCCCGGAGACACTGCACTGTCGTTCCTTGAAAAGAAATACACTTACTCAGAACTGGACAGGCTGACGGATTCTATTGCATCGAATCTCATGGAGATGAAAGTAGGGGAGAACTGTGCTGTAGCGGTTTGTGTACCGAAGAGCGAATGGTCCGTAATCCTTCCGATGGCAGTGCTCAAAACAGGTGCAGCTTATGTCCCTGTGGACATCACGCATCCGAAGGAGAGGATGGAAGAGATAGTGTCGGATTCGCATGCGGTCTGTATGCTGACGATTGAATCCTGCATGAAACAGCTGTCCGGATTGGATCCTGTACCTGCGGACAGTATGAAGAACAATGTCACTAAACCGAAGGCCGGATATGCGAAGGATGATGCGTTCGTGATCCTGTACACATCAGGAACAACTGGGAAGCCCAAAGGAATAACTGTCACCCGTGACAATGTGGCATGTGCATCAGATTGGTACAGAAGAAATACGAATCTGATGCGCGGAAGCGTCTCTGCATATTATGTCAGCCCAGGATATGCACCGCATTACGATTCAGTGTTCGCACCGCTCACATGCGGAGCGTCAGTGTCCGTCATCCCCGAAGACATACGCATGGATATGGAGAAATTGGATTCATTCTTCAAAGCGGAGAAGGTAACACATGCTATCATTCCGTCGCCTGTATTCAGGGTTTATTCCTCAGCGGTGAAGAAAACCAACGTGAAATACTTCTTCACTCCGGGAGAGATGCTCGGAAAAGTCAATGATATCGGAACAGAGGTATTCTGCGATTACGGACAGTCCGAGAGTCCTAATATGATACTCAGCAGGATATCTGAAAGGAGATCGAACATCGATTTGGGCCCGCACACCGATTGTACTAAAATATATCTTCTGGACAGCGAAGGCAGACAAGTGCCTGTAGGCGCTGTAGGAGAATTATGCGCTGCAGGTCCGATGGTCGCAGCCGGATATACAGTAGGCGGAGGATTCCCTCAGAATCCGTTCTGCAGCGAAGCGGGATATGACAGGCTGAGACATACTGGCGATGTGGGAAGATACTCTGCCGAAGGGCGCATAGAGCTGTTCGGAAGGAAGGACGGTATGGTGAAGATCCGCGGAAACCGTGTGGAACTCACAGAGGTGGCCGATGTACTGAAATCGGCTCCAGGTGTGAAGGACGTGGTCATCAGAGCTGTAGACGCTGACGGCACAAAGCACCTGTGCGCTTACATAATGTCTGACATCCAGATCGATCCTCCTGCCCTGCAATCCTTTGTTTCGGAAAGGAAGCCGCAATTCATGGTGCCTTCTTTCGTCATGCAGATAGAGAAGATTCCATTGAATATGAACGGCAAGGTGGATGCGCGTGCGCTTCCAAAACCGGATCTGTCATCATTGCGCAGGGAATATGCCGAACCGCGTACGGAAGACGAACGTAAACTGTGTGATGCGTTCTCAGAAGTTCTGGGAGCAGAGAGGATAGGGATAGACGATGACTTCATCCAATTGGGCGGAGATTCCCTGAAAGCGATGAAAGTCCGCAGTATCGTCCGTACGGTGTCTGTTGCGGATATACTTGGGTTGCGCACGCCGCGTGCTATAGCCGGAACGGCCTCTGCATCTGCGAAATATGACGTCGGGATGTACACTTTGGAAACCGGATGCCCGCTGTCAGAAAGCCAGCTGAATGTATATCTGGACATACAGGTTAACGGCAATGAGGGGACTTATCTTCTCACCGGTGCGATAAATACGCACGGTATGAAACAAGATGATGTCAAAGAATTGATTTCCAGATTGACTGAGGCACATCCGATACTCAAAGGGCGCATAGCCGAAAAGGACGGAGTGCCGTGGCTGTTCTGCGATTCATATCCGAAAATTACGGAAGGTGAGCCGGAGATGCTGGATCTCAGAAAGGATGTGTGCTCTTTCGGAATATGCAGAGACAGAACGGTGTTCCATCTCAGCCATGTGGTTTTCGACGGTACTTCCGCTTCAGTGCTGAACAGGACCGTCGGAAAGATAGTATCCGGAGAGGATGTTGCCGTAGATACAGGATTCCTTACAGCAGCATCATATGACGAGTCTGTCAAAGGAACTGAAGGTTACGAGAAGGCTAAGGAATTCTTCGCGAGAATGCTATGCGACTGTGACACCGACTCCGGTTTGGTCCCGGATGTGATATCAGGATCCAACGGAGTGAAGAAGAAAAAATTCAAGATCAAGCCTAAAGATGTGGCCGATGCATCCAGAAAGATGGGTGTCACATCCGGAGCATACTACGCAGCGGCATTCGCTTATACATTGTCAAGATTCACAGGACGTTCGGATGCGGTATTCTGTCTGATAGAGAACGGAAGGAACTTCTCAGGATTGGAAGATGCAGTCGGAATGTTCGTCAAGACGTTGCCTGTGCATGTAACATGTTCGGATAGAACTATCGCAGAATACGTTAAGGAAGTGTCGGACGTATATCTCGGCGCCATAGGAAACGATGCATATCCGTTCAGATTGTTGGCGAATGAATACGGCGTGAAAGCGAATGTGCTGTTCCAATATGCCGTAGGTGTGGATGAAGGTAGCGATGGCGCAGAATCAGATATGTCAGGAGATCTGACGGAAGACATCTCAGTTAAGATCAGGGACAAGGATTCCGGAGTGAGTGCAGAAATAACGTATTCCGGAAAGTATGCAGGCATTGCGGACAGATTTATTGAAGCGTTCGCCAAGGTACTGAAAGGAATGATGTCCTATGAGAAATTATCGGAAATACAGTACACGTCGGAAGAAGATATCATATTGGCGGACAAGGTCAACAACAATGACAAAAAGCTCCGTTTCAACGACATACTTGAAGCGTTCCGTGAAAGCGTGAAGAAGCACCCTGACAACGTATTGGTGGCGTATCTCGACAAATCATATACTTACAGGGAAGCTGACGGAATAACCGACGGCATAGCGTCCGCCTTGGCAGAAATGGGGGCGGGAAGAGGAGATGCCGTAGCGGTACTCGTTCCGAGGAGCGAATGGTATCTGCTTTGCGCCCTTGGTGTTCTTAAGACCGGAGCGGCCTATGTTCCGATAGACAATTCTTATCCGGATGAGAGTGTGCAGCACATAATCGCGGACAGTTCTGCAAAGGCAGTGCTCGCGACTGAAGAGACAGAAGAACGTGCCGGATGCTTCGGAGCACCCGTATTGACTGTATCGGGATCAATGAGAGGAAAACCGCCGAAAGTGCACATAGATCCACGGGACCGCGGTGTCGTACTGTTTACATCCGGAACTACAGGAAAGCCAAAGGGCAATCAGATTACCAGGCGCGCTATGGAGAACTTCATAGAATGGTATGTGGACAGCATGGGATTCGTATCGTCAGACGTGATGGCGATGTACACAGCGTACGTCTTCGACATGCATATAACTGCGATGTACCCTGAAATCTTGACGGGATCTAGAGTGGAGATAATCCCAGATGACATACGCATGGATCTTTCTGCGCTGAATGAAATGTTCATTTCAAGAAATGTCACGCACGTGTTCATAACCACGCAGCTCGGAAGAATGTTTGCAATGATGGATGATCCGCACATAAGAGTGTTGGTTGTGGCCGGAGAGAAACTCGGTGAATTCACGCCGCCGAAAGGATTTGAGATGTACGATGCATTCGGTCCATCGGAATCTTTGGTGTCTACATACGTCAAGGTAAAGGACAGATGTGATGCATCATGTATAGGCATCCCGACACCTAATGTAAAATTGCATATTCTGGATGCTGAGAAGAGGAAAGTGCCCTACGGTGCAGTGGGCGAACTGTTCATAACAGGACACCAATTGTCACTAGGGTATCTGAACCGTCCGGAGCTTAATGAGAAGATGTTCTCGACGAATCCGTTTTCTTCTGAAGAGGGATATGAGAGGATGTATGCCAGCGGAGACTTCGTAAGATATCTGCCCGACGGAACTTTAGGCATAATAGGAAGAAGAGACGGGCAGGTCAAGATAAGAGGCAATCGCGTAGAGCTTACAGAAGTAGAGGTCACTATCAGGGAGATCCCGGAGATAAAGGACGTCACTGTGCAGGTCATTGTGAACGAGTCTGGGGGAAAGGAGCTCTGCGCATATATCGTATCGGACAGCAAGATGGATCCGCAGGCTGTGCAGTCCTTCGTGTCTGAGAGGAAACCGCAGTACATGGTGCCGTCCTTCGTCATTCAACTGGACAGGATTCCGCTGAATGTTAACGGCAAAGTAGACAGGCGTGTTCTTCCGAAGCCTGATACATCGGCTCTTCGTGAGAAATATGTCGCGCCCCGCAACGAGAAGGAGAAAGCACTCTGCGATGCATTCGCTGAGGTTCTAGAGGTAGAAAAAGTCGGAATAGACGATGACTTCATACAGCTTGGCGGAGATTCGCTGAAAGCGATACATCTTGTTTCAATATGCAGTACTTCGGGTATAACGATTCAAGTGAGTGATGTGATCTCAATGCGCACTGTTCGTGCGATTTCGCCGATGATCGCAGGTGCAGAAGATTATGATACATTCTCCGGAGCCATAGGGCTGTCGCCGCTTCAGGAGATGTTCATGGAAATGGGTACTGCGGAGCAGAGGAACGGTTTCAATCAGTTCATGCTTCTGGAATGCAAGAGAAATGTTAATGCGACCGTGATGCAGAAGGCCATAGATGCGATAACTGACCGTCACGATATGTTGCGTGCGGTATATTCCAATGAACCGTATGTGAGAGAGCCAGGCACATCTGTATGTACAGTGGAAGAGATAACATTCGCGTCTGAAGAGGATGCTGAGGAATATATGGATGCCTTGCGGACATCGATGTCGCTTACAGATGGGAAATTGACTGCGTGTTCACTGATTCATGTAAATGGCAAGCAATATCTGTTCCTTGCCATCCATTACATGGTGGCTGATGCCGTATCATGGAACATTATATTGGAGGATCTCACAGCCACGTACAGCTCGTTAGAGTCCGGAAAGGAGATTGCGCTCCCGTCGAGAACGGTTCCGTATCAGAAATGGTTGGAGATCGATGCGATCGAAGACAAAGAAAAGGAGTATTGGAGGAAAGCACAGAAAGAAGTGCACAGCATCAGTTGCGCTGAATCTTCGCAATTCACGTTCTGTTTGGACACTGCGATATCAGAACTAACCTCCAATGATTATGGTGTGAGCGCTCGCGATGTTCTGCTTACAGCATTCATTCAGACGCTTTCAGAGTTCATAGGTGGGGACAGCATATCAGTGCGTATGGATGGCAGCGGACGTCACATAGGTAACGTCGGACGTACGGTCGGTTGGTTCGCTGATGTATATCCTTTGACTGTGGAAAACATCAGCGGAGATGCCGGAAGTGTTCTGCAATCTATCAAGGATTCATTGAATGCAGTACCAAGAGATGGCGTGGGCTATGGAACACTTAACCGCGGACATCTGTGCGACAGGTTGCCTGATGTTGCATTTGGGTATCATGTGCAGAGGTTCGACAATGAATTATTTTCTGTAGCGTACAGCGAATCGATAAGCAGATTCGGAACGTACGTAGATTCCGGAGTAACTCTGTCGGTGAATGTGACGGAGACGGAAGGAGGTTCTGTGATTTCCGGATCTTCACCGTATCCCGAATTCCTAGAGAGATTCATCGGACGCATATCAAAGACGGTTTCGGAAATCAACGAGAGTCTCGGAATGGAATGTCCGCTTTCCGAAAATCAGATGAGCTTCTATCTTGATTTCATAGATGATCCAAGTTCACCTTCGTTGAACATGGTTGTTTCAAGGGAATATCCGAAGAAGACACATGAGAAAGAGAGGCTTAGGGCTGCGGTTTCCGCGGTATTTGCGTCCGTACACGGTTTGAATGTAAGGATTGAAAGTCGCGACAGGCCGTACATGGTGTATCTGGGTGGCAACGTGGATGTGGAGGACATATCCAAACAGGAAGAGATCACTAACAGGAGGCTGGATGTTAACACAGGGCCGATGTATAAAGTCGGAATATATGAAACTGAGAATTCCTTTATTGTAATGGCTGTAGTCAGTCACCTCGTCATAGACGGAATGTCTGTCGGTACACTATTGGACAGGATAGAGGCAGTATACAACGGTTCAAATATTGGTTACGACAGAACATTGTTCGTGCGCAGTGAATGTACTGCAGACGTGCTGAAGGGCGGAGCAGAGTTCTACGAGTCCATGTTCTCCGGAGTCGAAGTCGTTAAGCTGGAGCCAGACATGCACGGCAAAAACGGGAGCGTATTCATTCACGAAAGGGTGCGTATTCCGGAATGTCCTGTCGGAATCACACCGAATGCCCTGATGACATCAGCTGCAGCGTATGCAATGTCCAAATTCACTGATAAGGATTACAGTACGATAAACATCGTGGACAGCGGAAGGCAGAATCCTGAATACAGAAATGCTGTAGGTCTCTTCGCCCGCATTTTGCCGTTCTGCATCAGGAATACAGATAATGGCAGAGAATACATGGAGAATGTGCAGGAGATGATACTGCAGAGTATGCAGCACAACTATCCATACAGATTGCTGTCTGAAAGATACAATGTGGGGTTGGATATGCTGACCGTCGATTTCCTTGATCACGGATTCGGAATGGAAAGCGGCGAGATGAGGACCAGCGGGGAGCGCAATGATACCATTTCAGACATAACAGTCTATGTGATCAAAACAGATACAATCTATGATCTTTTGATTGAATACAACCCAGGAAAGTATTCGGACGGCCTCATGAAAAAACTTTTGAAATTCATTTCAGCGACAGCAAAGAGTCTGGCATCGGGTGCAAATCTGTCAAAAATAGATATTATCGACAAAAATGACGAATGATGTGTATCGATTCGAATTAACGGCCGATATGTAACACATAATCATGTGTCAATTGAAAATCCGCAATCTTACTCTTTCACATCGGAGACTGTAATCTTTCTATGCAAACTTCCGCCGTGCGCACTGATATAGTAGTCTTTGTTCTTGTCCACATACATGTTTATGGAATTCATGACGTTTGTAGAACTGATGCCTATGTGAGCCAAAACCTTGATTACGACGTTATGGTTTCCTTTTGTAAGCTTTAACAACAAAGGTTCGTCTATTGATGACACACCGGCCAAATGGTTGTCAATAGTGATCTGGCAGCTAGTATCATATTCGCTCGCGAACCTACGTTCATAGTGGAAAGTAACTGTGAATGTCTCTTCAACATGTCCTTCATCCAATTGCGAGGTTCCCAGATCTACAGCGCCTTCAGTGTTTATTCTGCGTCCACACGAGATACAGAATGCATTCGGCATGTTCTCATTCATGTATGTGGTGTTGTTGCAATAAGGGCATTTTTTCTGTAAGACCATAATTGAAAACACTTTTTGCATTATTTAATTCATTTGTTATGTGTGGTTTTACACTCAAAGTCTGACAATCCCGATATTTAAAGTGCAAAGCCGACATCGTTGCAGTATTAGATTATAACCTTTAGGAAAAATGCATCAGACTTCATACAAGTATTTTTCTGTCTTTCGATATGAATTTCAAGAATTCCAGAACTGCGAAATTTTTGCAGAGCTGGCCCATCAAATGCAGATCGTAGTGAAGAAGATAGAGTGGTGGTCCCATTGTGATTCGAACACAAGACCTTCCGGTTATCAGCCGAACGCTCAAACCAAGCTAAGCTATGGGACCAGTTGATGTCCTCTCGTAGATATAGGTATAATAAATACCTTTCCTATTATCATAATTATATGGACTGGGTGTGAAAGATGGCATCTGTATTTCATTGGGTGAAAGTGAAGATCGTTTGTTATGCGACAGAAGACGAGGATCGTCTGCATGATGTGATGGTCGGCCTAACAGGATTGGAGGACGATGAAGCTTTCGACATAGACATATCAGAAGGTCTGCATGGAAATCCTATAACGGTGATCGATGCCAATCTCACTCATAACAGGGATTGTGATCGCATCTTCAGGAATCTCGGAAAGGAGATAATAGAGTCATTGATACCTGAACTTAATGACCGTATAGATGATGACGACATCTTCTACATGAGATTGGACAAGCAGAAGGCCGTACAAGGTCAGTATGAGATATCGCACAGCGGAGATGTCATTTCGATAACAGCGAAGATCGAGGCACACCCTGCTAAGAAGGATGTTGCAGTAAAAGTTATGACTGGCTATCTTCAGGATCTTCTTTCCGAACAGGTTCTTTGACAACAGCCCTGATCTTGCTGATGCGGTGATTCTCCACAAGGATGACCATCATCTCCACCTGATCTGTCTCATATTTGTCCCATTTTCTTGTGACCTTGTTCAGTTTGTATTGGATGAAGCCACCGATGGTGTTGCCGTCATATTCCCCGATGTCAAGATCGATATCCAATGTGTCCTTTACACTGTCTATGTCCGTATCGCCGAGAATCGTGTATGTGCCATCTCTTTCTTTTACAATGAATTCCTGCACTTCATCGCTCTCATCCCATATCTCTCCGACGAGTACTTCAAGGATATCCTCCATCGATACGATACCTACGGTACCGCCGTATGAATCTATGACGACGATCATCTGCACTCTGGACTTCTGGATCTCAGTCAGAGCCTTCTGGACTGTTGCGGTCTCAGGGATGAATTTCACAGGGCGCATCAGATCTTCCATCCTGGTATCAGCATTCTCGAAGTATTTTGCGTAGAAATCCTTCGCATAGATGACTCCCATGATATCATCGATCGTTTCGTCATAGACGGGGATCCTGGAGAATCCTGTTTCCGTCAGGATGTTCTTGAGTTCTTCCATTGTTGCATCTTTGTTTATGCCGACTATATCGACACGTGGTGTGATGATATCTGACACAGGTTTGTCATCGAACTTTATTGCTGATTTGATGAGTTCACTCTCGGCTTCTTCAAGTGTTCCTTCATCTTCGATCTGATCGATCATAACGACCAATTCTTCCTCGGTGAGAGTGACATCCTCTTCCGGATCCTTCTTCTTGTAACCGAGTCCGCCCAGATATGTGAACAGGATGCCGATCGGAGACAGTAATTTCAGAGTGAACTTCAATGCTTTGGCATATTTCAGAGCGAATCTTTCCGGATCAATTTTGGCACGTCTTTTGGGCATTATCTCTCCGAATATCAGCAGGACCGTCAGTGATATCAGAGTTGCAACGAGAACATCCAATAATCCGCTGTCACCAACGAATATCTGTGCGCATATCCATGTACAGATGGATGACAGCAATATGTTGACCATGTTGTTGCCCACTAAGATTGTGGATAGGGTCGCATCGTAATCTTCGATGATTTCAAGTGCAATCTTGGCCCTTTTATCTCCGTCATTTGCAAGGTTCTTAAGCTTGATCTTATTGACACTCGTGAATGCGGTCTCAGATGCTGAAAAGAAGGCTGAAAGCGGAATCAGCAGTACGAATATTATTACCGCTGCGATCATCAGAGGGTTAACCATTTATCTGCTCCTTGCCTAGAAACATCTCGATTCTACACCTGTGCGACTGTTGCGCAGATGTGCCATATGGTGTACACATTTATAAACATGGCCCAATTTTACACAGACAGCATATGTGCCAGATTCGCATGTTGTCAAAACAGCCTCTGAAACTCTCTTTTATATATTAGCATATTATAATAAAATTAAGATTAATATGCCTGAATTCAAGTATGAAGTTGTGGAGAAGATCGCAGTCCTCTCCGAATCATCAAAAGGCTGGACAAAAGAGCTCAACCTCATTAGGTGGAACGACAGGGATCCAAAATACGATATCAGAGAATGGTCACCTGACGGAAGCAAAATGGGCAAAGGCATAACACTTTCTAACGAGGAGGTAGCAATCCTTAAGAAAGCACTTGCCGCAAGGAGCGATGTCTGAATTTTGATTGTCCCGTTCACAGCGGGACACAAACATTTTCCATTTTTCTGAATCGGATATCATGGCTGACAGATCCGAATATCTTCAACATTTCCTCGGTTGTGTGGATTATGTCGAGTCCGGCATGAGGGGTGCGATATCCGGGGATAAAGAGCTCGCATTTTCGTATAAACCTTCATTTTACAGCATTCTGAAAATGCATATGCTGAACAGTTCCGATCCGAGGGTCAAGGTCGAGATAATTGAATTATTGACAAAACTGAAGGAAAGACAGGCGATGGATGATGTGAAATCTCTGAGGGCATCGACCTATAACGATATGATCTCATCTGCATGCCTGGGATATCTGTATGCATTCAAGGTCAATGATACATTGGTCTCCGATCTCATGAATGTGATGAAACATAAACGCGGTAATGAATTCATTGTCGCAGCTAGAAGGATGAGATCCGTTGCGGAACCGTCCGACATCGATGAACTGCGCGTGATCTACGGCCAGATGGACGGTGAATGCCGTGAAGCAGTCAAAGACGTGTTGGAAGAGATCATCAAACGCAATCCTGAACTGGAATCACAGAGAAGGCTGATACTCTCCGAACCAATCTATCCAAATGAGAAGAAATTCCTCAGATTCGTTGACAATGCTACTGTGTACATGGACATCAAGTACCGTGATGTCATTTACGAGAAGGACGAGATATTCGCCGACACATACAACAAGATTGCAATCGCATTGAGAAAGATACAGCTCAGGCTGTACAATGAAAAATTGAATCTGAAGTATTATTCCGAAGACGCAAAGAATGGATATAGGGATGTGGAGGAATTATTCCTCTGGGTGTCCGATGATCTGTCCGATAAGAAGATAAAAGCAGGCGGTTCTGATTCACGCACCCCTGATTGCACTTTGTGCGGAAGCAGGATGATATCCTCAAACGGCGAGTGGAAATGTCCTCTGTGCGGAAGAAAGGTGTGAACTGTTTTATATTATAGTGTTTTAAACTGGCACATCGGACAAGATAGTTCCGACATTGGAGTGACTGTGATGATAAAACAAGTCCGCGACAGTTATTTAGCGCCAGTTATCGAAAAAGAGATACAATCTTTCTGGGCCGAGAAGGATGCATATCATAAGACCAAGGAAGCACGTGCGAAAGGTGAGAAGTTCTATTTCGTGGACGGTCCGCCGTACACATCAGGTCATGTGCACATGGGTACAGCACTCAACAAGACCATCAAGGACATCTTCATCAGATATTGGAGGATGAACGGTTACAATGTCCGCGATCAGCCAGGTTTCGATATGCACGGATTGCCGATTGAAGTCCAGGTGGAGAAGAAGATCTCTGTACCCGGAAGGGTCAATAAGGACGGAAAACCTGATGAGATCGGTATCAGATCCAAGAAAGAGATCGAGGAGATCGTAGGGATCGATAATTTCGTCAGCACTTGCAAACAGCATGCATTGACACTGCAGGCCGATATGACCGAGGAATTCAAAGAGCTCGGGGTGTGGATGGATTGGGAACACCCGTATCAGACAATCAGGAACGAGTACATTGAATCAGCATGGTGGACGATCCAGAAGGCATTCGAGAAGGGATTGTTGGATTCGTCAAGCAGAGTCGTGACCTGGTGTCCGAGATGCGAGACGGCATTGGCTGAAGCGGAGATAGAATACTGGGATGAGACCGATCCTTCTGTCATGGTCAAATTCCCGCTTGTTGACGATCCTAGCACATCATTGTTGATATGGACCACAACACCGTGGACGCTTCCTGCCAACGTCGCAGTCGCAGCCCATCCTGACATGACATATGTGAAGGCTGCATTCGAGAAGGAAGGCGTGAAGGAAAACATCATCTGCATGGAATCCCAGGCTGATTATGTCAGACAGAAGGGCGGTTTCGATAAATTCGAAGTTCTGGAGAAGTACACAGGAAAAGAGATGATCGGAATGGAATATGTTCCTCCGTTCGAGATCGATAGCAAATATCTCCACAGGTCGGAATATACATTCAAGGTCGTAACAGCCGATTATGTCGAACAGGACAACACAGGTCTTGTTCACACGGCTACAGGTTTCGGTCCGGACGATTACGAGACAGGAAAGAGATTCGGAATAGAGCCGTTCTGTCCAGTGGGCGAATCCGGAAGATATACTGAAGAGTTCCCGATGATGGAAGGCCGTAAGGTAAAGACGGTGAATGAGGATATCATCAAATATCTGGCGGAGAAAGGGCTTCTGCTCAATTCTGCCAAGATAAAACACAGATACGGTCACTGCTGGAGATGCAAGACGCCGATCATCTACAGGAACACGAGACAGTGGTTCCTGAGTGTCCCCAAGGTCAAGGAGAAGATGCTCTCGGAGATCGACAGGGTGAAATGGGTCCCTGATTGGGCCGGTTCCACCAGGGAGAAGAATTGGGTCGACGGAGCGAGGGATTGGTGCATCTCAAGGCAGAGATACTGGGGAATCCCTCTTCCTGTATGGGAATGTAAATGCGGAGAGAGGAAGGTCATCGGACAGGTATCCGAGCTCAAAGGCGCGGACGGATACAAGGAAGGAATGGACATCCACAGGCCGTGGATCGATAATGTGACATTCAAATGTCCTAAATGCGGCGGGAAGATGACAAGGGCCAAAGACATCCTGGATGTCTGGTTCGATTCCGGAGTCGCAGCATGGGCATCACTGGGATATCCTGCAAAGAAAGAGGAATTCGACACATGGTGGCCGTGCAAATTCATTGTCGAAGCGCACGACCAGACAAGAGGATGGTTCTACTCACAGCTGGGTGCCGGAGTCATGTCATTCGACAGGGCACCTTATGATGAGGTCATGATGCACGCTTGGATGCTGGATACCAAAGGACAGAAGATGTCCAAATCATTGGGCAATGTTGTAGAGCCGAAAGAAGTGGCATCCGAATTCGGTGCCGACGCCATGCGTCTGTATTCAGTAAGGGCGAACGCCCCTTGGGACGATACATGCTTCCAGTGGGATCTTAAGAAGAATCCGCCGATGAAAGAGGGTCCGAAGAATGCATGGAAGGTACTGAACACATTCTGGAATGTCGTCAAGTTCGCATCCATGTACATGGAGATCGACAAGTTCGATCCTGAGAAATACACACTGAAAGAGATGGAGAAGTATCTCAGGAATGAGGACAAATGGCTGCTGTCACGTACAGAGAAGATGAAGTCAGCAGTACATGACGGAATCGAATCGAGAGAATTGCACAAGGCCGCACGTGCCATCGAGGATTACATCATGGAGGATCTCTCCAAATGGTATGTCAAACTCGTGAGGGACCGCAGCTGGACTGAGGATGAAGAGTCACAGATGGACAAGATGGCGTCATATGCAACACTGTACTATTCGATAATGCAGACGTCCCTGACCATGGCGCCGATCACACCGCATATCTCAGAGGAGATATACCAGCACATGGGCGGAAATAAGCTCACGGTGCACATGGAGGACTGGCAGAATCCCAACGAGTCATATTTCGATGACAAGATCGAGAAGAATATGGCCATAATCCAGGAATTGGTGGAGATCATCGCGACTGAAAGAGCAAAGATGGGCAGCAAACTCAGATGGCCCTTGAAACAGATCTATGTCTGCGGAAAGAATAACGAATCAGTGCAGATGTTCGAAGAGGTCCTGAAGCAGCAGGGCAATGTGAAGAGCATAACGTACATCACACCTGATAAGATTCCGAGGGACAAGGAACCGTGCAATTATTCTGACGGTCAGATCGTGATCGACTTCGATGTCACACCCGAGATCGAGGCCGAAGGATATGCAAGAGAGCTCATCAGAAGGATCCAGCAGATGCGTAAGGACATGAAACTGAATGTGGAGGAATTCATCGATGTCCAGGTCGGTACGGAGGAGCAACTCTCCAAGTATTTCGTGAGCATGAAGGATTTGATCTCCAGCGAGGTCAGGGCGAAGAATCTGGAATTCACGGAACCCTCTGTCGGCGAGATCAAAACCTGGGATGTTACAGGCAAGAACATCATCATAGGGATAAAGAAACTCTGAAACTGCGGGGGCAACCCCGCTCATTTCGTTATTATCATTCTGATTGCTTCATTCGCCAGAATCATGCCGAATATAGCAGGTATCGTAGGTACGGAACCGAGTATGCTCTTCCCGTGTTCATCGCGGTCCGACGGGATCGAAACAGCCTTCTCTTCTGAATAGACACATATGATATTGGATGTGTCAGTATCTCTCAGTCTGGATCTTATGTTGGCGGCCAATGGGCATACTTTGGTCTTCTTCAGAGTCGCGATCTTTATGCTCTGAGTGTCTAGATGCAGTGCTGCACCCATGGATGAGAATGTCGGGATCCCTGATTCGGAAGCATATCTGAGGAGTGCACACTTCGGTTCAATTGTATCGATCGCATCGACGATGATGTCGGGATTGTCCTTCAATAATTCTTTGACAGTGCCAGATTCTACAAATGAATCTATCCCTCTGATGTCTATATCAGGATTTATCGACTTTGCACGTTCGACAGCAGCTTCGATCTTCTTCATGCCGACGGTGTCGGTCGTTGCAAGTATCTGTCTGTTCAGGTTGGTATCATTGAACACATCTGAATCTATCACTGTGATGTGTCCCACACCTGCTCTCACAAGACCTTCGAGAACATATCCTCCGACCGCACCCAGGCCGAACAGTGTGATATGGGAATCAGTTAATGCACTGACGCTGTCCTCACCGATAAGTGCGGCCGTCCTGTCATTCATCGACATGGTGCGACAATCTCTCTGAATATAGTAAATTGTTGTGTTCCTCTCGAAGTTAGGATATGCTTATTAACTGAGTTGCCCGTCTCAATCTCATGGCATTCGGAGATAAGAAATTCCAGGACAAACCACGTGAGTGGCATAAGACCAAATGTACGAACTGCGGAAAGGATTGCGAAGTACCGTTCGTTCCTACAGAGGGCAAACCGGTATACTGCAAGGAATGTTATCAGATCCATGCACCTATCAGAAAGGACAGGCGCAGAGAATTCTGATCAAAACCCTTTCTGTTTTCTTTTTGTCTCGGATTTCAGCAGAAGATAGAATTTCAATCCAGCGAGACCCAGTACTATACATGCAGCACCTATGCAGATGACTATTGCACCTGCGAGTCTCTGGTTCATAAATGCGACACCCATTCCGATGAGCACGAGCATCACGCCGATGTAGAACAGCGATCTCATTGTTCTGGCGTTGAATTGCATAACGTCACCATATCATGGATTAAAAGAGGATATGTGGCTATGATGCCACAAATGGTTGATCATTCCTTTTTCTTGTTGATTTTGATTCTGTCGTACACAATGCATAAGATAACGTATACTGCAGATACGGCGATCAACAACATTGAGGGCTCGATGATATCTTCTGGTCCCATTGTAATCGTATCCTCATCGGTTCATCTGTATATATTACTTGTTTCAACGTGGATGTTCTTTCCGTTGGCTTTATTATAGTATCAATACATAGAGGGGAGCATTATGAACTATGATGTAGTTGTGGTAGGAGCAGGACCAGCAGGTCTTACGGCCGGTATCTATGCAAGAACGAAGATGTTGGAGACAGCTGTCTTTGATGCAGGTGTGATCGGCGGACAATTGGTCGCATTATATCCTGAGAAAGGTATCCACAACTACCCCGGATTTGAGACAATCCAGGCCAGAAAACTCTCTGATAAATTGTATGCACAGGCTGAATCATTGGGCTGTGACATCAAAGAGAACGAGAAGGTCATGGAGATCAACAACGGTGAAGAAGAACTCATAGTCATAACCAATAAGGCCGAATATCATGCCAAATCCGTCATTCTTGCCATCGGAATGGGAATGTTCCAACCGAGGAAGATGGGGTGCAAGGGTGAGGATGAGTTCAACGGAAAAGGACTTTCATACATCATGCCGCTGAAGGAGAACCTTGTGGGAAAGAAAGTCATCGTATTCGGTGGAGGGAACAGCGCCATCGAGATGGCTATGATCGCAGGCACCGTGACAGAGACTACAATAGTTCACAGGAGGGCCGAGTTCAGAGCTGATGAGACGAATGTGAAGGATCTCGGAGAGAGCGACGTCAAGGCGATAATGAACACCAACCTGATTTCAGTGAATGGTGACGATTGTGTCAAATCAGTGACATTGTCGCAGGACGGAAAGGAATTCGAAGTTCCTGCAGATCTAGTTGTCATAAACATAGGTATATCGTCGGATCTCGAAGATCTCAAGAAATGGAACATCGAGCTCACGGACAGCGGATTGGTGAAGGTCGGATTCGATATGTCGACATCAAGGCCCGGAATCTTTGCGTGCGGTGATGTTGTGGATTATTCGGGAAAGTACAAGCAGATCATTACTGGATGCGGTGAAGCAGGTACTGCAGTCCTTTCTGCATATAAATTCGTCAAGAAACCATATTGGGCTTGACAGATCCGAAAAAGTAAGGGATTTTGGAAAAGGTTTGGAATCTTTTTCAAGACGTTCATTCGCTGATTGCGTTGGACGGACACTCATCGACACATGCTCCGCAGTCGACACATTTTGATTTGTCGATAACTGCTACATCTCCGACGGTAATCGCGCTCTGTGGACATGCATCTGCGCATGCACCGCAACCAACACATTCACTTTCGTTGACTGTTGGCATATCGTTACCTCTGACCGTACAAAAGCCAGAGCGTATATAATTTTAAGGTGGAGAAATAATAAAAAAATGGCACCCGAAGGTGCCATTGCTTTAGGCTCACTCTGTCATTGCGCCGCTCGGGCACTCATCGACACAAGCGCAGCACTCAACACATTTTCCTGCATCGATAACTGCTATGTCTCCGACTGTGATGGCGTCTGATGGGCAAGCGTCTGCGCATGCTCCGCATGCTGTACATTTTCCTGCGTCTACTGTTGGCATAAGGTTACACCTATCAGGTAACTTGAGTCGAAAGTATTAATCTTTGCTGTTCTATGGAGAACCGGTGATTCTATTTCAGACGTGATTTCCGGCGAAATATGGGATGGAGAGCATTTCGAGGACGGATATGTCGTCATTGAGAATGGGATCGTCAAGGACGTCGTTTTCGGCGAAACATACAAAGATCCTGTTGCAGAGGGAATGATTCTTCCTGGATTGGTCGATTATCACACCCATATCGCAGATGCGGGACTGAGACTGGACAGAAAATATTCACTGGAAGAATTGGTAGCGCCGCCGAACGGATTGAAACACAGATATCTCAGAGACGCCGATGAAGAAAAGATATCAGAGGATATGGCCCGGTATTCGAAGAAACTCATTGAAAACGGGGTTTCAAGATTCATGGATTTCAGAGAAGGGGGAGTGAGAGGTGCCGTATCATTGAGAAAATCCTCCGACAGGGCAATCATTCTCGGACGTCCGATTTCTGAGGAATACGATCCGAATGAGATGGATCAGCTTCTGGATGTATGTGACGGAATAGGGATATCGAGCATAAGCGACATGGATGCCGGATACATTGAAAGGATAGCGGATGCAGTACATAAGAAAAATAAATTACTGGCACTGCATGTTTCCGAGAGGATCAGGGAAGATATAGATCAGGCGCTGTCATTGGAACCTGATCTCATCATACACATGGTGCAGGCAACAGAGAGCGATCTGAAAAAATGTTCTGACAAAGATGTACCAGTTGTTGTTTGTGCATCATCGAATCAATATTTCGGGATGACCCCGAACATCAAAATGATGTATGATTGCAACGTAGATGTCGTTATCGGGACAGATAATGCAATGCTCTCTCCTTCAGCTGATATGTGCCAGGAATTCAATATATTCTGCAGTATTCTGAAATCGCAGGGCGGCAGACCAGAGGATGCTTTCAGATCTCTGATGGGCCAGGGACGGAAGACGTTATATCAACAGTACGCCATTAACACCCAGGTCAACAATCGCGCGGATATTATAGTGATGCAGTCGGAATCTTCCGATTGCTCGGTCATAAGATCCGTCCGCAGGTATCTCTAATAAGATACGAATGCGATCCCATCATGATCCGGTTATTGGGAAACGGGATTCTCCTGATTCATGAGGGCACTTACATTCATCAAGAGATGTGATTGTTGAAAGAACGGTGAAATAATGAAGACGGTAGAAGAGATCATGACGAAGGTTCCAATCGTCGCACAGGTCCCTGGAAGTCGCAGTGATGCAATCAACATAATGGTGAGAAACAACATCACCGGTGTTCCCGTAATTCGTGCCAAAGATGGGAAGCTCGTCGGAATAGTTTCAAGAAAGGACATATTCAAAAAATTCGATGAAGACCAGCTGTCAATGATAATGCAGAAGGAGATCATGACGATCCCTCCGAACATGAGCATCAAGAAGGCAGCTGCGATATTCGTTGAGAAAAGAATCCACAGGCTCCCTGTCGTGGATGACGGGAAACTGATAGGTCTGGTCACGCCGACAGATCTGCTCAATGAGGTCAAGAACATGAAGACCAAGATGACCGTTGCCGAAGCGATCAACACCACATGCGTCACAGCATACGAAGGAGATCCGCTGTCATACGTCGTCAAAGCGATGAGGATCAGCAAGACATCATCATTCCCAGTGCTCGATGCACAGGGTTCATTGGTAGGAATCATCACCGACCGTGACATGTTCATAGATCAGACAAAGGGCCTCGATGCGAAGAAGCAGTTGGGTCTTACGAAAGCCGACCAATCACTTGCAGGATACAGGAATGTCCTGCCGCTGTTCTACATGGCAACGATGGACGACATCCCTGAGGAACTGATCGTCAAAGATTACATGGTGAAAGATCCGGTGTCCGTGTTCAAAAAGACATCCCTGTCCGAAGTAGCAAAGATTATGAAACAGGAGAACTTCGGCCAGTTACCAGTGCTCGGAAACAAGGATGAGCTCGTCGGAATGATATACGACGTCGACGTCCTTTCTGCACTCTTAGGATGATCATCGATGTCAGATAATTCAGCAGATCTCATGGCACTCTGCAAGCGCAGAGGTTTCATCTATCCGTCATTCGAAATATACGGCGGAGTCGCCGGAATGTTCGACTACGGTCCGTTGGGCTGTGTGCTCAAGAACAACATAGTGAACACATGGAGACACATCTACAAGGGAAGAGAGGGCTTCATCGAGATAGATTCGGAGACCGTCAACCCGAAAGATGTGTTCAAGGCATCCGGTCACATAGATAACTTTGCAGATCTAATCACATACTGTACGAAATGCCAGGCACCGTTCAGGGCCGACCATATGGTCAAGGAGTTCGTTCCCAACCCTGACGTTCTTTCTCCCAAAGAGCTGGAAGAGGCATTCGTCAAATACAACGTGAAATGTCCTGAGTGCGGAGGGGATCTCGGCCCGGTCGACGAATTTAATCTGATGTTCAAGACCAATATCGGACCCGGATCGGCACGTGTCGGATACATGAGGCCGGAGACCGCACAGGGGATCTTCGTGAATTATCCCAACTTATACAGATACAACAGGGAGAGACTTCCCCTCGGAGTCATCCAGACCGGAAGGTCGTACAGGAATGAGATCGCACCCCGTCAGGGTATGATCCGCATGAGGGAGTTCAATCAGATGGAAGTGGAGCTCTTCGTCGATCCTGAGGACAAGGATTGGCCGAGATTCAGGGAGATCGAGAATGAGAAATTGGACCTCATCCCAAACACAACATTGGAACTCACGACGATGACAGTGAAGGAAGCTGTCGAGAAAGGTGTCATCGCGAACCGCGTCCTCGCCTATTTCGTGTATACCACGAAACAGTTGCTGACGATGATGGGTATCGATCCGAAGAAACTGAGATTCAGAGAGCACGAGAAGGATGAGATGGCCCATTATGCGGCTGACTGCTGGGATGCAGAGGTCCTTCTTTCATACGGATGGACGGAGATCGTCGGTGTGGCCGACAGGGGATGCTGGGATCTGTCGAGGCACGCACAGTTCTCAGGTCAGGATCTCACTCATTTCAAGAAGTTCGATGAGCCGAAGGAAGTGGAGATGGACAAGGTCAAAGCCAAGAACAAGGCACTGGGTCCGAGGTTCAAGGCACAGGCGAAAGCCGTTGCTGAGATGATAGAGGCTTCCGCACCTTCCGATGTGAAGGATGGGAAACTAATCGTCAAGGTCGACGGCAATGATGTTGAACTCGACGGAGATTGTTTCGAAGTGGTGCACGTGAAAGAGAAGATCTCCGGAGAACGTGTGATCCCGCATGTGATAGAGCCGTCACACGGATTGGACAGGATCTTCTATTCCATCCTGGAACATGCGTATGACTACGATCCGAAGGAGGATTATACCGTGCTCCATCTTGCGCCGATCGTAGCCCCGATCAAAGTGGGCGTGTTCCCGCTGATGGAGAAGGACGGATTGGATGATATCGCAAAGAGCATCTATGAAAGCGTTCATACATTCGATGCGGAAGCATATTACGACGGTTCAGGCACCATAGGCAAGAGATATGCCCGTATGGATGAGATCGGTACGCCCTGGTGCATCACAGTGGATTACGAGACGATCGAGGACGGACCTGATAAGGGGACCGTGACGATAAGGGACCGTGATTCCAAGGCACAGAAGCGCATAAAGATCGAGAATGTCAAATCAGTGATCGACAGGTTGCTGAAAGGCGAAGATTTCGCAAAACTGTGATTTTACTGATGCACACATTATGTTGTGTGCATCGATGATTTTTCATTATTTGTGCAATATTGTACATATTCAATGCAATATTTTCATTATAGTATAGTAAAAATTGCTGGTTATAATCAGCAATCTCATTAAAAATAGGGCATTGTGCTGGTTATAATCAGCAGTTATTAATATCGGCACATCAATGGAAAATCATGCAGATATCAATCATAGAACGCACCGATTATCTGAAAAAACTATCTGAATTCCGCGATCATACAGAATTCATCAAAGTGATAACAGGTGTAAGACGTTGCGGAAAATCTACCTTGCTGTCGCAATTCATACAGCAACTCAGAGGTGAAGGTGTACCGGATAATGAGATCGTCTGTTACAATTTTGAATTATTCGAGTACAGCGATATAGAGGACCATAAACAATTGAACGATCTTCTGATCAGAAATGTGCCGAAGAACGGCCGCTGTTATGTATTTCTTGACGAAATCCAAAGGGTCGATGGTTGGGAGCGTTCTGTCAATTCACTCAATACAGAAACAGATGCGGACATATACATCACAGGTTCGAACGCGCACATGCTGTCAAGCGATCTGGCTACATATCTGACAGGAAGATATGTTTCTTTCGAGATGTTCCCGTTGTCATTCAGGGAATACATGGAACTGAGAGGCACGGATCAAGATGGGAATGAACGCAGAGTCGAGAATGTTTTATCAGATTTCATAAAATACGGCGGTTTCCCCGCGATAGATCCCAGACAGAGTCAGATGATGGTGACATCTGCTCTGTCAGATCTTCATAATTCCATAATTTATCAGGACATACTGTCAAGGGGCGGAATAAGAAAGACGGCAGAACTCGAAAAGATTGTCAGATACATAATGTACAATATCGGTAACCCGATATCGGTGAAGAGGATATCTGATGAGCTGTCTGTGGATCGTTCCACAGTCGATTCATACCTGATGCTGTTGGACCAGGCATGTCTGATATACAGGGCGGATCGTTTCGATATAAGGTCCACATCATTGTCTCCGACACCGAAATATTATGCTGTCGACCAGGGACTGCGTAATTTGTCCATAGGATTCAGGGATCTAGATAAAGGAAGGATTCTTGAAAATATAGTGTTCATAGAATTGATGAGAAGGGGATATAAGGTCCAGGTCGGCACATGGAAATCAAAAGAAGTGGATTTTGTGGCAGAATCATTGAATGGTGAGAGGACATATTTCCAAGCATGTCTAGCATTCACAGAGGATGATGTGAAAGAAAGGGAATTGTCGTCATTGAGATCGATAAATGACAATTGCAGAAAGATCGTTTTGGTGATGAACGAGATCAGCAATGTTACATCGGACGGGATCATCATAAAGAATCTGACGGAGTGGTTGCTTGACGAAAATTGAAATTTTTCTGGATGGATAAGATGAAAGATTTCAGAGAATTATTGAGTACGGACCTCTATAATGTAGAGAAAGATGATGATGGAAAGAATTGGATCCATGTGCTCGGTTATTTTTACCCAGTAGATAGAGAATATCGTTTGGTCGAATACACATGGTTGTTTTTAGATCCTGATGAATTTCGAAAATTTGGATTTGATTACTATGAGAAAATGCAGGAACAATCAAAACAATATATAGGGGATTGTTCAAATGATGAGATTGAAGGTGCAATTGAAGAGTATTTTGAGGGTGCGAAAAATCTCCCAATGAAATTTGTTTTCAATGATACTCCTGAAGGATTGTACTATGGGTGTCCTATGGCCATCATATGTTCCAATTAAGTGTGGAAAAGAGAATTAGAAAGAGTATATGCAATACTTACTGACGGGATCTTGTAAATTGAGTATTGGTGAATGAGTATGGTCATTGATGTCCCGCATTTAATGAACAATAGATCACATCATTATTTATTGAAATATTCGTAAAGATCCATTCTTACTTCATTTTTGAGAACGTATCTTATTTTTACAGGTTTTTTATCATTCAGAAAAGTATCGAATTCAAGTTTTCCCAAGTAATAAAATTCTTTTGAACCTTTGTCATTTTTATTTTTACGAATGAAAAGATGAATGTCAGTATTATTGGTTGAAGCATTACGAACGCGTAGCATATTTTTTGATTCAAGGCCTTCTGTCGATTTAGATTCTGCAATAAGCGTATTTCTATTTTCAAAATAATCTCCATAACGTTGTGATTCTGTTACATTTTCATCTTTGATGTAGTTGATGAATATCAAGAATGTGTTGGTTTTAGCATCATATTTGTATCCACCGATATTTTGAGCGTTTATGTTTGAACCCCAATTCATAAGTCTACAAACATCATCATAAGTGTACATTTTGTTTAAAACAAAATTTGTGTCACTGTATTTCATCGAATATTCTATATTGTTGTTATCTTCGCCTAATTCAATGATTTGGGAAATATGGTCTTTGAACACTTCATTTTTTAACATATTTGCATAGGTCTTGCAAACTAAATTATTCTCATCAATCAATCTTATGTTGTTTTTGTAAAAATTTCCATTAAATACAGCAATTATGTTTTCTAGTGCATTTTTATTTAATCCAATGTGTGATTTTAATTCTAGGAGAATATCTGGAGAATTATTATTGATCATTTTTAGAACTTCAATTTCTAACAAACGTTTTCCAGAAGCAATTATTTTTGTAAGATATTTGAGGTATTTGTGCTGTTCATCAGATAATGTATCGTGATAATCTTTTTCTTTTTTGACAAGAAAATCATAATATGATCCATATTTTATCAATATATTCAACGCATCAATTGATCCGTATTTTCTGAATTCGGATAAACGTGGAATTCTCCCTAATTTCATTTTCAGGTTGTTGTATCCTTCACATAATATTTTGGCATTAGCAAAATCTGAATTGTCAATTGATTCATAGATTTTCTTTTTGGATATTTCATCAAAACTAATCGTGGATGTGCCTGGTATAATGCAATCTCCAGCAGCTACAAACCTTCTCGTTTCACTTTTATTATATGAACGATTATCAGATAGTGCGACAGGGATGTTGAAATTTTTATCATAATTCCCTATAAAATCAAGAATGACGACGAATTCTTTGTCGTCAAATATTCTCAATCCACGTCCTAATTGTTGAATATACACAATAGGTGACTCAGTTGGACGAATCATTATTATTTGATTTACAGATGGTATGTCGACCCCCTCATTGAAAAGATCAGCAGTAAATATGTAATCGAGTGATTGTTCTGTATTTTCTGATTCCAATTTTTCTATACACTCTTCTACATAATCAGACTTCATTCCACCTTCAACATGAACTGTTTTGAATCCACGTTTGTTAAATCCATCAGACAGGGCTTTTGCTTCATTCAATCTACTGCAAAATACAATGCCTCTGACTCTACTTCCACTATATCCATAAAATTTTGATTTTTCAATAATATAGTCAATTCTTTGTTCAAATTCTATGTTTTTAAATTTACCAACATCATCATATTGCCGATCATCTATAGAGAGATCAGTTATTCCAAAATAATGGAAAGGACAGATTAATTTGTATTCCAGTGCCTCCTTTAAGCGAATATCATACGCTATATTATAGTTAAAAAGTTCATAGATGTCGTAGTTATCAGTTCTGTCTGGTGTAGCAGTCATTCCGAGTAAGAACTTTGGTATGAAATGATTTATGATTCTCTGATATGTTTCTGCACCAACATGGTGAACTTCATCTATTAAGATGTAGTCAAAAGTATCATTCGGTATTTTTTCTAATATCTCTTTTTTCGAGATGGTCTGAATTGTACTAAACAAGCAATCACAAGATAGATTATTGGAACTAGCGTCGTATTTTTCAATCCTTTTTTCTTTTCCTAAGACTTTTCTAAAACTATCCATTGATTTGTTCAATATCTGATTTCTGTGCACTATGTATAATGTTTTTTTATCGAAGATTTTCACATCAAATGCGGAAAGGTATGTTTTTCCAGAACCAGTGGCAGAAATAACCAAGGCACGATCACACCCATTCATTCTTAGTTCTTGAAGATTTTTGAGTGCTTCAGATTGCATATTATTCGGCTTGATTCTATTTTCTAGATTGGGGATCATGTTAGAATTGTGTTCTATAATTGACCTCCTCAACCTTTTTGTATCATCATAGATGAGGCTGTATTCACCGACCCAGGTTTATTGACTACTGTGGCATATTCAAAAACTCTATTGAATTCGTTGATAACATCATCTATTATTTTTCCCGACTCCAATGAATTAATTTTGAGGTTCCATTCACAATTTTCACATAATGCATTATCTGTAAGATTACTGCTGCCAATGATAACGCCATAATAGCCAGATTTTTTGAAGATATAACATTTGGAATGCATCTTCATGCTATCTTCTGTTACAATTCTTACATCAATATTTTTGAAAGATATTAGTTTGAAAAGTGCTTTAGGTTCTGTAAAATTCTGATACTGTGATGCTATGATTTTTCCATGAATGTTATATTTTTCCAATTCTTTGAACTCGTTAAGTAACGCATTAATGCCGCTCCATGTGATGAATGCGACATTGAACATGAATTCATCACAGGAACACATTTCATTTTTTATTGTTGTAATGACTTTTTCATTCTTAGACGGGTTGTTAGTAATAAGTTGCGGTATGAACTGCTCTTGTGCAATTATTCTTTGATCTATGAATCCTTGTTTTAATCCATTCATCAATTCATCGATAGACATGTTTTGTACAACCAGCAGGATCAAAAAGATCAATATGCAGCTATATATTTGACGCTTATTTTCAACTTTAATGAATGAAAATTTGTGATTGTACAATTGTCTTGCGTGCGCACGCATTTTTATATTCTCTATAGATACAGACAGTCATGTCACAGTATGATGCTTCAGTGATAGAGAAACGTTGGCAGGAAATGTGGAAGAAGAATGAGGTATATCGCTACGATCCCAAATCGGATAAAGAGGTATACAGCATAGACAACCCTCCGAGGTACGCCTCTGGTACGCTCCACTTAGGACACGCCACCGGTTATTCGTTAATCGATTTCGCAGCTCGTTACAAGAGGATGAGGGGATACAACGTGTTCTTCCCTCTCTGTTTCGATGTCAACGGAACACCGATCGAAGTGAAAGTTGAGAAGAAGCATCATATCAACAAGCTCAACACACCCAGGAAGAAGTACAGGGAACTGTGTGAGGAATTCGCCAACGAACAGATCGGTCAGATGACCCATGAATTCGAGATGCTCGGAGAATCCATGGATCCTTCGATCTATTATCAAACTGATGCACCGTACTACAGGAAGATCACACAGCTGACATTCGTTGAACTCTTCAACCGCGGATTGGTGTACAAAGGGAACTACCCTGTCAACTGGTGTCCCAGCTGTATGACCGCTCTCGCTGATGCTGAGGTCGAATACAAGGATAACGTTAACAAACTGAATTACATCAAATTCCAGGTTGACGGAGGTTCTCCTGACGATTACATGATGATCGCCACCACCAGACCAGAACTCCTGTGCACATGCAAAGCAGTCGCGGTCCACCCTGATGACGAAGAGAAAGCGCATCTCATAGGAAAATATCTCATCACACCGTTATTCGGAAGAAAGGTCAAAGTCATTTCAGATCCGAAGGTCCAGATGCAGTACGGTACAGGGAACGTGATGATCTGCACCATCGGTGACAAGGACGATCTAGAATGGGTTATGAAATACCACTTCGAGTTGGAGAAAGGTATCGACGAGATGGGCAGGATGACCGAACTCGCCGGCAAATACGCCGGGATGACCGTTCTCGAGGCACGCGAAGCATCAATCAAAGACCTCAAAGAGCAGGGCATACTTGTGAAACAGGAGGACAACCCTCAGCAGGTATCCATCTGCTGGAGATGCCATTCTCCCATAGAGTACCTTCAGGTACCACAGTGGTTCCTCAAGACATTGGAATTCAAGAAGGAAGTGCTCAAGAGAGCGGATGAGATCAATTGGTATCCTGAGTTCATGAAGATCAGACTGCAGGACTGGACAAATTCACTTCAATGGGACTGGGTCCTGGGAAGACAGCGTATCTTCGCAACACCTGTTCCGATATGGGAATGTAAGAAATGCGGACATGCGGTATGTGCGACACAGGAGATGTGCTACTGCGATCCTACTGAAGATAAACCTCCGGTTGACAAATGTCCTGAGTGCGGATGCACCGAATTCGAAGGGTGCACCGATGTATTCGACACATGGATGGATTCATCTGGTTCGGCATTGTACAACACATTCTGGGGAAGGGACGAGGAACAGCATAAGAAGCTGTGGCCGATGTCCATGAGGCCTCAATCCCACGACATCATCAGGACATGGGCGTTCTACACCATCCTGAGAAGCCACCAGATCAAGAACACAATTCCGTGGAAGGATATCATGATCCACGGATTCATCATGGCCCCAGACGGCACTCCGATGCACACTTCCATCGGCAATGTCATCGATCCTATCCCGATTCTGGAGAAATACGGTGCGGATGCACTGAGATATTACGCTGCGACATGTTCACTGGGTATCGATCATGCATTCAGGGAGAAGGATGTCATTAGAGGAAGCAAATTGTGCAACAAAGTGTTCAACATAGGCAACTTCATCTCAAGATTCATAGATTCCAAACCGTCCGAATGCAAGGATCTCAGACCTTCGGACAGATGGATCATCAGCAAATTCTCGAGGACAGTGAAATCCGTAACGGATTATCTGGAAACATACACATTCGATAAGGCGATGAAAGAGGTCGAGGATTTCATCTGGCATGAGCTGGCGGATAATTACATCGAGATGGTGAAATCCAGGGATGACAGTGCCGTGAAATACACACTGTACAATGTGTTCCTCGGATCCGTAAAATTACTGGCACCGTTCATGCCCCACGTTACCGAGGATGTATATCAGGAACATTTCCTCAAATTCGAGGATGCAAAGAGCATCCATCTTTCGAAATGGCCTGAACCGATATTCGTTGACGATGATGCTGAAAAGACAGGTGAGTTACTGAAAGAAGTGATAGCATCGATACGCGGCTGGAAATCGGAGAAGAAGATAGCTTTGAATGCCGAACTTCAGCTGATAGAACTGATCGGAAGCGAAGCACAGATCCTGAAGGATGCTGACAAGGACATATCCGAGACAGTGAAGGCCAAAGAGCTCAAATTCGTCGAGAAAGCGGATCTCACTGAGGATTATACTTCAGTGAAACCGGTACATGCGAAGCTCGGACCTGCGTTCAAGGCCGATGCGAAAGCGATCGTTGCAGAGATAGCGAAACTCGACCCGAAGGATGTGGCTGTGAAGCTTACGAAAGGACCTCTCACGATGTCCGTCAACGGAAAGGATGTCGAGATCCCGGGAGAGTTCCTCGAACTCGAGAAGAAGCTTATGCTCAACGGAAAAGCTGTTGACACGCTGCAGATAGGGAACATCTTGGTTGTAATAGAACAGTAAAACCGATTCGGGGTCAGACCCCGAATCATATCTAATCAGTTTTGAATGACCTTTACAGAAATGTGTTTGCCTTTGTGCTTGCACTTGGTCAGATCCATCGTCATCCTGTTGCCGAAGTCCTTATGCACTTCCACAACAGAAGAATCTGCACCGATTTCGATCTTTCCGATAGCAGCGTCACGTATCCTTGCGTTCCTGATTATGAAATCAGCGAGTGATACTTTTCCGTAACCATCATTCTTACCGAGATTCACTTCGAATCTGACCATTCCGAACACATCGGATATCTGGTCGTAATCGATGACTTTTCTTACAGTGTCTTTCATTCCTTCTTCTTCAGGAACATCGCGTTTCTCGATCTCCATTCCTGTACGGAGTTCGAATTCCCTTACGATGTGTTCTTCCTCAGATGTGACAAAAGATACCGCTGTACCTTCTTTTCCTGCACGTCCGGTCCTTCCGATACGGTGGATGTATGTATCGATGTCATCCGGCATATCGTAGTTTATGACATATGTGATGTCATCGATATCCAGTCCTCTGGCCGCGACATCTGTTGCGATGAGGACATCCGTCTTATCATCCCTGATATCCTGGATTACCCTTTCCCTCTTAGACTGGGGGAGATCGCCGTGGATTGCTTCCACCTTGTATTTCAGATCCGTGAGTCTTTCCTCGAGGACGTCGACCATCTTCTTCGTCTGACAGAATATTATCGCTTTCGGTTTATCTATATCCAATATCCTGCAGAGTGCCCAGGTCTTGTTCCTTCTTCCGATTGAAATGTAATATTGTTTTGTAAGATCCAGTACGACTTCATCCTGAGAGACGGTGATCTCCTTCGGCTTATCCATGTAGTCGTAAGCAAGGTTCTTGACATCCTCGGTCATCGTGGCCGAGAACAGAAGGACCTGTTTCTTCTCCGGCATCTTGGACATGATGAATTCGATATCCTCGATGAATCCCATGTCGAGCATCCTGTCCGCTTCATCGAGAACAAGTATCTCGATGTTGCTGAGGTTCAATGCGCCCCTTGTTATCATGTCTCTGACACGTCCGGTGGTACCAGCGATGATGTCAGCACCCTTCTTCAGTTTGACGATCTGATTCTCGATCTTCGATTTCGCGGACGATCCTCCGAATACTGCCAATGTTTTGTGCTTGGTGTATTTCGAAAGATTGTTCACATCCTCTTCCACCTGCAATGCCAATTCTCTTGTTGGTACAAGGATCAATGCCACCGGGATCTTGTTCTTAGGTTCTATCTGTCCTAAAATGATTGATGCATACGCACCTGTCTTTCCTGTACCTGTCTGTGCCTGACCGAACAAATCTGTTCCTTCCAGACCCAAAGGTACGGAGGCTTCCTGTATCGGTGTCGGTTCTTCCCATCCGAGGTCATCCATCGCTTTCGCTACGTCTTCCGGGATGCCTAAATCTGTGAAATTACTGATCATAATTTTCATCCTACTGTCTGAGACTGACTCAGACGACTTATTTTGTACAGTATGGGAATATGGCTAATGTGTATATAAAGAAAATTATTTTCAGAGGTGTTCCAGCATTGTACGTTCAGTGTTATGACAATTAACACCTTTTACACTGAACAAGATGACTGGATATGATTTTTTGATGATATTGTTATTGGATTGAACGTCTGAATCCTGTGTAAATGATGTTGCGAACGACTTATGTCGTTCGAAA
>JAZRYJ010000052.1:0-5026 GCA_045600635.1 Candidatus Methanarcanum sp.
ATCCGATGCGACAAAAGCCGTTCACAGCGTTGTTTTCATAGGATACGAACATCCGATTCAACAAGAATGTTGTCAAAAGATCACGTCCAGTCATCTTGTTCAATGTAAAGTGCATCATTCTTCACAACACTGAACACACAAGTATAATCAGTAGAGCTATATGGCCAAGTTTATATTATCAGTCGCAAATATGATTTCACGAACGAAGAATATCAGGATAGAAATATGGCCGAATTTACATCGACTCATTTTCTGATTGCGTTCTTGAAGAATATTCCGAGTACGGGATGGAGATGATTGAAATGAAAACGAACAATAAGGCGACTACATTTGTCGTTGTAGCACTGATGATCTTTGCAGCATTTGTCGCAGGATTCATCGCTTTCAGCGATGACATCGCTGTTGCGGATAACAGCAATGTATCATTTGGTGCATCAAACACGACATTCCCAGTCTATCTCGCAGCTAATCCAGAAGCAGGGCCTGTGACAATAGACGGAATGGCGATTTACGGAGTTGAACAGTTGGAGGATGAAGGCAAAGCTGACTATATCGTATCAAGCGGACTCATAATAACGAGTAAAGATATGGTTTCAGGGCCTATCGCACGTCTTGTCCTTACGGAGAGAAGTATGACAGCTTCTATCGCAAGTGATATGACCATTACTAATGTTGACATCAGTCTCGGTTCTACGCTTACTGTAGCAAGCGAAAAGACACTTACAATCGATGGAACATACACATCCACGCTCAGTCGTAGCGGAAACTCTTGCCTAACATCATAAGATTCAGATATTCATACAACCATCAAATGCTGACTGCTCTACACAGTATTCATTATTGAAAAGAAATTTCATCTTGGCATCGTTATTGCCACCACTCCGTATATTCTATGGCTGATATGAAAATACCTGTAGGTATGATGATAATGTCACTGTTCATCATAAGTTATACTTCAATCTCTGCATAATCAAACTTTTGCTTTGCTAAAACAACCGTCTGAATACATACTTTACGATGGGCAATCATGAATCGATCAAGAGACATTAACAGAAATGATGAAAAAGGAAAAAGTTTAAAAGTGTCAGAATAGACAACCGCCCGCTTATCCGAACAATGCGCTCAGACCAGCTGCAGCCTCTTCCTCACTGACTGCTTCCTCTTTAGGCTCCTCTTTTGCGGGAGCTGCGCCTGCTGCTGGTGCTGCTGCGCCTGCTGCTGGTGCTGCTGCTGGAGCTGCCATCACTGAAGCTGATTCGATTGCTTCTTTGATGTTGACTCCATCGAGGGATGCGATCAGTGCTTTGACTTTGGCTGCGTCGGCGTCTACTCCAGCGGCTTTGAGGACAGCTGTAACTGAATCCTCTGTTATGTCTTTGCCTGCTGCGTAAAGCACCATTGCACTGTAAATGTACTCCATTTTATCTCTCCAATTTTAACCGAATAATGCACTAAGGCCAGCTGCGGCTTCTTCCTCGCTGACCTCTTCTTTCTCTTCACCTTTTGCTTCTTCTGCTTTTGCGGGTGCTGCTGCAGTAGCTGCAGGTGCTGCCGATGCTGCGGCACTAAGCCTTGCACCGATGCTGCCATCTGTGTATTTTGCTGCTGAAGCAACTGAAAGCATCTGTGAATCTGCTTTCGCGAGAAGCATCTTGATGTTGTCTTTGGTTGGTATCGCGGCTGATATTGAAAGGCCCATAGCCTCCCTGAACGCTTTCTGAATGAGCGGTGTAATCGTTTCCTTTGTCGGGAATGCGATTGCGACACCCAATGCGCGAGCGTTGAATGCAGCCGTAGCGAACATATTCTCGTAGTAGCCGTCTGGAATGTTCAATACGTCCTGGTGATAGATAGTACCGTCCTCGTATACCGACCTGAGGTCAAGTCCTACGATCATTGGTAAGATTTCCAACTTAGGAAGCATTGCAGCGACATTTGCCGGAACAGGCTGTCCTGCTTTAACAAGTGTCGTATCCTTTTTGACTACGATCTTTCCGCCATCTATTGATGCCGGAAGACCTATTTTCTGAAGTTCTCCGATGATTGGTCCCGGTCCGAACGGTGTTGGTCCCTGATGGACGATGATGTCCTCAGGTGCGATCTGTCCTGCTTTCGCAGGTGCTGCGACCTTAGAAGCTTCCAACTGTTTGAACAGTTTGAACGGATTAAGATCTGTAGCGATGATCGCACACTGTCCGTGTATATCAGATTTCATCTTTTCGAGTCCTGGTTTCTGTTTTGCAGCTTCGTCCAATGCCAAGAGCATAAGATTGTTCTTGGTCATTTTGAGGTAAGCATGTGCTCTCAGTCCAGCTCTCATCGATTGGATCTGCTGACCTGCTATGCCTGCCATATCGACGATTGCGACGATCGGCCTGCCGGTCATTTCCTTGACAAGTTCATCGACGATTTCCTTCTTCCATGCTGCGACGTGTGCCATTTTCCGAACCTCCTCAGATCAACCTCTCCGATGGACCCATTGTCGTCTTGACGTATGATGAAGCGATGTTCATCCTACCTTTCTCAAGTTTGAGTTCAACACGTTTGAGAATCGCATCTATGTTATCTGCGAGATCCTCAACTGACATGTTGGCCGTTCCAACGGGTGTGTGGAAGGTAATTCTGTCTTTCGTCCTTACAGAAACAGTGTTACGAAGACCATTGATCATTCCAGTCGGATCTGCTCCTGGTGGAATGGGCTTTGGCATCTTACCGCGAGGACCGAGAACAGTACCGAGTCTCTTACCGACAACTGCCATCATTGGGGCCTCTGCGATGAAATAGTCAATGCTGTTCGCGAGTTTCTTCGCCTGTTTCTTATCGTCTGCGATGGTCTGAAGTTCATCAGCTGTCATCACGACGTCGGCAACACTCTTGGCTTTCTGGACAAGTTCGCCCCCACCAATCACACAGATACGGATCGCTCTTCCGCGACCGTGAGGCAGTATGATATCATCTGCGATACGGTTCTTCGGAATTGACAAATCGACATCTTTGAGATTGATGGCTAACTCAACCGTTTCAGTAAAATTGCGCTTCTTTGCACTCTCGAGTGCCTTCTGCACAGCCATTACGGTTGTTTTGTCTGCCAATTAAATTCCTCCTCGTAGTGCCAACGAGCCTTGTGGGCTCTCCTACAAGTGGAGTGTGCTATTAGGTTATTATATATAAATTAACCCACGCGCATATTGTTATCAAATGAATAAAAGGAACATTACGTGCCCGCAGAAGCGGGCACAGAATATGTTTAGAGTTTACCTGCGTAGATGCCGGCTTTGATATCCTTTGTAAATACCCTGGGATCTTTTCCATCGATTGTTACACCGACAGAGACGCAGTTTCCTGCGACTTCACAAAGACGTGCTTCAAGTGTTGCTCCGAGGAGGTCGTCACCTTTCATCTCGACGATCTTCTTTGCCTGCTCTATGGTAAGGTTGCCGACTTTCTCGGCCTTTGCATTGTGTGCACCGGATTCGACTCCGAGCTCACCTTTGATGAGTGCGGACATCGGCGGTGTACCGACCTTGATGTCGAATGATTTGTCTTCTTTGATCAGAATCTTGACAGGGACCTTCATTCCTGAGTACGCTTTCGTTTTCTCATTGATGGCCGCTATGATCTGACCGATATTGACCCCTTTAGGTCCAAGTGCTGGACCGAGAGGTGGACCTGCGGAGGCTCTGCCTCCATCTACTAATGCCTCAACAGTATCAACCATTGTTTCACTTCTCCTTTTCTATAACTCTTACACTGTCACCTTTGACAGTAACAGGTATCGGGACCATCGCTTCAATCAACTCTACGGTGATCTCTTCTTTTGTTTGATCGATCTGCTGAACTCTCGCTTTCTCACCCTTGAACGGACCGTTGATGAGTTCAACTATATCTCCTTCTACGATTCCAACAACTGTTGAAAGCGGCGTCAGATAGTGATCGATCTCTGAAATTGATGTTTCTCCATCGACAAATGCTCTGGCTTTTTTAATCTCCTTCGCTTTATCGTGCATTCTGTCCGTGTTCATACCTTCTACAAACACGTATCCTCTGAGAGTTGCAGGACTGAGAATAGCATAGATATCTTTCTCTCCTACATTCGCTCTCGCAGCGAGTGCGTCAACTACGGTCTTTTCCTGATCCATCTGTGTTTTGAGGACCACAACTGACTGTGTTGCACGTGCTGTGAATGTAATTGATGATGTCTCTCCCTCTCCGGATGCAGTTATGGAAACGGACACAGTATCCCCATACCTTGCTCCTTTCGGACATATAACTTCTAAACTGAATTCTTTCTGACCGCTGCTGGGGCCGTCGATCTTGACCTCGGATTTACTGCTGGAATTGCTCCATATGTCGCCTTCTCCGCCAATCAATGTCACACTCCATTCCGGTGCATCAGAACTGTCTGGACCTGTGGTTACTGTGAAAGCGAGTGATATTTTGGATGCATCAGTAGCAATTTTGAACGGCCATTTCACGGACAGCCCTGCATGTACATCCTTTCTGTCGTTCTCACCAGTGATTGTAAACATGATATCCACTCAGAAGTAACTCGGAAGATAAGTCATAAGCCACATAATGACGAAACCGACTGCACCGATCAGGATTATCCCTATACCGGTGATTATAATCGTCTTTCTGTACTCCTCACGTGTCGGGGTACGGGCCATCTTGAGGATCCTTCCGTATTTTCCTTTTCCAATGTTACGGAATTTTGCTTCGATCCTTTCCTGGTAGCTTGTTTCTGCGTCCATTTTATCATCCTTTATCCGAAATATCATTTCGGTAGGTTTCATCCCCTCGTTGCCACTGGTACGTAAACGAGTAAGATACCCTTTACTCTGCAACCTTATTTTAAAGCTTTCGGTATCTGTCAGTTTATTATAACTTGTACGTTCAGTGTTATGACAATTAACACCTTTTACACTGAACAAGATGACTGGATATGATTTTTTGATGATATTGTTATTGGATTGAACGTCTGAATCCTGTGTAAATGATGTTGCGAACGACTTATGTCGTTCGAAAC
>JAZRYJ010000053.1:0-5513 GCA_045600635.1 Candidatus Methanarcanum sp.
TCTGTGCGGTTCATGTATCGCAGAGATAAAGGACATCTCAAGGGAGATCAAGGTATTGCTGAAATGTCTGGCCTACAACATCGATTGTCTATTCCGTTTGAGATTGGATAGATGGTTCATCGGAGGGTTTCAATGAGACTCCAACGTCGATAATCAGGTCCTTCAACACCTTGGAGCTTTTGGGAAGCATTCTTCCGTTTTCGTATCTGTTATTGTTACGATACCATTCGATGAAATCATCTATCACATCTTTTGGAGCATCGGATCTGATGCCTTTGATGCCGGTCTTTTCTTCATCTGCGGAGTACAAGACTAAGTATTTGTTGAATTTTCTCAATTGGTCATCTGTGAATTCTTTGCTGTTTATTTTATCCCCCGGAGAGGAGATGAAAAACTAATATTTTAATTAATTAACGTTATTAATGTTATTAAAGTTATTAATTGATTAACTGTAATAATGCGACTTATATTGAAATAGTGTGCTTGGCACATGATTAAAATGAAAAGAGTAACAGAGAAGGAATATGAGGCAATGTCTGTCGTTCGCGACATTCTTGTCGTATTGTATTCTGAGATCAGAGACAATATCGGCGATGAACCGGAATATCTTTTTGAGGCATACAATTATGTGAATGGACTAACTGAGATGATGCAGAAGGATCTCTAGCTCTCATCTATGCGGGAAAGGACATCCTTCGCCATTTCATTTCCGTTACTGGCTGAAACTCTCAGCCAAACGACTCCTTTCCCTATGTCCTTTTCAGTGCCTTTGCCTTCAAGGTACATGCGTCCGAGATAGAACTGACAGTCACTGTCATTTTTGAATGCACCAGTCTCGAACCATCTGTATGCATCATCGTATTCCATCATTGTGAATTTTAAGATGCCGAGATTGAACATGGCAGGTACGAGTCCTGCCTTTGCAGCTTTCTCATACCATTCCATTGCCTTCATTTCATCTTTTTCGACAACACCGGACATTATCATGGCCGCAACTTTGAATTGGGCATCCGGAACTCCGTTCTCAGCGGATTTGAGATACCATTCGTAGGCTTTCTTTTCATCTTTTTCAAATCCGGTACCCTCCTCTATCATGTATGCGACTTTGAACTGGGATATCTCATCGCCTTTCTCAGCGGCTTTCAGCAGCCATTTTCCGGCCTCTTCGAAATTTTGTTCCACGCCAGTGCCGTTGATGTACAGCATACCGAGTTCCACATATGCTCCCAATTCATCTTTTTCAGCAGCTTTGAGGAACCATTCCTTGGCTTTTGAGTAATCTCTTTCAACACCTGCGCCGGCCCAATATACCATGCCCATATTGAACATGCCTTTGCCGAATCCTTTTTCTGCAGATCTGGTGAAATATTCTATGCCTGTTTCGGAATCCTTGGGCACACCGTTGCCGGCCATATACAATTCTCCCAACGCGCATTCTGCAGCAGGATTACCCATATCTGCAGACGCCCTATAGTATTCGGCAGCTTTGGAAAGATTCTTTTCGACACCCTGTCCCAATTCATATCTGACACCGATTTCGAATAGTTCAGAGGACGTCTTTTCTTCCATGACTATTCGAATGTGCACATTATATTAACATTCTTGTTGATGCGTGGTCGTGATCAGATGCCCGACCTGACATTAGATGATTTTACCGGCAGAATGAAAACAGCAAATGATAACGTCAATTCTATTCTGGGATATGAGCCGTCCATCGGAAAGGTCATCCTGTATCTGTCCATGGCTGCAGCCAGTGATTGTGCTGATGCCATGGATCCAGAGGAAGCTGTGGAATCGGACATCTGTGTCATAGAGACTGTGGTACCGTTGGCATGTCAGACAGCCAGATCATGGTCTTCCGATGAGATTATTGAATTCGGAAAAGAACCGGAATTGAATAACAATGAATGGTTGGACATGTTCTTGGATGCACAGGGATTCCTGGATGATGTGATCGAAGAACATCTCAAGATGTTCGGAGAATCGGATGAAGAGCGTCAGAATGCATTCAATGAGGTCAGCAATACCCTTGTCTATATGATATCCGCTGCGTGCGCCAGATGTTCTAATGCACTGGCGCCGATGAAGTTTGCTGAAGCGATGATAAGGAAAACATATGCATATATCAAGGATGAATGCAAACTAGTCCCCAGAGATGAGATTGAGAAGCCGTGAGTTTTGAAGTAAGCCTTATAATAATACTATAAGATACTCTTCACATGAAAGGATTCATCAACCCGGATTCCATTGCTATTATCGGAGCATCCAACGATATCAGCAAGATCGGAGGAATGCTCGTTGCCAACCTGATAAATGCAGGATTCGACAAGAGTAAGATATACCCTGTCAACCCCAAAGGGGAGGACATTCAGGGCCTCAAATGCTACAAAAATGTGAAAGAAATCGGAAAGCCGGTAGATCTGGCCGCACTTACGATCAAGAGTGCATTCGTCATCCCGGAGATGGACAATCTCAAGGATGCCGGTGTGAAATACATCACGATTCTCACAGCCGGTTTCAAAGAAGAGAGCGCTGAGGGCGCTGAACTCGAGAAACAGCTTGTTGCCAAAGCAAAAGAATACGGCATCAGGATTCTCGGTCCGAACTGTTTCGGATTGTTGGATCCCGGAAGACATGTCAATGTGACATTCGCAAAACTTCTCCCGAAGCCAGGAAACATATCCATATTATCACAGTCAGGTGCTGTCGGTTCATCAATGCTCGATTGGGCGCACTCAACAGGAGTCGGTATCGCCAAGTTCATCACATTCGGTAACAAATGCGATGTGGATGAACCTGAAGTGATCGATGAATTGGCCAAGGACAAATCCACGCATGTCATCGGAATCTACTGTGAGGGAATCTCCAACGGTAAGAAGTTCGTTAAAGCCATCGAGAACATGGAGCCGAGGAAACCTGTCATCATTTTCAAGGCGGGAGCCACTGCAGCAGGAGGTGCGGCAGCATCGTCGCACACAGGTTCCATAGCAGGTTCGGATGCCGTCAACAGCGTTGTTTTCAAGAAGCTCAACATGGTCAGAGCCAACGATCTCGATGAATTGTACGATCTGTTCGCAATGTTCCACGAGCACACACGCATGGAGAAGGACAAGATCGGAATCATCACCAATGCCGGCGGACTCGGTGTGATGTCAGCAGATGCAGCATACAATGCGAAATACATCGGAGCCGCAAAACTTTCCGATAAGACGAATGAGAGATTGAAAACAGAGATACCCACCATCGCCGGATTGACCAATCCGATCGATATCAGAGGAGATGCCAAGGCAGAATATTTCGAGAAAGCGATCAGGATAATCCAGGAGGATCCCGAGGTCGGAGGACTTGTCGTCATGGGTTCGCCGCTCGATACAGCGGATCTGGAATCTGTCGCTGAGAATCTTGTCAGGATCAAGAATGACATCAAAGTGCCCATCGCAATATGCTGGGCCGGAGGAACGAAGTGTGCCAAGGCAGCAGCCATCACACGTTCTGCTCTTTTGCCGACATATCCGACACCTGACAGAGCAGTCCACGCATTGGATGTACTCAGAAGATACACGATCAACGAGGACAAGAAGTACACACCGATGATCATGCCTAAGAAATCAGGCAGAGCAAAGGTACAGGAGATTCTTGCAACTGCAGCCAAAGAGGGAAGGAAATCACTCACTGAGGCAGAAGGAAAGGAGATCTTCAAAGCATACGATCTGCCGATCCCGGGAGAAGCATCAGTAAAGACAGCTGATGAAGCCGTCGCGGCATGCAACAAGATAGGATATCCTGTCGTTATGAAGATCATCTCACCTGACATCGCACACAAGACCGATGTCGGAGGAGTCGTTGTCGGAGTCAAGGATGCGAATGCTGCCAAAGAGGCATTCGACAAGATCATGGCCTCATGCAAGAAGAACAAACCCGAGGCAAGACTTGACGGAGTATCCATCCAGCAGATGGTATCAGGAAGAGAGGTCATCATCTCTATCATGAACGACAAACAGTTCGGAGGAATCCTGTCATTCGGTCTCGGAGGAATATTCGTCGAGATTCTGAGAGAGATTTCACAGTCACTTACTCCGCTCAGTGAGGAACAGCTTGAAGAGATGATTGTAACGACGAAAGCATTCAAGTTGCTTAACGGAGCAAGAGGAACTGCAAAATCAGACATCGCTGCGATGAAGGACGCCATGAGAAAACTTGTCCTCATCTCATCTGAGAATCCGGAGATTAAAGAGATCGAGATCAACCCTGTCATTGTCGGCGAGGAAGGCAAAGGTTGCTGGGCAGTCGATGCTCTTGTCAATCTGTTCTAAACATATTAGGGGGAATCACCCCCCATGTTCTGTGTGCCCAGCATACACACCTGGGATTCTCCCTTCGGGAGGTCCCAGTTCAAATCTTTTTGAAACTTCTTGGAGATGAAAGTTCTTTATGAGCCTGGCAGAGGGAATCATGAATCGGAGGCAAGGGTGTCCGCCGTGAGACGGAATCTGAAAGAAGCCCGAGATGAAATTCCGAACCGACGGACAGGAATCACATATGAGGTTGTTCTGGATGGATGAGTTTGCAATAGAGAATGAAGTCCGAAATCTGCACGAGATCCAGACAATAGATGTGGCGGTTAACGGAATGAAAGAAGGTGTGTTTACCTGGGGAGGTCTTGCGGTACGTCCCGAGAAAGACAACCGCAGCAGCGATGTTGCATTGAACCGCAAGAAGTCAGCAGACGTCATAGTACCCGAAGGTATGTTCAGAGGAAGATACGGGGAAGGACGGAACAGCAGTACGGTTCTTCGGATTAGAACGAAGTGGTAAGGATGAGCAGACAGGGTAAAAGATTATTCAACTATCTGCAAAGGAACGGGCTGGAAGTCCAGACCGATGTGAATAGAAACTATGTCATCCTCACGGAGAGATTGGGAGAACTGCGTGCACGCGACCTTATGGACAGCGTATTGGACAGAGATAACTTCAAGTCAGCTGTCGACAGGGTCGTAGGCAATAGAGGGGCGGAAGGAACGGATGGGATGTCTGTTACTGAACTCCCTGAATTTGTCGAACAGAATTGGGGCGACCTGTACGCCAGATTGCGTACAGGTCTGTATAAACCGAAACCTGTCAGGAGGGTAGTGATACCCAAACCTGACGGGGGAGAGAGGAATCTCGGAGTGCCGACGGTACTCGACAGAGCGATACAGCAGGCGATCGCGCAGGTGCTCTCCGGGATATATGAACCGAAATTCTCGGAAAGGAGTTTCGGATTCAGACCCGGAAGGAGCTGTCATGATGCTATGGAAACGGTTCGGAATGACTGCGATGACGGTTATTTCTGGGCTGTCGATATAGACCTGTCGAAGTATTTTGACACAATCAATCACGACATTCTCATGAATATTCTGAGAAGGGACATCAAGGATGAGACCTTGCTTGTCATCATCAAGAAGTATCTTAAGAGCGGAGTGATGGAGGACGGAGTCGTCCATCCTACGGAACAAGGTTCCCCGCAGGGCGGG